>WAKH01000047.1 GCA_015523485.1 Thermodiscus sp. | reverse complement strand
TTCAATGGACACCCAATCTCTATGGCGGCGGGCCTCGCAACAATAGAGGTCCTCGAGAAGAAAGGCCTGGACAAGGCTAGTACAGCGTCTAAGGCGATAATGGAGATAATCGACGACTCGCTGAGGAGGAAGTATGAGCACTATGCGATCGTGAGGGTAGAGTCCATGCTACAATTCTACATTGGAGTAGACTCTGTAGAATCGCCAGACGACGTCAGAAGCGCTGACAAGGAGAGATTCCTCAAGATACACGAGGAGCTGGTAAAGGAGGGCGTATTAGTCGCCCCTAGCCAAATGGAGGCATTATTCACAAGCATTGTACACGGGGAAGACGAAGTACGCCTGTTCCAGGACGCCTTCGAAAAAGCACTCGGAAGGGTGGATTAAACCTTGAAGATACGAGTAGCAGCTAGACCATCAAGGCTCAGCCTCAAGCAAGTCGAGATAATCATGGAATACATATCAACAAGGCTAGGCGACGGGCTACAATACGAGATAGTAAAGACCACTACAAAGGGAGACAAGATCCGCAACAAGCCACTACACGAGATAGGAGGAAAGGGACTCTTCGAAGGCGAAGTGGACAAACTAGTCCTAGAGGGAAAGGCCGACATAGCAGTACACAGCCTAAAGGATCTCCCAAGCGAGCTACCCAACGGTTTGGAGGTAGTAGCAGTTGCCCCAAGGGGACCCATAGAAGACTCCCTAATACCTAGAAAAGGAAACAACCTCCTCAAGCCAGAAGAGCTCCCAGCGGGTACACTAGTGGCAGCGGGGTCCCCGAGGAGAAAGCACGCCCTCCTCTACGCCAATCCAAAAGTTGAGACTACATGGATAAGGGGAAACCTTGACACCCGTTTGAGAAAACTAGACAATGGGGCAGCTGACTACCTGATAGCTGCCGAGGCAGGACTAGTAAGGCTTGGAATCAACAGGCCAAGAATAATTCTACCAATAAAGCCGTTCACACCAGCCCCCGGCCAGGGGATTATTGCCATTGTCGCACCCAGCGAATCAAGCATTGCTAGAAGGTTAGCGTTAGCGACACACGAAGCAACACACAACGAGATGCTCGCCGAGAGGGTATTCCTCCAAACACTAGCCGCTGGCTGCGCCAAACCTGTTGGAGGCATAGCAAGGTATCGGGATGGCAAGATCATGTTCATCGCCGCTACATTCTCCGAGGATGGGAGAGCCATGTGGTTCACAATAGAGGGAAGGGACCCCTACGAGGTTGGTAGTCGTGCCGCAGAAGAAGTCAAGAGCGTCCCATGGTGGTAGAGTAATCCTAGTAGGAGCAGGTCCAGGTGACCCCGAACTCATCACGGTTAAAGGCCTCAAGGCACTGAAGGAGGCCGACGTCGTGGTATATGATAGGCTCGTGTCAAGAGAGCTCTTAGAGCACGTCAAGGACGGAGCAGAACTAGTATACGCTGGAAAAGAACCCGGAAAACATACACTGACCCAGGAGGAAATCAATCAAATCCTCGTTGATAAGGCCATGCAGGGTTTAACCGTCGTACGACTGAAGGGAGGGGATCCACTAGTTTATGGGAGGGGAGAGGAAGAATGCCTCTATGTAAGATCATTCGATATACCATGCGAGATCATACCAGGAATACCCAGCTTCGTCGGAGGCAGTGCCGAGTACCTAGTGCCCTTGGGCTCACGAGGATATAGTAGAGTGTTCTCAGTAGTAACGGGAACCACCATGGGGGATAAACCTGTAGACCACGAGAAGATGAAAAAACTGCTAGAAGCCAGCGACACGGTGGTAATCCTCATGGGTGCGCGATGGCTGAGAGACATACTCTCAATCGCGGCGGAGGTTAGGGGAAGGGATGAGGCAGTCGTTCTAATACGAAACGCGACGCACCCCGACTCACACATAATCGCTGGAAGTATTGGAGACCTCATAGACCGAGGCGTCCAACAAGAGCCACCTCTCTTGATATACATCGGCGGTGGTGCCAGGTGGCTGATAGAGAAAGTAGGTGTACAGCGCTAGTTTTCGGTCCCGACAGGCCTCCGGAGTTTCTCGGACCCTGCAGGGTTCTATGGAGGCCTATAATGGAGCCAGCCCCCGTGGAAGGGGTTGCTGAAGCGTTACTGGAGCTTTCAAGCTGGGCTGACAGTGTAGTCTTCACCAGTCCGAGGGCGCCTAGGTTCCTACTAATCGACGCTGAGGGGAAGAACCTCGTTGACAGGCTCATCGATTTCATGCATAGAGTAAGGGTGTATGTGATAGGACCAAAAACGCGTGATGTAGTGAGGAATCTATTCGGCGTGGAGCCATCGATGCCTGAAAGGTATAGGGGAGTTGACTTAGCCAAATACATCGTCTCGCATGGCGCTAGAAGGGTTATCGGTGTGAGATCTCCTGACGCTCTACGGGACCTTGTAAGGGTATTGGTTGAGAATGGTATCGGTTACGTCGAGGTTTACTCCTACATTATCAGTGTCTGTGAGGAGTGTATTGAGGCTATAAAGGAAGAGGAGGCAGATTATCTCGTAGTTACTAGTCCAATGATGGCCAGAATACTCGCTAGTCACGGTATTACGGGTAAGTTTATCGCAATTGGGCCGACTACAGCTGAAACACTAATAGGCTACGGTATACGACCTATTTGCGTAGCAAGCCTGTATTCCCTTGAAGGGGTAGCAGAGTGCCTATCTAAAGTGGAAGGCGGTGTATAATGGAGATTGAGGTAAGGAGGATTCAGAGAGTCGGTACCAGTAGCCTCGTAGTGACTCTTCCTAAAGAATGGGCTAAGAGGTTGAATCTCGCCCCAGGCTGTCAGGTCATGCTGATTGATGAGGGAGACAGTATCAGGATTAAACCCGTGAAGGGTAACGAGACTGCAGCGATTGAGTTGGATTTATCAAGGATGCCCGAGAATCTCGCCGCCTCCACACCCCTCTGCATTTACCTGTCAGCGGTTAATGAGGCGGACGTATTCTTCCCTAGCAAGAAGTCGCTAGAGGATGCTAAAACCAGGTCAATTTACCTGATGGGACTCCAAATATTCGATACGCTCGAAGGGGAGAAGGCGAGAGTAGAAGTGCTCCTAGATTCCTCGAAGATAGACATCTCGAAGCTCCTCAAAACCCTCACTGTTAGTGTTAGGGAGTCAGCCGAGCTACTCATAAAGGTTATACAGGGTGAAACGAATGGAGTCAGGGAGAAGGTTGAAATAGTGAGAACTCAATTCTTAAGGACTCACTACATAGTCCTAAGATACCTGGCTGCTAGGTATAGTGAGAAGGGTGGAATAGAGAACTACCAAGTAACGCTATCAACAAGCTACGCGGGCTTTGCTATAGACCTCCTACAGGAGCTTGTCCTCACTTCCATGCGGATAATAAGAGAGGAGATCCCAGAGGAAGACTTGGACCAGTTGATTCGAATAATCCGTGGTATAGAGAAGAGTGGGGATCTCCTCTTCAGGACACTCGCACTCCCTAGCGTTAAGAGGCTGGCTGAGCTATACAGGGAGCTCTACATGTCCAGGGCGTTAGCTGAGAATATGATGATTAATGCAAAGTCACGCGCCGCTGCGGTGCTTAGCGGGAAATTACACGATATCATAAGGTTAATGATGATATCGTCCTACGTGGCAGTTTGTAGGGTGATAATGGGCGTAGCCTCTCTTAAGGAGTAGCTCAACCGGTTATCCTCCTATATAATATGATTGTCAAGAATAGTAGGAAGCCCGAAGCAAGGAATGGGAGTCCTCCATAGGCGGGAGAGACCTCGTATAGCAAGCCAGCTACTAGGGGGCCAGTCATCATCCCAAGACTGGAAGCAGTGTTCGAAGCGCCAACCATAAGGGACCCGCCTACGTCACCTGCGAGGGCGGCATTCCTCGTGAGTGGCATACTAGCCCTCACACCAGTGTTAGCTCCAACATAGGCTGCTGAAACAATGAATACTCCGAGGAATGGTAGGCCTAGGCCGATTGATGATAGTGCAGAGATTATTAACACGAAGTATAGGGCGCGGGCTATCCCTATCTTATCAGCCAGGCCACCAGCGATTAAGCCACCGATAACCGACATTAGGCCCGAGACAAGTAGTAGTTCGCCTAATGAATCCTTCGATAATCCGTAGACCTCGTGAACGTATATGTAGAAGTACTCGCGCAATATGCCGCTAAGGAATCCAAGTGTGAAGGCTGACAATATAACCCAGAGAATAACGGGGTTGAGAACGCGCTTAACCGCAGACTTCACGTCCGACGTTCCTCTTTTGTAGATGCCGTAGGATGCGTATGCTAATACTAAGCCGGAGGACGCCATTGCTATTCCAGATATTTCTATTAGCTGAGCATATGATAGCTTTGAATAGCCGAAGTACCAGTTCCCAATGCTTATCCCTAAACCACCCAGTGCAAAGTAGATGGCCATCGCCGTGCCGCTACGACTTCCTCCAAGCTCGCTGGTAACGATTTGGAGGGATGGCCAGATGAAGCCCGAGACTATTCCCCATAATCCCATAGCCACTATTACGGTCGATGCACTCCTAGAGGATGGTATCACCACGTAGAGAACCATGCCAGAAATCGCCAAGCCCACTAGTACGACTAGCCACCGATATCTAGGCAGTACCTCGCTTAGAAAACCCGAGGCAAGGCTTGCCAGCGCCCTCCCCGCCATGAATCCACTAGTCAATCCAGCGGCAGCCAACATTGTTGACCCAATATCGTATTTGACATAATAAGCTATGGCAGGCCTAGCGATGCCTGCCGCGACAGCTGCAATGAACAGGCCAGTGTATAGTATTATTAGCTTCAAGCGGATTCGCATCAAGCAACGCACTCCATGGATTGTCAAAGCCTATTTACTTGGAAATAAAAGTAGTACAAGCGGCTTTCTAAAATGGTGTATAATTATGGCTAGATTGAAGAAGTGGAAGTGCATCATTTGCGGAGAGGACTTGATTGAGGGTCAGAGATTCGGCTACGTCCCAGGCAAAGGTTATGCACACATCGAGTGCTTCTATGAGAGGATAGCGGAGAGGGGCTTGGATAGGGATACTGTGGCCTTGATGGACGCCAACGAGGTTCTACTATACAGCATTATTAGATTGAAGGAGGCTGCGAGAGTCGCCATGTCCAAAGAGTTGAAGGATGAACTGGTGTCGATTAGGAGGAAGATAGAGGATCTCGTCGAAGAGTTAGAGAGAAAGCTTAGCTCCAAGATATATTGATAACCTACTCGGGCATGATTTCTTATATTTTGATGAAGGGAAATACGTGACATGGCGAACAGGCTTTGAAACAGACGGTGGTCGTGGAAGATCTTGTCAAGATCTATAGTGATGGGACAAGGGCAGTAGATGGCGTCTCCTTCACGGCGGGTAGAGGAGTTACTATGCTCATGGGACCCAATGGTTCTGGCAAGACGACGACTCTATCGATAGTTGCAGGAGCACTAGCACCGACAAAGGGAAGAGTACTAGTGTGTGACTATGAGGTATGGGGTAGAGGCTGGGAGAAGGCGAGGGAATGCATAGGCTTCGCCCCACAGAATATGCCCTTCAGGGAGAGACTCACTCTACTAGAAAACATGATATGGTATGGCTTAATCCGTGGAATTGGGTTCAGAGAGTCAAAGCGTAGAGCGCTAGAGCTCCTCGAAATAGTGGGCTTGAGAGAGCACTACAAGAAGAAGGTTGCCCAGATCAGCGGAGGGATGAGGAGGAGGCTTACAATCGCCGCCGCATTGATCGGGGATCCCGAGGTCATTATACTCGATGAGCCAACAAGCGGCTTAGACCCGTCGGCGAGAAGGGTGTTATGGAATCTCATAAGGGAAATCGCGAAGGATAAGACGGTCATAGCCAGTACACATATTGCTGAGGACGCCGAAGAGAATGCTGACAAAGTACTAATCTTCCATAAAGGCAATATAGTAGCCTCTGGAGAGCCAGAGCTCCTCATAAAACAGTATGCGCCAGAAGCAGTAATAGTAGTTGAGGGAGCGCTAAAGGGCTCCTTCGAGATACAAGGAGCAAAACTACTCAAATCATCACAGAGAGAACTAAGGTATAGTACAAGGGACCCCGACCACGTTCTACCACTAATCATAGAGAAGCTACTCTCCCAGGGCTCGAAGATAGAGAAGGTGGAAGTACGTAAGCCGGGACTAGGCGAAGTCTACCTTGAGCTTACAGGCGTAGAGTTATCGGAGGTGTAATGACGTGGGGTCCCTCAGCAGGATTCTAGCAGAAGCATACGTTTCAGTTAAGGGCATATTCCGGTACAAGGGCGCCTTGTTCTGGATAGTCGTATTCCCATTACTCTTCTACGGATTAATGGTGGGCATATGGGGTAATCCATCTGTCAACCCAGTCAAGCTAGGAGTCTATAATGCAGACGAGGCCGTAGTGTTAGACAATGGAACCAGTGTAAGCATGGGAGAAATCCTCTTGAAATCAATGAACGAGTCCAAACTATTCAAGATAACCTTGTACAGCGACCAGGATTCTCTCACGGC
>WAKH01000046.1 GCA_015523485.1 Thermodiscus sp. | reverse complement strand
GCCTCACATTAACCCTCCTAACCAGCAGGCCCCTGTCTAGTATCTCCTTGAGGAACTCCCTGTTCAACCTATACGTCTCACTAGTCTCACCGGGAAGGCCTAGAATGAAGTTTATACCCGGCAGTAAGTGTGGAAGGCCTGAGGGACCCCTCTCCCCTCCAAGCCTGTTCACGAGCTCTATAGCGAATAATGCCTCCTCGGGGTTGGTGTTTAGGTTATTCAATTTAGCCACGCGTGGATCAGCCGTCTCAACCCCCATGGCGGCGACGTCTCCGTCGGTGTGGTATTTGATGATGATCTTCAAGGCTTCCATGCTCTCCTCAGGGTTCCTAGCAATGGTGCCGGGGTTAACGTTATCTATGTGGAGAACCTCCAGCCGCGGGGCAACACTCCTAATACCGTGGAACAGTTTCTCAAGGATTCTTGGCGAGGGCTTGGGCCACTCCTCGACAGCTAACTGGTTGGAACCATAGACCAGTATGTCGGCCTGTCTTCCAAGCCTAAACGCTCTAACCCCAAAGGAGTAGAGGGCCTCAACCTCCCCCACGATACCCTCGGGGTCCCTCTGTATCGGCCTCCCCCTCAATGGCTCCACACAGAAGCTACAGCCCCCACTAATCCACCTAGCACAGCCACGATAAGTCTCGATCTCAGCTATAAGGCCCCTGCCAAGCCTGGGGTGCTGCCTGACAATCCTGGCCCCCAATCTAACGACTCTGTCATAGAGCCTGTAATCCCTCCTAAACCGGATTGGCGAGGCATTCTCTACACCATAACGGGCTAGGTCGTAGAAGTATTCTTCAACATCCCCCCTAACCAGTACATCGAACCCTGCCTTCTCGAACACAGTTGGGGGATAAGTCGGGCCGCCGCCCTCGAGACCCATCCCCCACCTCGCCGCTGGGCCTACCAGTATCTTTAGGGGTCCCTCAATCAGGCCAGCCCACCGAGTTAGCTCTTCGGGCCTGGCAGGGACTCCTCCAATATACTTGCCAGGAACGACGACGCCAGCGATAAAGACTACTATATCATAGGCTGTGGCTCTCCTAACCCAGTAATTCTCCCATCTCCGGAACTGGTCCACGATGACGTAGTCTATCCTAGTAGACTTGTCTACCAGCCAGAAGCTCCCCGCTATGAGCCGCGGATACACGTCTATGTAGGGAGGGACCCCCAATCCTCCAGGTTCATCATTGTAGCCATCGACGATCAATACCCTCATATCGCTACACAGCCCTTACCTGCAACTGTATACCCGGCATAATTAAACTACGCCTAGGATCTCGATGCATGAGGCTTATAGGATATATTAGATGTACTGTTACACAGTATGAGATAATGGGTAGGCCCGTGAGTCTCCCACTACTAGGGGGATGCTGTGATCGGGCCTCTCCCGGCCTTTCAATAAACCATACCCTGGCTAAGTCCTGCCTATACCTCGTAGACCATATTTCCTCGCGTACCTTGTAGCCCTCCTAGACATAGAGTAGGCCAGTAGCACTGCCGCCGAAACGAATCCAAGGGTGAGTACCGCCTCCCATGAAACCCCAAGGTATGGCTCCTTGCCTATCGAGGCCCATCTAATCAGCTCGGCCGGGTGGCTATACGGGGTTATGGCTGCTATCCAGCGTAGGAGTGGCGGGAGGCTATCTACAGGGACCCCTACTCCGCCCACGATGAATACTAGGAAGTTTAGGAAGTCGAGCATTGGTGCGGGTGCTTGTGTGATTATCGCCATGTATGCTAATACGAGGCTATACGATATGCTGATTACTAGGATTGCTAGTAGGGAGAGTACTAGGACTACTAGGTTCTCCGCGACCAGGACATTAGTACCTGTCACGTAGTGGACGAGGTATGCGACGAACCCAGCTGATATGAGGGCAACCATGACAGCGGGTATGACCCGTACTGATAGGAATAGGTTATGGCTGACACCGGCGAGCTCGTGCTCCTCGTAGACGCCGATGTTTATGTAGAATTTGGCCCAGTTCCCAATAACCCATACTGGCGTGGATAGGAGGTTCCAGGCGAGTATGGCCCAGAATATCAGTGGAGCGATTACGGGGTAGTCCTTGGGGTCTGTAAACATTAGGGCTCCAAGCACGTATATCGATATCCATAATCCATCGATTACCGCCCAGTTTACCAGTCCAGTCATGTAGCGGCCCGTTCTGACCAGGTGGAGCCAGAGGACGGCGCGTACATGCCTCATCCCTGGCAATGACATCACCCCCGCTAGTAGAGGCCCCTCTTCCGAGTCGCCCGCTCTAGCCTGGATACTCCGAGGCTCGCTAGTCCATTGTAGAGTACTATGAGGAGTGCGAGGGAGTAGAGTATGAGGAGTATCCCCTGCCCTGTAGGCGTCTGGAACCCTGCGGCTAGCCTGGCCGCGTCTACAACGTATCTAACCGGGATTATCGTGCTAGCCTCCTGTAGGATCCTGGGAAGGATCTCGATAGGGTAGAAGACTCCCCCCAGGAACACGAGCAGGGGGTTGAGGAATGATAGAACATTACCCTCCTCTCTAGCCAGTATGCTCGCTATAGCCGCCGTTATACCCAGTCCAATCAGTGGCAGTGCGCCTATGATCATAACGGCGAATACGAGGAAGAGGCGTAGACCAGAGGATAGCCCTCCGATTATGAAGGCTGCCGGGGCGAGTGCTAGGAAGTTGAACGCCGACTGGAACAGGCTACTAGTGAGCCCCGATACTAGGAGGTATCTTGTGAAGCTAGGAGTAGATGTGTATATGTAGGGGAGGGTACCCAGCCACCTATGCCATAAGGCAACGCTGGCCGTTTGATCTATTATGCCGGATGCCGCGAACATTATCGCGCTAGCCGCTACAATGTAGAGAAGGGGGTCCTCCACTCCAAGGGCGGAGGCGAGGTTCTCAACGCTACCATAAGCCGAGCCCATAACGTATATCACTAGTATCGCCGTGTAGGGCCAGAATAATTGCAGCGCGAATAGTATCCTGTTACTCCTCAACCATGATATCTGCAGGTATAGCTCCGCTTTCACTATCCCCGCTACTCCCATCTCCCGCCACCCGTTATCGCTATAAACACGTCTTCAAGCGTCGGCTCCTCAACGCGTACCTCGAGGATCCTCGTCCCGCTATCCCTTGCTAGACGGGTGAGTAGGTTCAGGACCTCGACCTCCTCCCCCCTCTTAGCCTGTATCCTCACCCTCACCCTCTCGCCCTCAACCCTGTAGAGCATCCTGTATCCTGACCCACTGACCTTCGCCGATAATCCCTCGGCGACTATCCCGGTGAGTGTCGCTGTAATCGATACGGTGTCTGAGACACGCCTCTTCAACTCCTGTGGGGGTCCCTCCGCGACAATTCTACCATCGGATATGATGCCTATCCTGTCACATAGTATCTCTGCCTCAAACATGTTATGTGTCGTCACTAGTACTGCTCTTCCATCATTCGCCAACTCCCTCAGTAAGCCACGTATATGGCGTGCACTGGGTGGGTCTAGTCCAAGGGTTGGCTCGTCGAGCAACAGTACCTGTGGATCCTTCAGGAGCGCTCTGGCAAGGCCTAGTCTAGCCTTCATCCCCAAGCTCATATCCTCGAATCGCTTCTCCTCCGCCCCCAGCTCCTTCAACCCTGTAAGCTCCAATACCTCCTCTATCTTGTCCCCGAGCTTACTGCTTGGAAGGCCATAGAGCATTCCGAAGTACTTCAGGTTCTCCCTAGCTGTGAGCTTCCAGAAGAACCCCCTCTCAACCGAGAGCATAACACCTATAATCTGCCTAACACGCCCCGGGTCCCTCACACTACTATATCCTGCTACGAAAGCGTCCCCAGAGTCCGGCTCGAGGAGGGTTGCTATAATCTTTACAGTAGTAGTCTTACCAGCACCATTAGGGCCGAGGAGGCCGTAGATCTCGCCCCAGTCTACGTGGAAGCTGACCCCCCTTAGGGCTTCTACCCACTTATACTGGCCTCTTAAGAAGCCGCCTAGCCTCGTCCTATACCTCTTCCTCAGCTCCCGCGTCTCAATAGCATAGGTAGCCATTGCTTGGGGTCCCTCCAGGGAGGGATGGAGAGCTAGTAGGTTTCAATGGTGATGGTATGGATAGGATCACGTTGTAATTGATTGTGTTAGGATTGTATTGTGCTGGAAAAAGCCCTTTTCCACTCTGTTATTTGGTTTGGGTTAGGAGTCGGGCTTAGGCCTCCTTGGCGAGGCAGATGTCGATGCTGCTGACTCTCCTGGTCCTCTGCTGGCCGGTGTTGGGGTCGGTTACGGTGATCTCGTGGCTGCCGATCTCGACGCTCTCGATCTTGATGTTCTTGGCGAACCTGTTCCTTACTATCTCGACTGCGTCGACTGCCTTGTTGATGTTGCGGCCCCTGGCCTTGACGACGACCTTGTCTACGCCCTGCTCCATTAGGGTCGTTAGGATAGCGAGGACATAGTTCATGACAGGCTTCCTACCGATCCTGACCTCAGGTGCTCCTTCACATGCCATATCTGTTCACCTCTTTGCGTTTTGCCCTAGTTTTTCTTGGGCTGTTTTGAAGGTGAAGGAGAGCCTCATATAAAAATGTATCCCCGGAAAACCACCGGGTAATCGGGGGTCATTCAAGGAGTGGCAGTGATACTGGTCGAACACATGGAGGAATACCCTACCCGGTGGCTAGTGGCAGAATACATAGAGGCCGGTAGAGAGGCGGCTATGGCAGGGCTAGAACTCATCGTTACGGGAGTGAGGGACCCCAGGCTACAAGCACTACTCTCCAAACACGGTATACCATGGACGTGGGAGCATAGCTGGGACCTCTACGATAACCCTAAGGCAATAGTACTAGATCTATGGGCTGAGAAGGACCTCGAGCCAAGCGAGGCCCAGGTTGCGGAGGCCTTCGTTATAGGCGGAATAATGGGTGACCACCCTCCAAAGATGAGGGGCTACCTCCTCTCATCACAGTTCGACTGGGCCTCTAAGCGGAGGCTAGGCCCCAAGCAGATGAGCATCCATGTTACTGCATGGGCAGTAGGCCAAGTAAGGAGAGGAGTCAGGGTTGGCGAGTTGAACCTCTGTGATAGGGCGGTAGTGAGGATCAATGCAGGCTTCTTCGAGACCGAGATAGAATTACCATTCGCCTACCCATGCGACGGTGAAGGAAGGCCAAGGGTCCCGGACAGGATAGTTAGACTGCTGGAGAATGGTGTATTATGGGACGAGGAGGTTAACCTAGCCTAGCTGTTACTCCTCTTCTATTATACCCTCGGGCTTCTCGCTGGGCGATGTTATGCCGGCGGCCTCATTCTCGAGATCCATCTTGACTTCCTCGCTGAGGTATGGGGCTATCAGGATGATCTTATTCTCCTGGTATTCTTCCTCAGTGATCATCTCGCTATCATAACTAATCAGTACTATCGGTATACTTGCAACCGCCTTGTCGCCAGCCCTTGAAAGCGGTATCCCCATCTCACGAAGCCTATCGTATAGCTCTGGCGGGATGGGTAGCTTGATCTCTATCTCCCTGAAATCCCTCGCTACGACGAAGTCGCTTGTCTCAGGCCTCCATGCCTCGAGTGCCTGCCTAGCCTCTTCCTTCACTATATCGAATAAGTCTCCCTCTACTATGTCGGATTCAACGATTTTACCGTACTCCGCCCTTATGACTACTACCTTCAAAGCCTGCACCCGTTCGCCTCCAATGGCCAGGCAAGTTTTGTACTTGAGGTAATAACCCTTGACGCAACCTGGAGCTGGCGGGGAAGGTAGGGTGTCAAAAGGCAAAGGGCCAAACGCATGGCCGGTGAGGGGAGAGACCTACTGGTGTCCATCGCTGAACGTGCCACTAGTGGGTAAGGAGTGCCCAGACGGGTCAAGGGGGTATAGGTTAAACGTTACGGATCCGGGTGACGTGAGGCCAGCCTTCGACCACGATATTGGGAGGCTCAGGGAGGGCTATCGTTACGAGGTTGGCTCCGAGAAGGGCTTCGAAGAACTACGTGGATACAGTGTTGTGTTATTGAATAAGGTACCATTCATGGATCTAATGTATGAAGTAATAGCCGATGGCCGAGTCATAGGCAGGCTCTACTGGGACCCCCTAGTCAGCCATTGGAGGTTCAGGTTCTCCCAGCCCGGGTTGATGAGGGTATGGCACCATGAGCCACTTCACACCATTACCATCAGAGGGACCCCAAAGACCCTGAAACGAAGATGGGTCCATCCAAACACTGAAGGCCTACCACCGGGGACACAGGTGGTATTCAAGAATGAGGAGGGGGACCCTCTGGGGGTAGGTTACGTTCACCCCGATGGTGACAGGATCAAGGTTCACACCATATTCTGGAAGAATGTAGAGCCCTACGCGTCTAAGAGGAGGAGCACCTGGGATGATACTGTAAAGGCGAACGAGTACTACCTATACTATCACTCGTCCAGGGCTGTGAAATTCATACACGTTATGAGCGAGAAGGTCGGTAAACCAGTGATTGTATCCTATAGTGGTGGTAAGGATAGCCTCGCAGCCCTCAATCTCACCCTTGAGGCCGGCGTTAAGCCATACGTTCTATTCAATGATACCGGGATAGAGTTGCCTGAGACGAGGGAGTCTGTTAGGAGGATCGTGGAGGAAAAGGGCCTAGAGCTACTCGTCGCCGACGCTGGTGACGCCTTTTGGAGGGCGGTTGAAAGAGTTGGGCCGCCTGGTAAGGATTACAGGTGGTGTTGTAAGGTAACCAAGCTCTCACCCCTCTCAAGGCTCTTGCAGGAGAGGTTCCCGGATGGCGCCTTGAACATTGTTGGCCAGAGGGCGTATGAGAGCCTCGATAGGGCTAGGAGTCCTAGGGTGTGGAGGAATAGGTGGCTCCCCCAGATACTCAACATCTCCCCCATACAGTACTGGACGCAGCTCCTAGTATGGCTATATATTTGGGATCGCAAGCTGCCCTACAACCCATTGTACGAGAAGGGCTTCGACCGGATAGGATGCTTCATGTGCCCAGCCGCGTTCATGGCTGAGTACAAGCATGTAGAGGAGACGCATCCAGAACTATGGAGGAAGTGGGAAGACGTCCTCTGGAGATGGGCGAAGAGAATAGGGTTAGAGGGGAAGGAGGCCGAAGTATGGGTCAAGAGGGGATTATGGAGATGGCTTACGCCAGCAGCCCAAAAGGGTAGGCTTGCCCAGAGAGTCGGTATCGCTATGAGGGATTGGAGGGAGATCTACAAGAGATGGCTCTACCCGCCTCTCAAAGAGTTCAGATACGGTGACGGTGGAGTAGCAAGGTTTGAGGGAAGCTTCCCAGTCACCAGCCTAGAGGACCAGTATAGCGTGCTGGGACCCTTCAAACCCGTCGAGAGAGGCGGGAAACTAATCTTAGAGGGACCCTCAGGCTCAAAGGTAGAGTTCACCGGCGACACCATAGAGGTTAAGGGGGTTAGAGGCGTACTCGCAAGGGAGCTAGTGCTGGACTCAATTAAACTCGCGTTCAGATGGGTAAACTGTGCTGGCTGTAAGGCGTGTGAAACAAGCTGTCCCACAGGTGCGATCAAAGTCATACGGGATGGTGACGGCTTCAAACCGGTTGTGGATGCGGATAAGTGTATACACTGCAAGCTCTGCGTTGACAACTGTCCATTATCAGACGTTACAGTGGAGAGAGTCTACTCGGCCATAGCCCTAGACGATCCGACCGCCTGGAGGAGGAGTGGTAGAAGGAGCAAGGAGAGCGTAATAGTCAGGTACCTAAAACTGAAGGGCTACAAGATATCGACAAGCGATGCAAAGATGGTTGACGAGGACGTCTTGACAATGCCTCCAGGACTCATGGACCAGTAGGATTATAGTTTAATTAATCAACACAGACACTTCCCACTCAACCAGGCGATCAACGGTATAGGTGTTGCAACGAGATGACGAACATAATAGATGCCGCCGTATTCCTCATCATAGGAATGATTGGAGGATTCCTCGGCTCGATACTCGGCATAGGCGGCGGCTCGATCATGACCCCACTCTTACTGGCTTCCGGCTACGATATACTTGTAGCTGTCCCTGCAAGCCTATTCGCGATAGTAGGAACGAGTCTAGGCGGCTTATACGTGTATGATGAGAAGAAGCTAATAAACTATGAGCTGGGAATATACGCGCTAGCCCTAATGGTGCCTGGAAGCATTACCGGTGTACTGATAGGTACTGCGGGTTTCAAACAGGTCATGAAGGCAACACTCGCGGTTGTACTAGTCATAACAAGCTTAACAATGATAAGACCATATCTCTCTCGCAACAAGAGCGTTACTATACAGGAGCCTAGGCCGAGGCCCCTCATCGGATATTCCTCAATGTATCTCGCAGGCCTCATATCCGCGTTAGCCGGAATAGGCGGCGGAGTACTAGCGGTACCAGTTCTGAACAAGATCATGGCCCGCGATATCAAGGAGGCGGTAGCCTCAAGTAAATTCATGGTCGGTGTAACCGGTGCCGCGGGGGCACTAGGCTATTACCTGGGAGGATACTTGAGCTCATGCCTGGCATTAGCGCTTCTAGCAGGGTCGCTCCTCGGCGGATTGATAGGAAGCGCTACTGGCGTAAGGCTCTCTGGCAAGACGATAACCCTCCTCTTCTCAGGATTCCTGATGCTTATGGCGATAATCACCTTAATCAAGGGGTGAATAGATGTGACAAGGTACACGAGGATACTATCGAGGGCGACGACACGCTATCTACCATTCATAGCACTAGCACTATCACTCTACGGGGCACAGAAACTCTGTAACGCAGCCGCGCTCGCAGTGATTTCACTACCCTTTATACTACTAGCTTTCGCCTCGGTTAGCAGAGAGTTACCGCTCCGGGTTAGGTTGGCGGCGATTGCGATATACTTCGAGCTCATGGTACTAGTAGCGTTGAAGACTGGTCTAATCAGCATGGGTTGAACTCAACCAGCTCCTTTGGCTTATACCTTCTAGGCTGGAATAATCCATTAAACACGAAACGCATGGGCTCCTTGAAGTCTCTAGCTACATTGACCCTGTAAAGCCTCATTACTTCTTTAGGGGTGTAGGTCTTGTAGAGCATGAATGTAGACGGCGTGTTTACTGCTTCTCCATCCATGGAGGGATTCACCTGGAGGTATCGTGAGACCTTTCCGGGTCCCTCAATCACTCCCTGGCCCGGTACATAGCATGATCGTATGAGTACCGCTCCCCCACTTCCTTCTTCGTGGGCAACTATGTTGGTGAGGAGCCAGCCATGCATTCCATAAATTAACAATACCCCTGGATCGCCGAATAGCCTGGACCTTATACGACCCTTCTTGTATTTGCTCGCTCTTGAGCCGGGGTCGCAGTCTCCGAAATAGGCCTCCGTTTCTACGATGATGCATATGATCTGTCCTCTACGGATAGTTGTTCCTAGCAGTTCTAACGCTACATGGTCTGGCCTCTTTTGGAAGAAGTATCTAGTTAACAGTTGACCTGAGGCTTTCTCTGCAATGTTTGATGGTAACATTGTTGTCTCCATTGGTCGATTCGAGGGCTGGTAAGTATATCTTGTTATTGGATGTTGGCTGAGGTGGTCGAGCCGCAGAGAAGTCATCATATTTCAGCTAGGTGTTGGCTCTTCATCCCACCGGTTAATGTAAGGAGTATGTAGTTGGGTTTGTTATAGGTTTATGAAGTATACAGAGTTTATATAACGGTTATACTTGTGTGTATATAAAGTATTGAAGATAAGTAATTGAAGTATGTATGTATATGGACTCAACAACAAATAAAATCTTTGAAATCTCAATATATGACCTGGAAAGAATCTAGCGAATGTGTTAGAGAGTCAAGGAGGTGTAATGAATAATGGCAAAACAAGTCGGATTAGATAAAGGAGAACTAGAGAGGGCTTTACGCCACCTACTGCACTGCTTCAAGGCAGCAAACCCAGAGGTAAGCGCAAGGATAGTCATCCTACTCATGGAGAACGAGCAGGGCCTAACGGTCAGCGACATAAAGGACAAGCTAGGCGTCAGCTACGCAATGGCTCTAAGGATAGTAAGCGAGCTAGAGTCACTAGGCGTTGTCGAGACAGACAGAGTAAAGGTAGTCAAGGGCAGGGGAAGGGCTAGGAAACTAGCCAAGCTCTCAAGAGACGGCATTGCAAGGCTAGCCAAGCAGTGCATCGACCAACTACAGCCACTAACGAAGATGTAGGCCCCCTAGAGAAAGGGCACCCGTAATAATCCCTTTTTTAAATATATTGATATAAGACTAGTTACTAGAAGGTATCCATAGCGATAGCAAGTTCCTCCAGCTTACCAGCAGGATCCTTAGCTTTAACAATGGCGCTTGCTACAAGTACTCCACTCGCTCCCAGTTCAAGCGATTTTACAGCGTCTTCTCCCGAAGTTATGCCAGCACCTGCTAAGACGGGTATGGATGGATCAACGCTATGGACCGCCTTGACCCCATTGGTGATGATTTCTGGCTTAGCCTTGCTAACCGGTATACCCGTCCCGATAAGCTCTGGTGGCTCGACCGCTATCATCGTTGGCCTAATATATGCAAGTCCCGCTGCTTCACCGGGCGTGTCGGCACAGGCAACAACTTCTTTCCCAACATATCTCACATCATCTATGATCTGCACGATACTCCTGTATACGAGTTTATGCTCGCTGTGGTTAACTAGTGTACCCTTGACAGGCAGGTATTCTAACGCCTTAGCTGGAAGGAAGCCAGTATGGGACCCGGGTGACACTGGATCAACATGTTGGAGATAAACGTCGTCGTATATCTCTAGTATCTTGTAGAGTAGTGGTGATGGAACTGCGAGAATTATTCGAGTGCTCGATAACTTTGCCCTTAGTTTTCTCGCCGCTTCAGCTATGGTTACACCGTTTTGGGTGAACGCATGAATGTATGCCTTGTAGTTGACTATGAGGATCTTATCGCTCAAATCCGGACACCTGGTTCTCTACGATTGTGGGCTTGTAGGTAAAATAATGGGTTGCTAGAGTTCGAGTTTGGGGTGAGGCTATTCGTGGGTCTCACCGGTTAATTCTTCTGAGTGCTTTATTACGGGCTTGTAGCCCATCTCGTAGGGCTTGAACCTGTCGTGTAGCTTCTTGAGAACTGCCGGCAGTGTTGTGTACTCCATCTCTTCTGGCCCTAGTCTGTGTGGCATGAATGGCCCGTGGCGCCTCATGTACTCTGCTATGATCTGGGCTAGCCTCCTTGTCTCGTCGAATGCTGGGTCGTCGAAGAGGTCCGCGGGCCCGATTAGTTCACCGTTGTGGATCTGGAATCCTAGTCCAACTATCCTTGGTGGACCGTCGAATCTCGTCATCTTCGCGTCCTTTAGTCCTACCGGCATTAGTGGTCCGTGGTGGCTTCCCCTCATCCATCCAGCTACAAGGTGTGGGAAGCTGAATGCTTCTAGCACTTCTCCAACGGCTGGTAGACCGCTCTGGGCTCTTACTATTGCGACTGGATCGTCCTTTCCAACGTATTTGCCTGCTATTAGGTTAAGCCTCTCGCTGCTCACAACCGCCGCTATCTCCCCGTCGGTCTTCCTGTAGATTCTTTTAATCACGTACCTGCCGGGTGTCCCTATTAGTGCTAGGATGTCGTACATTTCTTCTGGCGACTTTAGCTGTACGATCTTACCCTCGTATACGTCTAGTATCTCGAAGATGAATCCCTCGTGCATCCTCGGGTCTATTACTAGGCCTGCAGTGTTGAAGGGGTCTGCGAACATCTTGAATAATGGTAGGTTGAATGCTCCAGGCTCAGTCTTATCAGCCATGAATACGATTACCGGCTCTGCAGGCCGTTCCACGAATTCCATCTCGGCCACTCCAGGGCCGAGGCCTCTAACGTTCCCGCTGAAGGCGTCACTCAGCAGGTCTTGGCCAGCAGCGTATAGTCCTAGGTCCTTCGCGACCTTAGTGGCTTCCTTGAAGGCGTTCCAAGCAAGCTCGTGGATCTCAGCGCTGTCTACTCCCTTGTAGTGTGTCATTATGAGCTCTAGGTCGTCTCCTACATGGGTAACGTAGAAGCTCTTGATCAAGCCCTTCTTCTTCGCTTCAGCCAGGACTCTAGAAGCAGCCAGCATAGTATCGGGATGTACTTTATGGTGTCCTGCAATGCTGCCTATGTCGGCTTTAATGACGCTAATCGTAACCTTTTCTCCAGGCATAGGATACCACCGTGATAAAGGTAGGGTTGGGAGAGTTTAAAGGTTAGCGTAATTATATTCATGATAGTTGTATCATGTTCCCCCATAGTAGTATTCGCCCTTCGACTTCTGCATTCTGTCAAGGAAGCTCCCCGGCTTGTTTGCCCTAGGCCTACCCGAGGATGGATCGCGCCTGAACGTAACGCCCAGATCCTTGAGGAATATGTTCATACCATCGTAGAGGTTTGTGGGCTTGTGTACATGTCCCCTATAGCCGGGCTCGCCTAATATTGGAATCAGCTTGTCGCTTATGAAGTCAATGATTAGAATATCGTGTTCTACAACGAATGCAGCTGCTCCCCGCGTCTCAGTTACCCTTCTTATCGCTCTGGCGACGGCGAGCCTCTCCTCAACGTCGAGATAGGCGCTTGGCTCGTCTAGAAAGTAGATGTCTGCTTCCCTAGCCAGGCTTATAGCGACCGCCAGCTTCTGCATTTCTCCACCGCTGAGTTTTCTAGCCTCTCTATCCCATAGCTTATTGAGCCTAAGCTTCTGCACCAGCTCCAAGTATAGCCATGAGCCAGGTACTACTGCTTCCTGGTTGGCCTCTCTAAGGAGGTCCCCTACAGTTAGGCCTTCGGGGAAGACTTCCGGGCCGATGTATTGTGGCTTGTAGCTCACCTTGAAGTCTCCTCCCAGGACTATGGTTCCCTCGACCGGCTCTATCTTCCCGGCGAGAGTCATTATGAAGGTCGTTTTACCAATACCGTTTGGTCCCACAATCCCTATTACTTCGCCGCTCCATATCTCTCCAGCATCTGCCTCGAGGACGAAATCTCCCCTCTTAACCTTGAGATCCGTCCACTCAATATACTTCCAGCGCCTACCTCCTGAGGTAGCCTCTGCAACAGCGGCCTCAGAGAGCTTCCTGAACCGTATAGCCTCCTTCCTCAACCTAATGTTCTCGGCGGGCAAATAGCCCTCGAGGAAATTGTTTATCCCAACCCTTGTACCATATGGTGATGACACGATGCCATACGCGCCGGGTTCACCGTACAGGATATGTGTTACCTCGCTTACATAGTCGAGGACAGCCAGGTCGTGCTCTATTATCATGAAGAATTTTCCAGGCTTAACCTCTTGGCTTATGAGGGTTGCCATCCTCATTCTCTCCTTAACGTCTAGATAGCTGCTTGGCTCGTCGAATATGTAGACATCGGCATCCTTCGACAAGGTGGCGATGATGAGCATCTTCTGCAACTCTCCACCGCTAATCTTCCTAATATCACGATCCCAGATCCTATCAAGTCCAACCTCCCTAGCTAGATCCCTAACTATACCCCGCTCATCAGCTCTCTCCAGCAGATTCCCCACACTACCTTTCAAGTATCGTGGTACAAGGTCAACGTACTGTATCTTGTGAGCCACCTTAAGCTTACCATCGGCGAGCTTCTGCAGATACGTCTGAAGCTCGCTTCCACGGAACCGCCTAATGACCTCGTCCCAGTCGGGCTCCCTCCCGGGGTCGCCTAGGTTGGGTTTAAGCTCTCCTGCAAGTATCCTTATCGCAGTAGTCTTACCTGTTCCATTCTTACCAATTATACCAATAATCTTGCCATCCTTAGGTATGGGCAGTCTATAGAGCTTGAAGCCGTTAACCCCATACCGGTGAACCGCCTCTTCTTCCAGCTCGCTGGGGAGGTTAACAATGAATATCGCGTCGAAGGGGCATGCCTTAACACACAGGCCACACCCGATGCAAACATCCTCAATAATAACGGGCTTACCCTTCCTCTCCCTCTCAGCCTTAATAGCAGTACCTCTACCACTCTTATTCACAGGGCAGACATTGATACACTCATAGCTACACTTCCTCGGTTTACACGTATCATAGTCTATTACTGCTAGCCTCACTTTCCCTGTCATTGCCTCTGTCCTCCCAGAAGATCGATGAGTGCCCGAGAGAATTATAATCGCGACTATGCAGAAGTCCTAAACATTAGAGCTTACCACTATAACACTCATCAAAGATTGACCTTAACTCGTTCAACCGAATTACTCCAATGGAAATCTTGTCTGGGACCTTGAAACGAACACTACAAAACCTTGATGCGTCTCCAATGGTACAACTTCTCCTACTATTCCAGACAGGATACTCTCCACCTTCAGAGCCAAGTGAGGCGTCGTATAGAATAGGGGTTCAAAACCTGCCATTTCCATCTTAGCAACGTGGTCCTTCTCCTTCTGCCTCGCGATAACTATTCGTTGGAATGCCGACGCTACCTCAGAACACACAGGCCCATGAACCGGTATAAACTTCTCATTCCCAACCCGTATCTTAATCCTCTCCACTAGTTGGAAGTAGAACCGCTTGGTCTCCTTGAGGGTTGGGTATGGTGTGAGGAGCATGAGGGTGCGGTATAGGGCTGCTATTCTCTTCGTCTCGAGCTCTGTTAGCTTTCTTTCTCCATGGGCTAGTTGTTTGAGTCTCTCCTCTAGTTCCCGTTCTTTTTCCATTATCTTTTCAAGGTAATCCAGGCTTCTTGGTATTAGGTGATGGGTTTCTTGGTAGTGTTTGATTGCCTGTTTGTAGGCCTCCCTTAGGAGTGGGTCTTGGATGTGTTGTTCTATGATGTTGGTGAGGGTTTGGGTAAGCTGGTAGGGGTCTATGTAGTTGCCCCTGTCTTGGAGGTTCTTTATTGTGTGGTAGACTTGTGTGGCTTCCCGTTCTACGCCTACCTGTCTCGGTGATTTTTCTCCTGTGTAGACTTTGGCTAGGTCGTCTATTATTCCTATGAGTGCTTTTACGGCGTCTTTTTGGTTCATTCCGGTGGCGTATGCGAGCTGCTCGAGCACTGGTGCGTATCTCTGGGGGTTGAGCCATATTGCCTGTTTTATCTGCTCTATGACTCGTTTGAATGCCCGTTTTTCTTCTTCGGGTATTTGGTCTATGGGTTTGCCCTGCTCTATGTGTGCTAGGTAGCGGTAGGCCTCCTGCTTGATGGTGGGGTGTATGGGTAGTTTTTGGATGATCTGGGTGAGGGGGCTTATGTGCTGGCCTTTTTCGAGGTTTTCGAACCACTCGGTGAGGAGGGGGTACCAGTTGCTTGTGGTGAGGGGTGTGGTTAGTAGGTTTCTTAGTGCGCGGTATAGGTCCCGGTGTACTCCCTTGTTGTCTTCCCGCAGGTGTTCTCCGAGTATGAGTGTTTTGAGGAGTATTTTCTGGGTGAGGGTTGGGTAGCGGTCTGGTCTTGCGAGTACTGGTGCTC
>WAKH01000045.1 GCA_015523485.1 Thermodiscus sp. | reverse complement strand
TTCAAGAAGAACGGGTCCCCAATCACTCCTAGACCATTGCTCGGAACAAAAGGATTGGTTACATGGTATACGGGAGACGAGCACGATGAGGAAGGCCATATTAGCGAGGACCCAGAGAACAGGTTGAAGATGCATGAGCTAAGAATGAAGAAGCTGGAAATCGCAGACAGCGAGATCCCAGCCGGGGAGAGAGCGGTACTCTACGGCGACGGGGAAGATTTCCTACTAGTAGGATGGGGCTCTACAAAGGGTGCTGCACTAGAAGCACTAGAGCTCCTAGAGAATGAAGGATACCATGGATCCTACCTGCATCTAAGGGTCTTCGAGCCATTCCCATCAAAGTACGTTAAGGAGATCATTGAGAGGTACCCGCCCGACAAGGTGATCGCGGTCGAGTCCAACTATGAGAGTATGGCTGCTAAGATCACAACCATGAATACCGGGTTCGTGTTCCAGAAGCATATCCTGAAATGGACTGGCAGGCCGATATACGTGGGCGAACTCGCCCAAGCAGTGGTTAAGATCCTCATGGGATCCACGAGGGAGGTGTTAACCTATGGTGCTTAGAGTAGATTACAAGACGGATGTATGGGTGGACTGGTGCCCCGGATGCGGAGACTTCGGAATTCTAACAGCGATTCAGAAGGCGTTAAAAGAGCTAGAGATCAGTCCGTGGCAGGCAGTCATTGTATCCGGGATTGGGTGTAGTGGGAAGACGCCCCACTTCATCTATGCGAATGGCGTACACACTCTACACGGTAGAGCCATACCGTTCGCCACAGGCATAAAGATGAGCAACCCGGAACTCACAGTGATAGTAGACGGTGGAGACGGGGACCTCCTAGGAATAGGCGCAGGGCACTTCGTAGCCCTAGGCAGGAGAAACCTGGACATAACAGTCCTCATACATGACAACCAAGTCTACGGGCTTACCAAGGGACAGGCAAGCCCAACCCTACCGATAGGGGCGAAGACCAAGTCACTGCCAAAGCCAAACCTACAGGAGCCAGTAAACCCAGTGGCGCTCGCATTGACAAGTGGATACACGTTCGTCGCCAGGGCTTTCGCAATGGACATACAACACCTCACAGATATCATTAAGAGAGCCATCGAGCACAAAGGCGCGGCAGTCGTCGATATACTACAGCCATGTGTAACCTACAACGACCTATACACCACACAGTGGTATCGGAAGAGGGTCTACAAGCTAGACGAGGACCCAGAATGGGACCCCGTAGTAAGGAATCCGAGCGAAAGGATGGAGAAGCTCTCCAAGGCTCTCGGCATGGCGTGGGAATGGGGCGACAGGATACCAGTAGGAGTATTCTACGAGGATGAGACTAAGGACACAATACTAGACAGGATCAAAGCCTACATCCCAAGCTATAAGTCATACCCGCCGGCGAAACAGAACATAACAAAAGGAGGTAGACCAGTCATAGATACCAGCATGTTCAAAGAGATATTCAAAGAATACCTAGTCAAGGTCAGCAAATGACCACCAACACCGTCTAATCCTCTCTGCTATCGTAGGGTTGAAGCATCCGCCTAGGATCCACTTTCTCCAGCAATTTTTCTGGTAATCCCTCGCTCCTCAACGCCTCATGTATGCTCATGCCAGAGGAGATCTTCTCTACTATACGAGCGACCTTATCGTAACCCAATAATGGCGATAGGGCCGTGAGTAGCGCAGCACTCCTCCAGGCTAGAGATTCCATTTTCTCCTTGTCTGGCTTCAGGTTTGGAAGTACTACGTCTACGAGTTTATTGATGGATTCTATGAGGAGGCTCGCCATTGTATGGAGATTATATGCGATCAATGGATAGCCTAGGTATAACTCCAGCTCGCCAAGGGTTGCAGAGAACCCTATGCTCGAATCTAAGCCGAATACTTCTGCTATAGCCTGCATTATTGCTTCAAGTGTAACGGGATTCCTCTTACCAGGCATAATACTGCTACCAGGCACATCCATCTTGATGTCAATCTCACCTATGCCTGTAAATGGACCGCTATATAGTAGCCGGAGATCCTGGCATAGCTTGTATAAGTCCAGGCCTAGGGCCCTAAACGCTCCTGAGAGAATGATCAGGTCGTAGACGCTCTTCATCTTAGCAGAGGGATTCTCCATTGACTTGAGATCGAAGCCTGATAATTCTGCGAGTATAGAGACTGCCTTCTCACGATATCCTTTGGGAGAATTGGCTCCGGTCCCAACAGCCGTCCCACCTAACGGGACAGGCAAGAGTAGCTTCATTATATTGCTTAGTGAAGCTGTGTGATGTTTGAATATCTTGGCGTATGCGTCTAACTCTAAACCGAACGTTATAGGTAGGGCGTCTCTGAGATGGGTTCTACCGGGCTTTACATAATCCCTATATTTCTCTGCCAACTCTTCGAGTTGACTGTATAATTTTTCGATTGATTGAATGAGTTGCTTAGTCTTCTTCAGGGCCATAAGCCTTACAGCTGTTGGGATGACGTCGTTGCTGCTCTGGCTCTTGTTAACGTCATCTAATGGGTGGATTCGAACGCCGTATTTTGATGATGCATGCTTTGCGATTACTTCATTTACATTTAGGTTTAACCCTGTACCACTACCTGTCTGGTAGACATCAACTGTGATTTCATCATCGTATTCTCCTCTGGCTAGCTCCAAGGCCGTCTCATAGATAGCCCTGAATTGCTCCTCCCCTATAATTCCTAGCGTGTGGTTTGCTTTTGCAGCTGCTGCCTTGATGAGACCCATGCTCCATATAATGTCTCTGGGAAACAGGGTTCCTGTTTCTAGGTAGCCTTTCTTTGCCTTCTCAGTGTAACCCTTCATTTTAACGCTACCAATTCATATAATCGGGGACATAGAATGCTGATATAGATATGTTGTGTATCTGTAGGACTCTACCGATGTAATGTTATATATCATTGTTTCAATTAATATATAAAGCTTTATTGAGGCTTTCAGCCACGGTGTATCGATAAATTGGGATACAAACTCATAGCACTAGTAATGATTATGGCAACACTAATAGCAGCATCACCATACAACTACCTTTCCTACTCGTCATGGGACGATACCACCCGGATAAACGCGGACGTAACGATTGCAAATGGCTCACTCGAAATAGGGAGTTGGAAAATAGTCTGTTGTTGCCACGAGGAATGCTGCGAGGAAGAACACATGAACTTAACAACGAATGGAGCTGAATTCACCCTCACAATAAACCACCATGAGGAACACGAGGACCACGATGACTCTAGTAGCATATCTACTTCAAGCCGTGACCACGACAACGATCATGAACATGAATGCCACGGACTGTGGGTTGGCCTAGTTCTAGAGAACGAGGACGGACCCCCTGTGATGCTAACGGGCTATAATGTAGAAGGAGCAAGCTACTATGAGGTATACCTCTACGGTCCATTCATCTCACCTGGTAACAGCGGAGTATGGGGACATGTGGAATGCGGAGATCTACCTTTCCCAACAAACGTACCCCAAGTAAACGTTTATGGGCACGACAAGGCGATCGTATGGATCTATGTTGAGGTAGGTGAGCATCACGATCACGAGAATGTGACAATTACTGGGTCACCAGTCTACGGATTTGGCTCTATAACATCGTCAACTTAAATGTTAAAGAGAGTTAGATCCAAAGTTAAACATAAATCCCCTAATAGTGTTAGAGTATATTAATAGGTGGTGGACACGCAATCCTCAAGATTAACATTATCATTGATAATAGTACTCCTCGCAGTCATCTCCCTCTATACAATAACATCGAGGCAAGTCAACCCATTGACAAATAAAGTATATGAAATTGCGGGAGGCACAATAATAATCGAAAGATCGGGAAATATGACTGGGAGGATGCCAGTTAATATTACGGCCTCCTATAATGTTGCCGACAGCCAAATAAAAGAGAAGATACTCGATGCACTCAGGAGCGATAGTTACTCGGACTATAGCAGTCTCAAATCAAAGGTCTTTGATATAATTAATAATGGTGGAGATATAATTGAAATAAATGTTTACCTAGAAAATAATTCTTCAGAAACACTAGTCCTAGTCACAGGAGGACCTGACTGTTTCGGCCCCGGATTCACATTACATCTTCCATTGGATACGTGGCCAACGATCGAAACACGGAGAGGTGAAGCGGTTAATCTCATTTCATTATGCCAGGATGCTCTAGTAAAGAGAGGTATTGATCCTGGCCGGGTAATCCACACTACATATTATATTGCTGTATCAAGGGACTTTGAAGGCGCATTTCAGGTTAATACTACAGTGTGTAACATTGCAGGCTACTGTACAACATTGACCGTGCATATACCGATAGATATGCAGTCTATTGGATAACATGGAAAGTTCAGAGATGGCTCTGAGAGTATGTGATTAGCTTTAATTATCCACTTAAACATCGATCCTATTAAGTAGGGGTATGGGATGGTTGAGAAAATAAAGTATGAGGATTTTGCAAAAATAGATCTAAGAGTCGGGAAGGTAATCCATGCTGAAAAGGTTCCCAAATCAAAGAAGCTGTTAAAACTGATAGTTGATCTCGGCAATGAAAAGAGGCAGATAATTGCTGGTCTTGCCAAATGGTATACGCCAGAAGAATTCATAGGCAAATACGTGATAGTAGTGGCTAACCTAGAGCCAAAGAAGCTAATGGGACTAGAGAGTCAAGGCATGATTCTAGCCGCTCCATGCAGCGACGAATCAAAGCCCGCCCTATTAACTGTGATCGAACCTGTGGAGCCTGGAAGCAAGGTCTGCTAGCCCAAATGTATAGGATTATTAAACTCTAGGCTCGTAATCAATAATGGGTATCGCCTGGGGGTTGACAGCGCCGTAGTCAGCGGCGTGGTTGGGATGACCCCCGGGTATCCGGGCTCCCTCGATTGCTGCTAAGTAAGTATTTCCTAGTGGTCTTGCCAAGCTCAAATGGTATGGGGGACTTATTTAGTAGAAGGGTGGTGACTTCGTTTATCTTGTATGGGGGTAGGTGCTAGTGTCTTCCCCCTAGATACTCCTCGGGGGGTACATAGAATAGGAGTTTAGCTCTATGGTAGTCTCTTATAATGGTTCTAGCAGCTTCCTCGATGAGTGGTTCTTTCGATAGCTTATAGTACCAGCCTCTCTTACGCGCCAACTCCTCTAGTATAAGCATGGGGTCCCGCTCTCTTATCCCATATGCCTTCTCTACAGCTTTTGGATTGTATTTCAATGCTCTCTCTAGTAGTGCTACCGCTGGCGGTACCGGATCGACTAATTCTTCCGGGCTTCTACCTCTAATGATTGCTTCTGGCCATCCACCCTCTACTGGGATGACGCCTGGCGTGTCAATCATGTAGAAGCCTGGCTCAATCTTCAGTAATTGTATGGCTTTTGTATAACCGGGGCTTCCGGGGATAGGGCTTGTCTGCGCTCCTTTCCTTCCCCTCAAGGCGTTTATTATACTTGATTTGCCGGTCTTGGGGTAACCCACGACTACCACGCTGAAGGGCTTTATCCTTACGACATGCTTGATGAATCCTCTGAGTATCCTTGTTCCCAGCCTGTGTCTAGCGGATATGTATAGGACGTCGTAGCCTTGTCCTTCTATTATCCTTGCCCACTTCTCCGCAACGTTTCTAGGTACGAGGTCTGACTTGTTCAATACTATGATTAGGTCCTTGTCCATCGCCTCGGCCATTTGCTCTACTCTTCTGCTCCTGGTGTGTATGGGGTCCCTGATGTCGACTACTTCTAGGACTACGTCGGCGTTTTTCATTGTTCTTGCTAGCAGCCTCCATGAAGCTAGTTCCAAGTCGCTATACCCCTCTTCGTCGTTATCATTTTGTTTTGTTCCTGCTTTGACTTCGTGTAGATTCTGGAGGTTATAGTGGTTACTGTCAATAGCACAGAGAATTTAGAAGAAATAAATGTTAAAAAGGATTATTTTGTTTAAGCGGGCTCTACGTGAATTATGTTTACTGGACAGCTGTCGGCTGCCTCCTGGGCACAGTCCTTGAGGTCGTCTGGAATGACTCCCTCTGCTAGGTTGTTTGGATCAGTTCTGAACTCGGCCTTGATGTGGCTCTTTCCGTCATCGTCATTCATTTCGAAGACTTCGCCACAGATGGAGACACAGACCATGTCGCTAATGCACGTGTCTCTTGGGTCGATCCTTACCTTGTACGGCACACTTCTTCACCCTTTTGTCTTCGTGTAGATTGAAATGTTAGTTAGCTATTAAAGGTTTGGATATGTAAGAGTTAATGTTCTGGTATGTATCAATGCAATAACTGTTTCATTAGGAGGATCCTGGTATATGTATATCTGTATATTGCTGTTATTAGGAATCGTTGGGGGTTTAGGCTCCTAGGCCGACGAGGCTGGCTACATACCAGTCGTACTCTTCCTCGTCCTTCTTAGTCACGGTGAACGCCATGCGAGTCGGTTTTCTTAGCCCCTCTACTTTCTCCCATACCTTTATCTTAATGTTGTTCAGGCTCATTTGTTTCACCCATCCTATTAGTCTATCGACGAGAGTATATAACATCTTGTACTAGGCTTATACGACAGGAGTCGTGAAAACCTATTTTTAATTTATCATGCTTTAAAATAAGATAATTATATGGTTCAATACAATTATAATACTCGGCGAAGCATTACACTAAGAAGTAATCGGAGAGGAACACTTGGTGTAGATAGTTGACCAACTCAGTAATTATAGGAAGAGGCTCGTACAGACACTCATGCCCAAATTGTGGAAAGACTAATACCGAAGACAGGCTCCAGAGAGGACTCCCATGTCCTAGATGTATACCCGAAAAATACGCGACTGAGCTAAACGACGTCTTCTCTATCTACAGAGCGTTAAAAGAAAACAAGACGCTAACACAACGTTTCAACGAAATAGTCAAACTCGAGAAGGAATCAGAAGAGCTGATACAATTCTTTTATGAAGTTGTAGGCAGCCGTGCATGGGGGGCCCAAAGAACATGGTCACGCCGACTCGTTAGAGGAGATAGCTTCTCCATAATAGCACCTACAGGCGTGGGTAAGACGACATTTGGACTCGTAGCAAGCCTCTACCTCGCCTGCCGTAAAAGGTCGAAAAGCTACCTGGTGTTCCCGACCACGACGTTAGTCGAGATGGCATACAAGAGGATCTCAACCTACGCGGATAATGTGGGATGCAATGCTAGAATAGTGGCGATTCATAGCAAGCTAAGGAAAAAGCAAAGGGAGGAGGCATTAGAAGCCTTCAATAACAGAGACTTCGATGTCCTGATAACAACGGCCAGCTTCGCTCGAAAATATGTCGACCAGCTATCAAAGATCAAGTTTAAGCTCGTATTCATAGACGACGTTGACGCCGTGTTAAGGAGTGCCAAGAGCGTCGATGCTGTGTTGAAGATCGTTGGATTCAGCGATGAAGACATATCAAACGGCCTAGAATTACTCAGACTCCAAAGAAGGATAGCGTCACTAAGGGCAAACATTCTACGCCTACAACTCAGCCAGAGACAGACAACGCAGGAAAGATTGGAGGAGCTCAAGAAGGAGCTGTTACAACTTGAGAAGCGGGCCAAAGAGTTAGATAGTAGACTCGAAGGGCCAAGGAAAAGGGCGTCTACACTAATAGTGAGTAGTGCAACGGGTAGACCACGTGGCTCGAGAGTCAAACTGTTCCGCGTCCTCCTTGGCTTCGAGGCTGGCGGTAGAGGAGATATTGGGCTTAGGAGGGTTATAGACTCCTTCAAAAAACCCGAGAAGGAAATTTATGAAGAAGTCGTTGACCTGGTCAAGAATTACTTCAGAGACGGGACCCTCGTTTATGTACCAATTGATCATGGAATAGAGGGTGCCGAGAAGCTAGCAGAAATGCTCCGAGAGGCTGGTGTGAACGCTGAAGCATTCCATTCCAAGAAACCGCTAACTCTTCTAGAGGATTTCGCCGATGGCAAGATAAACGTCCTTGTGGGTGTGGCTAACTATTACGGCGTACTCGTCAGGGGCATAGACTTACCTGAAAGAGTTAGGTACGCCATATTCGCTGGGGTCCCCAGGCATAAGTTCTCGGCTGAAGTAGGTTATCCATCACCCTCAAGCATCCTGAGATTATTGGGTCTACTAGTCGATATCCCCATTGAGGATGTTGCCGAGACCGCTAGGAGGCACCTGGCCATAGTCAGGAGGATTACGAGATCCTTGAGCCCAGCCGCTCTACAAATGATTGCAGAAAGAATACTGCAAGGTGATCCGAAAGCCAGCCAGGCCACATGGGCCATTTACGAGGCGTATAACTTCCTCCTTAACGCTCTATCGGATGAAGAGGTCTGGAAGTATCTTGAAGAGAGGAGAGATATAGCAATTGTGAGAGTAAATGGTGAGAGATACATCCTGGTAGCGGACGCTGCCACCTATCTACAAGCCAGTGGCAGAACCAGCAGGTTATACGCGGGTGGAATCACGCTAGGATTGAGCGTCGTTATAGTAGACGATGAGAGGGTTCTTCAAGGATTGATCAAGAGGACTTCCTGGATGGTGGATGCCCAGTGGAGGGACTTCAACGAGCTAGACCTTGAAAAGATAATGTCCGAGATAGAAGAGGAGAGGAAGAAGGTACGTAGGGTATTAAAGGGTGAGGAGAAGCTCAAAGACCTCGTTAAGACTGCATTATTGATTGTAGAGTCTCCGAATAAGGCTAGGACTATAGCTGGCTTCTTCGGCCAGCCAAGTATAAGATTATTACCAGGCGGGCTAAGGGCCTACGAGATCTCGACTGGGGACCTCCTACTCACAATAATAGCGAGTGGCGGTCACGTATACGATCTAGCAACTGAGAAGCTAAGCGACGATCTACCACCAGGGGTTAGCTCGCCCGAGTGGTTATTCGGAGTATACGTCGTTAATTCGAGGGAGAGGGACTTCCACCCAATCTACACAAGCATAAAGAGGTGCCTGGACTGCGGGTACCAATTCACGATAGAGTCAGACAAATGTCCCGTGTGTGGAAGCACTAACATCAGGGACTCGCGTACGGTCGTCGAGGACTTGAGAAGGCTTGCTTGGGAGTCAGACGTTGTATTGATAGGAACAGACCCAGACACTGAAGGAGAAAAGATTGGATGGGACGTTGCACTCCTCCTCAAACCATACTCGCGAGGGATCCAGAGGCTAGAGTTCCACGAGGTGACCAGGAAGGCGATAATGGAGGCGTTAAGAAACCTAAGGGACTTCGACCAGAGGCTAGTTGATGCTCAAATAGTTAGAAGGATAGAGGATAGGTGGATAGGCTTTACACTCTCGCCACTATTATGGTGTCACTTCTGGCCCCGCGTCTACTGTCCATCCCTGGAAGATCTTCCAAGGCCAGGCAGATTCCAGGAGAATGAAAAGACACGGTGCAGGAGGTTCAGATACTATTATAATCTAAGTGCTGGTAGAGTTCAGACGCCAGTGCTAGGCTGGATTATAGAAAGGGCTGAGGAGGCAAAAGAGAAGATCAACGAATACAGGCTGTTAATCAATGGGACCCGTATCTACTTCACGGAGCTCGACCTCATAGGAAAGCCCCAAGTACTCAAACAGTTCTTCAAGAAAACAAAGACTGTCGATGTAGATGTAAAGATCGATGTAATAGAAGAAAAGGAAGAGACGATAAATCCGCCACCACCATACACGACAGACTCTATGATAATGGACGCAAATCGTTACCTAGGACTTGGTGCTCCTGAAACGATGAGGCTCGCCCAGAATCTGTTCGAAATGGGTCTCATAACCTATCATAGAACCGACTCTACAAGAGTGAGCGATAGGGGTATACAGGTTGCAAGAGACTGGTTGAAGGATGCGTTCGGCGACGACGCCGACAAGCTATTCAGACCCAGGAGATGGGGTGAAGGAGGCGCCCACGAGGCTATAAGGCCGACAAGGCCTATCGACGCCGACAACTTGAGGCGTCTAGTAGAGGAGGGAGTTCTACCAATCGCTGGTAGATTAACGGCGGCACACTATAGGCTATACGATCTGATATTCCGCAGATTCATGGCCAGCCAGATGAGGGAGGCTATAGTTAAGAGGGCAGTGTATAAGGTTGAGATCCTAGGCTCAGACTCCTACATAACAGTCGACAGAATAGTCAAAATAGGCAGGGATGAAGACCCGATCAGCAAAGGGTTCACGCTGGTCTGGTACTATATACGGGAGCAGCACGCCCTTGAACCAGGTCTGAAAGCGGCGGTTCTCGAGCATGTAAGAAAGAGAAGTAAGGTACCACTCTATACTGAGGGAGATATCATAAGACTAATGAAGGAGAGAGGTATTGGTAGGCCTAGCACCTATGCTAAGATAGTGGAGACGCTCTATAGGAGAAGATACATTAGCAGGGGTCCAGAAGACCGTGTTATCCCTACTCATAGGGGTAAAGCTATCTATGAGTATCTGACTAGGGAGATCGCTGTCAACCCCCGTGGACTTGAGAAGTTGATAGACTACGAGTATCTCAAGAAGATACCATCACTAGTAGCTGAGGAGAGGACGAGGGCTCTGCAGGAGAAGATGGAGGAGATCGAGAAGGGGGTGGCAGAGAGAATAGTTATAATGAATGAAGTATACTCGGAGATAGAGGGTATTGCCCGCCCAGTAGTGGCGGCATACCAATCTGATTCTAACGAGCTGGCGAAATGTATATCAGGGTATAGGAGGAGTAGGGAGGCGGTAGAGTAATGGCAAAGGAGCTCCACGTGACAGTGCTCCACGGTTCTATCAAAGCAGCAAGAAGCGGGCCGAGCTACAACGCGAACACCCACAAGTTCATCAACATGGTTTCAAGTTATCTTGAAGAGGCGAGTGCTAAGGGTATGCTGCCCCACCTACTCGTCTCAAACGCATACCCTATAACGGGGAATATTCCAGCCTATGTTAGAAATCCCGAGAGGGCCAAGGCCCGAGTCCGGTTCAGGGCGACGACGCTCAACCCGAAGACAATGAGTCAAAACAATCCTATTAGGATGCTGCGGAGGCTTGCCGCGAGCTATGGCGTCAATATACTTTATGGACCTGTATATGAGGTCGCTGGCCCCAGGAACTATGTTACAACAGTCATGATTAAGCCAGACGGGTCCCTTGAAAAGTATAGGAAGGTTATGCTAACCCCAGCAGAAGAGGAGCTCGGCCTCACCCGTGGAAAAACGCCAGGAATATTCGATGTCGTAGACGTGGGAGGGAGGCCGATAGGTAGGATAGGAGTATTCATAGATGAGGATTTGTTCTCCCCAGTATTATTCGAGGCATTTTATATAAACAAGGTCCACCTCGTTATAGGGCACATGATGCCCTACAGGAGCAGATTCCTCCCACCGCCGCAGAAGGAGGGTCCCATAGTCACTATGAAGCATTGCTTCATCGACAAAATACTAACGGCGAGATCAATTGATGCAGGAGCACCCCTCGTCCTCGTGGGCGGAGTACTCAACATATACACGAGTGGCAGAAAACTGCACGAGCGCCACTGGATGCCTACCACCGTCCTAGACCCGGAGGATCCAGAAAACGACATTTGCCTAACAATGTCAACGGCTAGGACTAGCTCGCGACCCTTCATGACAGTCGAAGATGTTGATAAATTCAAGAGGATAGTAGTGGACGTTTCAGAGAGTCCCCAGAAGAGAGAACAGGACTGTACCGAGACGGCGAAATGGTTCAAGAAGATGTGCATGAAGAAATAACATACATCCCATATACATCCAATATTTTATTAATCTGAGCCATGTTATGGTAAGTGGTGAAAAGACATGTCACAAGCCGAGGAACTTCCTGTCGTTTCCCTGATAACAAAGCCCCCCATAGTAATGAAGCCAGAGGATACCGTGGAGGAAGCGATCAAGAAGATGGCCGATGAGAACATTGGTAGTGTCGTGATTGTTGATAAGGATCTAAAGCCTATCGGCATATTCACTGAGAGGGACTTGCTTAGGAGGGTTTGCGCCCAGGGGCTTGATCCGGAGAATGTCAAACTTAAGGATGTAATGACGAGGGACCCTATTGCGATTAAGGAGTCTGAGCCTGCCAGGAGAGCGTTAGAGACTATGCTGCATTTTGGATTCAGGCATCTCCCTGTCGTTGATAGTGAGGGTAGGTTGGTCGGTATTATCAGTATTAAGGATGTTAGCAAGCCGTTTGTGGGAGAAGTTGATATTGAGGAGTTGCATTCGGCAGGCTAGCCTCTTTCTTTAACACTGTGTGTTTAACACTGTTAAAGTTTATATTCTGTAGTGACAACTACTAAACACCCGGGGACTGAATTGAGTCTTGGAGTATCCAAGAGAAGAGTCCAGCGACTAGGCGGTTCTAGCCTCATAATAACGCTTCCAAAAATATGGGCCAAAAAGGTAGGAATAGACATAGGAGACGAGGTAGTCGTAGTAGACGAAGGAAATCACCTAAGAATCCTACCGGCAAACTCCGAACTAGTAAGGAACATCGGATCAATCAACATCAAACTAGCAAACTACGTTAAAGACATTGACCCAGAGGAACTAGCCAGATGCGCATTCATATCCGGCTACGATAGGATACTGATAGAACTCCCCAAGTCCAACGGCGTAAACACACAAAAGATCCTTGAAGAACTTAAGAAAAGCGACTTCGTGCTAGAAGCAGTACAGGTAATGAATGTAATAGAAGCCCAACTACTATCAGCAAAGGATGGTAACAGGAAGTTCCTGAAGCTAGTAGCCAACATTTTGGCAAATACGATAGAGGGAGTAGCAAGAGAAGCGGTATCAAAGGAGGAGGCAATGAGGGACTACGAAAAGGCTCGAATGATTATAGATATACTAGCCAGGAGCGTATTCCGCAACAAAGTACTAACCTGCAGCGGTGAAAACGTTAATCCAATGACTGTTGGAATAATGTACTCTCTACTAGCAAACTTCCATCTACTAATCAACGAGCTGTATGAGACAAGCGGTGAAGACAAGGAGAAGATAATCAAAGAGTTATCCGAGACATTAATACTGGTTGCATCAGCAGCGGCGAACACCAGCGGTAAGAGACTCTTGGAGATCCTATCTGGTATAGAAGAGCGGATGCAGAGGATATCGAAGTATAACTCTAGACTGGCAGGAATCGCATTGACCATAATGTCCTCTATGAAGGAACTCGCCCGAACAACACTCTGCCTCACGACAACCCAATACAAGCAGAACTAGCCATGGCACGCTAACTCTTATATTACAGTCACATTAACAAAATCTCTGGTGTGAAGACTGGACGAAGAGTGCCTTGTCAAGGCAGGGTACTGCCTACTAAGCAAAGGTAGGACTAAGCTCGACGAACTCTCCATGGAGAGGTCCCTAAGAAGAAGACTCATAAGAGACATTAATGATTTGGGATATAAGAGTCACTCGTGGCAGTTCATCAAGAGGAAGATAGCTGATCCAGTCATCGAATGCCTAACTTCTATTCTACGAGAGTGTGGAGTTAACTGTGTGAAATCAATTTACTTGGCGGACTTAACCGGGGCGGAACACAGCTATATACAGGGCCATGGTGGTAAAGACCTCGATATCATAGTATTCGCGCCTGGATGTGAAGCGCTAAATAAAGATGTTGAGAGGCTGATCGAATCATCGCTGGACGAGGCGGCTAGAATAGTTATTAATGAAGTTCTAGGGTTCGATCCCGTCGAGAAGCTAGGCATACCAAACGTTATCGAAGTCCACATTGTAAGGTCAGAGGAAGACGCACCGTATTGGAACCTAGTATTCTCCAGGTTCTCAAGGTTAATCAAGGTATGGGATAGCGAGGAGACTAGAGGAGGCTGAATGCAAGCCTCTCATCGACCCTTCTGGGCCATACCTTAATGGCTGGTGAGAATTTACTCCTAACCAGGACACCGTACCCGAGGCTATAATCTGTGATTACATGAACCTCGAGTAGATCCTCTTTACCACTCATAGAAACGTACCAGGCAACCACGTCTTTTAGTATGGGGTTTAACGAGTTCTCAATTGCCATCTTGATGTCCTTCTCGAGTCCAGATGCTTTTTCACTCACCTTTATGATTATATCAACGTCTCTGCCTTCGAATGAATGAACTACCTCTCCCCCCGCTAGGTCTATGTAGTAGACTTCTTCCACTATGTCTTCGCCTAGGAGTTCGACTATACACTCGGCAACTATATCCGCAATCTTCGACTTTAAGCGAGGAATCCATCTATCATTGAGATTTGCGTCTTCTAGCTTCTTCTTGCACATTCTTGCACGCAGCTGTATCGTTCCTATGATGGAGGTCATTTAATGCACCTGTACCACTCTTGTCCCACGATTAGTAAATTGTAGCTGGATCTTTAATAGGTAGTTTTTAGATATAACTGTATGGTATTGTATATGAAGAAATATGGAGATGGGGGTTAAGGGTTACCTGAACATTCTGAAGAGTATTTCGATTAGTGCAAGGATATCTCGAATTGAGATTACTCCTACAGGCTTCTTCTCTTTATCAACGACTGGTAGATGCCTTACACCCAGCTCCCTTAGCTTCTCCATTACCTCTATGATCGGGGTCTCTGGGTATACGAAGGCTGGATCAGGCGTCATGAACTCCCATACTGGCATATCGCATACTGGTACGTCGGGAGATTCCTTGGTTAGGGCACATGTCATGTCTCTCTCAGTGAGTATCCCCCTTAGTTCACCATTGTTACCCACGACTAGTACGCTTCCAACCCTATTCTCGCACATGATCTTAGCGGCTTCCCTCATGGGAGTCTTCTCATTAACTGTCAATGGGGGAGTAGACATTATGTCACGGGCGAGAAGTGGAATGTGCTTACGGGGTAGTCTAAAAGGTGCCATTTTTATCACCATATAACTATATTAGTCGTAGAGGTGTATATATATTCGACCTGTTTATATACGTACAATAATGTGTCTCTAATTTAATCCTCTATCAACCAGAGATACTCATTAACCCACGAGGATCAACATGGCGTGTGGATGGTTAAGGCCTAGGGGTGGAGCCTCCCGAGTTCACAGACCCCCGCGCTTCGGGGTCCCTCGCCCGGGCCTGCTCCTCCACACAGTAAAGGACTTTGTGATGCTATTATTGTTTACTCGCTGACTATCTTCTCGAGCTTCTCAATGAACACATCGACTTCTTCCGGACAATTGTATAGGTAGAAGCTCGCCCTAATCGATCCCTCATGTAGGCCTAGCATGTGGTACATCATGTTAGCACAGTGAGTACCTGTTCTAACAGCTATACCTTCCTGTCCAAGCCTTATACCGATAATGTCAGGATGAACCTTATCCACTACAAATGAGATTATACCCCTTCTCATCTTTGGATCACTGGGACCCACGATTCTAACCTTATCAATCTGTGAGAGCCCCCTCAGCATTCTCTCCGTCAGGTAAGTCTCATGTGCAGCTACGTTGGCCATGCCAATCATCAACAGGTACTCGGCAGCCGCAGCTAGCCCGATGGCTTCGATAATCGGAGGGGTCCCTGCCTCGAACTTCCAGGGAGGCTCCTCCCAGTCGACTCTAATGTTATTGGCTCCGCACTTGCATTCTACATCCTTGATTGTTCCTCCACCTGCTAGGGGAGGCTCCAATTCATATGCAAGCTCCTTCCTAATCCATAGCACCCCTATGCCTGTTGGACCGAGCATTTTATGACCTGAGAATGCTAGGAAGTCTATGTCGAGGTTGTTCACGCAGACTGGAATGTGTGGTACGCTCTGGGCGCCATCCACGACAATATATGCACCTACTTCTCTCGCGATCTTTGAAATCTCGTCTAATGGACTCTCATACCCTGTAACGTTAGACACGTGTGTTACAGCTATCAGCCGGGTTCTGTGCGATACTAGTTCTCCCAGCTTATCCCACCTGGGAATCCCGTTTTGATCAACCGGTACAACCTTGACTCTGGCTTTATTCCACCTGGCTATCTGTCTCCATGGTAAAAGGTTAGAGTTATGTGCGTCGCCGGGAACAATTATCTCGTCTCCCTCTCGAAGTATACCATTGTGGTGTAGTAGTAGGGCTACCAGTTGTAACGCGTTTGTCGTTCCTTGGGGTGTGAAGACAATCTCTTCCTGCTCTGCGCATATCAATTTCGAGACGATATCATGGGCCTCTTCGTATAGTCTGGTCGATTCCATAGCTAGGTTGTATACTCCCCTGTGAACGTTAGCGTAAGTCTTGGTTATGAACTCGTTCATAGCATCTATAACATGCTTTGGTTTCAGCGTTGAAGCAGCGTTATCGAAGTATATTATCCCAGTATTGAGGAGCTCAGGGAAGTCTCCACGATATGCCTGGCATGATAGTATAGCCATTACGGTACACCCTCACTTCTTGACGGCTACTATTCTATAAGTGAGACCATCGTACTCGTCGTTTTCTATTTCCAGCCCCGACGCTAATATGATATCCTTAACCTGCTTGTACGAGTAGTACATATCTTCTCCCTCTATTTCCAGTTTGTCTCCACTCTTCATTGTGAGAAGCGCCAGTGCTAGACGAGCTGCTGGCTTGGTGCGGCAGGATTTAGCCGATTCTAGGGTGAGTTCTAGCTTGTATACTGCCATCCCCGCCACCTTGGATATATACTCTCTTATCAAGGATATAAATCGTAGCAATAATCTCCATCGTATATATGTATGTTAAAGAATGGATGTGAGGGGTTAACAGGAGAGCATGGGCATCCAGATGCCCTTGTCGCAGGCTACCTTCTTAGCCCTCTCATAGCCTGCATCGGCATGTCTAACCACTCCAAGACCTGGGTCCGCGGTTAGAACACGTTCAGCCCTCTTATCGCTCTCCTCACTTCCATCCAGCACGAGGCCTATGCCAGCGTGGATGGAATATCCTATACCTACGCCTCCACCGTGGTGGAAGCATACCCATGTAGCTCCTGCCGCCGCGTTTAGGAGTGCGTTTAACACTGGCCAGTCTCCTATAGCATCGCTCCCATCCTTCATACCCTCAGTCTCTCTGAATGGGCTGGCAACGCTTCCAGTGTCTAGATGGTCTCTTCCAATCCACATTGGGCCTATCTCGCCGAGCCTTATCAAGTGGTTCATTAGCTTGCCGAACCTGGCTCTCTCACCGTATCCTAGCCATACGACTCTTGCAGGGAGTCCCTGGAACTTGACGTACTTCCTCGCCTTCTCAACCCATCTAACCAGCCTCTTGTTGTTCTTGAAGGTTGCTATTAGCTCGTCATCAAGCCTCTCAATGTCCTTGGGATTGCCTGTTAGACTCGTGTATCTGAAGGGACCCCTTCCCTCTTCGAACATCGGCCTGATGTATGCCTGGACGAAGCCTGGGAATTCGAAGGCATCCTTATAGCCCGCCTCATATGCCATCTTCCTAATGTTGTTTCCATACTCGAATACAACGCTACCCTTCCTCTTGAACTCGACCATAGCCTTTACATGTTCCTTCATGCTTTCAAGAGATAACTGCTTGTACTTTTCGGGATTCTTCTCTCTTAGTTCACTGGCTTCTTCAAGTGTCATGCCGGCGGGAACATAGCTTAATGGGTCATGAGCTGGTGTCTGATCTGTAACGACGTGTGGGATTACGCCCTCCTTTAATAGCTGTGGGAAGATCTCGGCGGCGTTACCTAGCAACCCTATGCTTAGAGGCTCTCTCTTCTCCATAGCCTTCATAGCCATGTCTAGGGCATGGTCCAGGCTGTCAGTCCAGGTGTCAAGGTAGCCGTGCTTCATTCTCCTTTCAATCATTCTCTTATCGACTTCTACGATTATCGCGACTCCACCGTTCATGGTCACGGCGAGAGGCTGGGCTCCACCCATCTCGCCCAGGCCTGCGGATAACACGAGTTTACCTTCTAGGCTGCCCTCTGGAAAGTGTTTCTCTGCTGCAAAGGCGAAGGTCTCATAAGTCCCCTGGAGTATGCCCTGCGTGCCGATATAAGCCCAGCACCCAGCCGTCATCTGACCATACATCGTCAGGCCCTTCTTCTCAAGTTCCCAGAATGTCTCCCAGTCAGCCCACTTTGGAACGAGCATAGCGTTACTTATCACTACGCGGGGCGCCATCTTGTGTGTCCTGAATACTGCGACGGGTTTACCCGACTGGACTACTAGTGTCTGATCCTCATCCATCTCCAAGAGGGTATCAACTATGGCTTCGAAGGCGTCCCAACTCCTAGCAGCCCTACCAGTTCCTCCATACACTATCAGGTTCTCTGGATCCTTGGCGACTTCTGGATCGAGGACGTGGAATAGCATCCTGAGGGGTCCCTCGACCTGCCAGGATTTACTCTTAACGTGGAGATCCCATCCCGTGATGTGCCTTACACGTAGCTTCTCCCAGGGCTTGTAGTAGCCCTCTTCGATGAGCTTCATTATAGGCCTATCCTTGTACTTCTCATAGACCCATCCAGGAATATCCGCGGTCGTCATAATAGGATCCCTCAATTGGAATAAAGTGTTGACTCTTGTATAATAATTAGGATAGGCCCATAAACATATACTTATTTCGTACTCTATGTTAGGCGTCTAGCTCGAATGCTACCCTCTCCTCGGCCTCGAACCCAACCTCTAGATGCGAGCCGTCGCAGAAGGGCTTGTTCTTAGATGCACCACACCTGCATAGAGCGGTTTTCACCGGGCCGTCAACCATTACTAGTATCGGGCCATTTCTTGTTGCTACTAGCTTTATTTTAGGCATAATACATCCCACAGTTCTACGCATTGACTGACGTGGGAAATAAGGATGAGTACATGTATTTCTAAGACACAATAACCTCAACGGATATCCATTACCATAGGAGGAGAGTCTTGGACGATCTAAGAGACTTAATGGTGCCGCCTGGAACCACCCTTATGAGGGACCCCCGTAATGTTGCCGTGAGGGATTTAGAGGAAAGCGATAGGGTCGCCCTCTTAGGCGTACCATGGGATTGGGGAATTACGGGAAGGCCGGGTTCAAGACACTCGCCAGCAAAGATTAGAAGCTACTTGTATTCGATGAAGACATTCTCTCCAGTACATGGAGAGTTAAGATTCGCCCCGAGGGATCTGGGCGACGTTAAAATAGCTCCGGGAGACTGGGAGACTACTGGTAAGAGGGTAACCAATGCACTTCAACTCATCTATTCACAATTTCCCCACGTAATTATCCTGGGAGGAGACCACAGCATAACTGAATGGACACTTACCCCTCTTCTAGAGGAGTATGAGCGCGTAGGACTGATACTATTAGACGCCCACTATGATATGAGGAGTGTTGAGGAGGGATACACTAGCGGTTTATGGTTGTATAATCTAGTCAAAAAGTATCGTGGAAAGCTCGTAGCGAGTATTGTAGGTATAGGTGAGTATGCGAATCCACCATACCTAGCTGAGAGGGCTGAAGAGGCTGGTTTCAAAGTTATCCCGGCTCAGACGGTGTTGAATGATCCCAGCACGGTATACGATGCAATTGAGTACATAGAAGGAGAGGCTGATGCCTACTACATTAGCATAGACATGGATCATATAGACCAGGCCTTTGCACCAGGAGTGAACTCGCCATCGCACCTAGGCTTATACCCACAACATACAATCATGCTCCTCGAAGAGGCCATACCAGTGCTCTGCCCTAAGGGAGTAGACATTGTCGAGGTAGTGCCACACCTCGACGTTGCAGATGCAACAGTTAGGCTATCAGCATTAATCGCCGCGAAAATACACCACCTGTTTACAGGGGCGTGTAAGTGAAATGACTAGGGCAGACCTAATCATATACAACATAGGCCAGCTGGTCACGTTTAAGGAGGGACCCCAACCAGCCAGAGCCCTGAGGGACCCCCGTAATGCTGGAATCATAGAGAACGCTGGAATCGCGATTCGTGGAGAGAGGGTTATTGATGTAGGATCAACCAGTAGAATCCTCACCGAATATGAAGCAGAGGCGAGGATAAACGCGGATGGAAGACTGGTAACTCCTGGACTCGTAGACTCACACACCCACCTAATCTTCGCAGGGTCCAGGGAAGACGAATTCGAAATGAAACTCCAAGGCTACAGTTACAGCGAGATACTCGCAAGGGGAGGCGGAATATACAGGACAGTACGAGCTACTCGGCAGGCCAGCGTCCAAGAGTTGAGGCGGCTCCTACTCGAAAGACTCCTCCTAATGGTTAGGCATGGCACGACCGTAGTTGAGGTGAAGACTGGCTATGGACTCCTACCAGAATACGAAGTAAAAATGCTAAATGCACTCGAAGGTCTCGATTCACCGGGGCTTCCAAAGATCATACCAACGCTCTTAGCCCATGTCATACCCCAAGAATACAAGAACCGTAGACAGGAATACATCAACCTATTCATAAAGGAAATAATCCCTCGGTCGCTAGCAGCCAAGGTTAAGCCATTATACATAGATGTATTCTGTGACAAGGGAGCTTTCAACATCGAGGAAACAAGGAGGATCTTGGAAGCTGGTATGGGGCATGGTCTGAGAGTAAGGCTTCACGCTGAGGAGCTGGCTTATATAGGCTGCAGTGATCTAGCTGGAGAGTTTCAAATCGATAGCATAGACCACCTGGAATACCTGCCAGCGAAGAACATCGAGTTGCTAGTGGCAAAAAGGACTGTGGCGAACCTACTGCCGACAAGCATGCTCTCAATATTCTCCGAAAAGAAGCCGCCTGTCAACGAGTTGAGGGAGAAGGGCGCGATTATAGCCGTCTCCACAGACTATAATCCGAATAACATGAACCCTGTCCTAGCTACTACTATGGATATTGCGACATACCTACTAGGGCTGACTCCTCTGGAGGCGCTTGCCGCCGCTACAATAAATGCGGCGTGGAGTCTTAGAATTGATAACGTACACGGCAGGATAGTGCCAGGAGCCGCTGCGGATATTGTAGTGTGGGATGTTCCAAGCTACAAGTGGATAGGTTATGAGTGGGGGCACGATAAGACATTGGTAGTCGTTGCCCGGGGTGCAATGGTTAAGAACGAGTTGGGTGGTACTTGTTGATAACGGAGATTCTTCCCTGCGATAAAGAGGAGGCCATCCTCCTCTTGGAGGATGTGGAGGAATGGCTATCATCTAGAGCAAGATTCACGACTATACTCGGAGGCATAGTACTGCTTATCTCGATCATCTTCTCCATATCAGGCCCAGTAGAATTACGAGTTATGGGAATCTTCTCGACAATCCTGCTCGTAATTGTCATATTATGGGTGTATAAGGGCAACAGGGACCTTGAAGCTAAGGTGAGGGACTTCAAAACCGGCCTCCAGCAAGGAGTACTGAATCTGGAGGACTACTGTGATATCGCCGTAGTGACGGCGGTAATAGCCTATTACCTGAAGAGGACTGGTAGGTATGCCCCCGGTAAAAGTGAAGGTAAACGGGGTAGGCCTGGAAAAAGTTAAGCGTGGAACAGGCATTGTCTATAGGAAGTGGCTAAAGCCACCCTATCCCCTGCCACCCGCGGCCCTAGTCGAATTGGTATCGCCTAGAAACGAGCCCGTGGCATGTGGTCTATGGGAACCTGAGGGACCCGTAGCAGTCAGGGTACTCGGCCATGGAGAATGCAGGTGGAGTGATTCAATTGAAGCGGTTGAGGAAAAGCTGGAGGTAGCATTCCGGGCCAGAAAGAGAATCGGCCTGGTTGACACGGGTAGTTATAGGCTCGCCAATAGCGATGGAGACCTTCTATCCGGCCTAATCATTGACGTCTACGGCGGGGAAATCGCGGTAGTACAGTCGAGTAGCTATAGCTTCGACGCTCTAATGGAGGATATAGCAAGACTACTGGTTAAGCTAACAGGTGTAGATACAGTATACGAGAAAAGCACGCAGAGGAGCAGGCGAGACATAGGCCTACAGCCTAGGTCAGGCTGGATACTTGGTAGCAAGAAGAGGGTTGTAATAGAAGAGGAGGGAGTAAAGTTCATTGTAGACGTGTTAAGGGGTCAGAAGACTGGGTTCTACCTTGACCAGAGACTTAATAGGCTGGAATTCGCGAAATACGCTGTTGAGGGAGACAAGGTTCTAGACGTCTTCTCCTACACTGGTGGCTTTGGGATACACGCCGCCTATAATGGTGCAAGGGAGGTAGTTTTCCTAGAGGAGGATAGATACGCGGTTGAGATACTAAGGGAGAACTTGAAGTTGAACAACATAAGGAATTATAGGATAATAAACAGTAGCATATGGGAAGCAGAGGGATTACCCAAGAGACACTACACTCTGGTGGCAGTTGACCCACCAGCATTCATACAACGGGGAGACGAGGAGAGCGTGAGGCGTGGCATGAGGGCCTATATACGCTCCTACAAGTGGAGCATAGATAAGGCAAGCGAAGAAGCGATAATCTACCTGAGTAGTTGCAGCTACTTCTTGACAAGAGAGTTATTCCTAAAGGTAATCACTACAGTCCTATCGGAGAGGGGAGACTATAAGATACTGGGTAGCCTGCGTGGAGCCGCCCCGGATCACGTATACAGGGGTGAGGAATACCTAGACTATCTGAAGGGGGCATTCATCCACCTATCATAGCCCCGAGCCTTGAGTGTTATTGATTTAGTTATTCTATAACCGGTTGTCTTGACTGGTATTTTAATCTTGTTTTCAGATTCTAGTTAATCCTTTAATACGACAAGATACCACTACACTGACGGGTGTCGCGTTATGACAACCAGAACTTTAGCGGCACTGTTATTGCTCGCCGCGTTCATTGCCGCCCCCCTGACGGCTCCAATAACCGTGAATGCACAGACAGTACCAGACCTGACAGGGAACTGGGAGCAGGACGTAATCGCTATCGGCCAGTGGCTCCAGAGCAACGGGATCTCAACAGTACACTATACAGTTCAGGCTGCTGGCGACCCCAACAGCGTAATGAGAATGTACGGCATAGTAGAGGCAGCCTATAGGATAAACCAGGTATGGCAGCAGAACGGTATCAACGTGCAGATACAGGTAGACACCAACTGGGAGTCGAGCTTCCAGAAACAGTATGACAACTTCGTAACCCAGTACGAGTTAGGCCAGAACGGCGACTTTTTCGTCAACAGCTACATCTACATTGCAACACTAGCTGCAGACGGCAGGTTGCTAGACATTACACAGTGGGTACAGGCCTACTGGAACAATGTATTCTCAGACTTCTACACGCCACTAATGGAGGCAGCAAAGTACCAAGGTAAGTACTATGGAATACCACAGGACACAGAGGCGAGACCACTCTACATTAGAAAGGACGTCGCACAGTGCATGGGCTGGGACCTAACAGGCCTAGACGAGAAGGTCAAGAATGGCCAGTTCACCTGGGCAGACGTATTCCAGAAGGCTAAGGAGGCGGTAGAGAAGGGCTGCGCCGACTACGGCCTAATACACAGGAAGGGAAGCGCTCACCCAGACCTAATACAGTTCATATTCGCCTTCGGAGGATCGCTGTATGACCCCAACACTGGTAAGCTTGTAGTAGACCGTGAGGCCGTCTACAAGTGGCTGGCCACTGAGGCGGCTTTCGCCGACGCAGGTCTACTACCAAGGAACATTATGGATTGGGACTGGGCCACCCAGATCCACCCAACAATAGTGGGTGAGAAGAAGTCAGCGGGCGGAACGGGCAACACGCTATTCGATATTGGAGGAACCTGGTACTGGACCGAGTGGCAGACGAAGGACTACTACCTCGATCCGCAGACGGGTCAGAAGAGGCCTCTCACACCGGAGGAGGTAAAGAACAAGTTCTACTACACCCTATTCCCAGCTGGCGAGCCGGGCAAGCAGCCAGTGACACTAAGCCAACCATTCATGTGGATGATCGCCGCCAACGCGGGCAAGGACAACCCCAACTTTGACAACCCAGACTTCAAGAAGGCCTACCAGGAGCTAGCATTCCTCATGGTAGTTGAGGCTAGCGATCCAATAATCAACGCTGTACACAGCGTGATATCAGCCCACGTACCTGTGAGGAAGGCGGCATCGGCATTACTAAAGAACGAGACCTTCATAAACAAGCTGAGGAACCTACAGCTACCATTCTCACAGGAGGTAATGAATGCGATAGCGCCAATAATACAGAAGACCGCTGACCCGATCAACATCGAATTCTTAGCCAACGTCAGCTACATGCTAGAATACACACACCTAGCACCAAGCCACCCGTACTACTCCAAGCTCGCAGACGTATTCAAGCAGGCAGTAGACAGGGTGCTGAAAGGACAGATGACACCTGAGCAGGCAATACAGTTCATCGAGAGCAGCGTAAACGCTGACCCAGACCTATCAGGCAACGTTGAGTTCACTGGAAGCGTGCCAACCGGCTGGAGCCTGCTACCAGCAACACAGACCACTACAACGGGTACCGAGACGGGCACTTCTCCAACAACGACTACAACTACAACCACAACGGCTGGAGGAGGCAACACCGCCCTAATCATCGGAGTGATAGTAATCATCATAATCATCATCGCCGCCTACATGGCCGTCAGGGGGAAGGGGCAGGCCTAGATGAAACTAGGCCACAAACTAAGTAACGCAACCTTTTTTCTCCTCCCAGCCATTATACTCATAGCTGCATTCTACATCCTCCCCCTCATAGTTACCACTTGGATCAGCTTCACACCCCTAAGGGACTGGAAGATAAGCCAGCTAACAGAATTCGTCGAACTAGAAAACTACAGGGCACTATACAAGTTCGTGACAACACACCCGCTAGGCTCCCTAGTATTGAAGACGACCATAGTATTCGTAGTATTCACACTCATAGTAAACGTGCTCGGCGGCCTCCTCCTAGCAATAGCCACCTACGTGATAGAGGAGAGAGTGAGCCTAGGATTCAGGCTCCTCTGGCTCATACCAAGAATGACTCCACTCGCGGTATTTGGGCTAATATGGTACTACTTCTTCTACGGCAGCCCACAGGGGACCCTAAACGCCTTCCTACTCAAACTAGGACTGATAGACCAACCAACCTTCTGGGGAACCGATCCCAATCTACTACCCTGGAGTGCATGGAGCATAATCATATTCGTCAACGGACTAGTAGGAGTAAGCTATGGAATGATAATCTTCTATAGTGCGTTCAAGAGCCTACCACCAGAACTACTCATAGCGGCAAAAGTGGACGGCGCATCCACATGGCAGATAGTGAGACACATCCTAATACCAATGGCCAGATGGCACCTAGTCTTCGTCACAGTATGGCAGCTCCTAAGCCTAGTAACCAGCTACACCCACCTATTCGTACTAGTAGACTGGAGAATAGTCGATGAATGGTATGGTACAACATGGGCCCTCTTCGTCTTCACCGAGGCATTCGGAACAGTGAAAAACCAGGGATTAGCAGCAGCTGCTGCAGTCATACTTGTCATAATTGGCAGCCTCCTAGGTCTCTTAACTCTCCGCATCATGAGGTTTGATAAGATAACCCTAGAGCCCAAGGGTGATATATGATGGGTAATGGTAAGAACGAGCTCATGGGGCCACTTGTAACAGGATACAAGTCCTACATACTGATAGGCGTACTCTTACTTGTCTCTCTACCATTGATATTAGCGTACTCTACACTAATAATCACCAGCTTCGCTAACACGATAGTCTCAAATCCATGGGTCAAGTTCAACTTCACATTCGACAACTGGATAGCCTTCTTCAGGGGAGAGCTCAGTACAACCCACGCTCGAATCTATACTACAGGCGAGATTCTGAGAATGATTGGAAACACAGTCATAGTGGCGGCTGGAGTCACAGCCGTGGTCTTAGGAGGGAGCGCGACAAGCGCATATGCGTATTCAAGGATGAAGTATAGGTGGAGAAAGGGGTCCCTCAAGCTCCTCCTGCTACTACACGCCTTCCCCGGAGTAGCTCTCATAGTCGGAGTGTACACGATATACTACTACACCCTAGTGAAGTACATACCCCCACAGAGCAGGACGCTCTACTCCTTCTTCTTCGTTATACTAGCTAGAGCAAGCCTCGAGATACCAATGAGCATATGGATACTCAAGGGCTTCTTCGACAGGGTCCCCTGGGAGCTAGAATGGTCTGTGCTAATCGATGGTGGAAGCAGGTGGACAGCGTTTAGGCACGCGGTTCTCCCGCTTGTGAAGCCGGGTATTGCTGCGGTGGCGATTTTCGCCTTCCTGGCTGGTTGGGAGGATCTAATCTATGTAATGATATTCCTACCGCCCAACCAGAAGACTCTGGCTACCTTCATCGAGGGTCAACTAGCTAGCGGTAGCCTTGAGACTAGTTATCTACCTATAATGGCGGCCGCGGGGACCCTTTATCTGCTCCCAACGATACTGTTCTTCATATTCACTCAAAGACTGCTACTGGAAACTATGAGTGGTGGGTTGAAGGGGTGAGGTAACAATGGTATCAGTACAACTGGTGAAGGTAACTAAACGGTTCGGAAGCGTAGTAGCAGTCAATAATGTAGACCTCGAGATCCCGGACGGAAGATTCACAGCCCTCCTCGGCCCCAGCGGTAGTGGAAAGACTACGCTGCTATATCTCATAGCCGGCATATACAGGCCGACGCGTGGAAAGATACTATTCGATGGAAAAGATGTCACTAACCTAAAACCCAATGAAAGGAACATCGGTCTAGTATTCCAGAACTACGCTCTCTACCCACACATGAAGGTCTACGACAACATAAGCTTCCCATTGAGGCTAGCTAAGAAGCCCAAGTCCTTCATCGACAAGAAGGTGAGGGAGATCGCCGCTATGCTCCAAATCGACCATTTACTAGACAGGTACCCGGCACAGTTGAGCGGTGGACAGCAGCAGAGAGTAGCCCTAGCAAGAGCGCTTGTAAAAGAGCCAAGCGTACTGCTACTAGATGAGCCTCTAAGCAACTTAGATGCTATGCTTAGATTGAAGATTAGAAGCGAGCTCAAGAGGCTGCAAAAAGACCTAGGTATAACGGCTATATACGTCACCCACGATCAAAGCGAAGCACTAGCAATGGCAGACAAGGTGGTTGTCATCAATAACGGCGTAATCCAGCAAGAAGGCGATCCACACGAAGTATATAGGAATCCTAGGAACGTGTTCGTTGCAAGCTTCATAGGTAGCCCGCCAGCCAACATATTCCCCGTCAAAGTAGACTTGGTCGAAGAGCCATGCGTCATCCTGCCAGGAGGCAAGTACTGTCCAAAGGGTATACTGGCTGAGAGGCTGAAGAACCTGGGTAAAGAGACCGTCCTCTTCGGATTTAGGCCTGAGGACGCAACACTACACGAGGTCCCACGCCACGACGGAATAATAATGGAGGGAGAAGTATACACAATCGAGCCCCTCGGCCGTGAAGTAATAGTCACCCTGAAGGTTGATGGTAACCTAGTGAAGGTAATTGCTCCCCCAACAACGACTGGGAGGATCAGCCAGAGAGTATACATTAACGTGCCAAGAGACAAGGCTATGCTATTCGATCCCGACACAGAAAAGAATCTAAGACTGATTGGTTAGCCCTAAACTCTTCCTAACTATATCCGGCCTATCCGTTATGATCCCGTCTACTCCAGCCCTATAGACCTTGACCGCGTCATTACTCCTATTGATCGTCCAAGCAAAAACCAGCAATCCAGACTCGTGTAATCCACGTACTACATCCGCTGATACGTAATCCTTCCTTAACGCTACACCGTCAGCCTTGCTCATCAAAGTGCATTCAACTATGTCTCTTGGCATTATGCTATATGAGGCCAGGACTTTGGCCGACGGGAGATTTTCTTTGAGAAGTGGTATCTGTCTATGATCTTCAACAGACACATATATGCTTCCCTCGAATTCAAGCTTGTTCAAAACACTCGCTAACTTCCCGGGGTCTATCTTGTTCTTTAGGTCTAGAATGATGCCCTTTACGTCAAGCTTCTTCTTTAGAACATCAAACCATTCATCAAGTGTTCTAACCTTTAGGAAGGGATCGCGGAAGAACAGCTTATAGTCTAACCAGGCCCATATCGATCCGATTATAGTGGCTCTGTTGATTACAGGTCTTCCATGCCCTACAAGTATGTCATCACCTAACTGTCTGATGTCTATCTCTACATACCTCACTTTAGCTAGCTTGTAGAGTTGAACTATCCTCCCGCTATTCGCTCTGTGACCTATAATTATGGGTTCAGCCCTCTCCAATACCCCCTGTCCCGTTGACTACTAGGAGGCTATCTTGATATTATAAGGTGAGTGACGGTAAGGGAGTAGATGAAAAAGATTGGTTTACTAGGAGTTTACTTCTGTTGGAGCTTGCTGAGGAGTATTGCTAGAAATAGGCTTACTACAAGGCCAACGTATATTGTTATTCCCGGCGGGAATGGTATCTTTACGCTTGATACCGTAAAGTATTGCACGCTGTCTGTAGCGTAGGCATATATGTATGTTGATAGTATGCCTAGTATCATAGCTGTGAATGCAGGGACCCCTGTTACTTTCTTTGATGCTAGGTAGGCTAACATGCTTCCAAGTATTGGTCCTAAAAGTACTCCATAACTGCTGGCGAATCCAGCCACATAGTTCACTATGTCTTGTGCCTTGTCCATCGCGTACCATGGTGCTAGTATGAAGCCGAGGCCGCCGGCTATTAGGGCGGCTGTCTTGGGCTTGACGTTGAACACTCCTCTCACTAGGCCGTCTAGTGCTGGGATGTTCGCGGCTAGGTCCGTGGTCCATGGTGCTAGGAAGGCGAATAGTAGACCGATTAGTAGGATCGCCGCGTTAGGCGACCCGTTTAAGATGATCTCGTGTGGTAGGGCTGTCCCTGCCTGTACTGCTAGTATGTAGCCGAGTGCTGTCCCTACTATTTGTCCTCCAAGCATTCCAACGAGTACTCCGATTGCCACTGCACCTATGTTTTTGGCTGACTTGGTTAGATCGCTTATGTTGATTGCAACAGTGGCCCACCAGTTCGTCTGTATCGCTAGGTATGTTAGGAAGGCTACACTCGTCCAAGCTACACCGCTTGGTACGCTGTACGAGGCTAGTTCCAGGCTTCTATTCGAGACTGCTAGGTAGGCGAAGTATAGTAGTAGGATTGGGCCTGCCATCGATGCAGCTTTTCCAACGGCTACTATTCCCTTCTTGTAGACAAGGGTTGCAGATGCAACATAGATTGCTAGGAGTATTGGTAGGATTAGCATTGCTTTATCGAGTATTCCATCTCTCACTCCTGCGATGTAGAGTATTATGAGTGATATTGCTAGTGCGCCGTTGAACGCCTCTACACCATACCATAATCCACCCACTAATCCCCTTAGGAACACTGGGATTTTGTGGAGGCCTCCGAATATCTTCTTGGCGTGCTCCGTGAAGTCGATTCTTTCCTTTACTCCTAGCCATCCGTTCGCGATCATGGTTAGAGCGATTATTCCGTTTCCTAATGCTGCTGCCACTATGGCTTGTGTTAGGCTTAGTCCTTGCTGGTAGGCTAGTGGTCCAAGGAAGAATAGTGGCAAACAGGTGGTCATGGAGAACATCAGGAGGATGAACTCAAGGGTCCCTAGGCGTTTTTCTAAGCCCTTACTCACTGACCCTGCTCTAGTGCTGGAAAATGAACCGGGTGATAAGTTTTGGTTGAATCCCGTATAGGGGTTGTTAGTTATCCTCATGTATAATAATGGATATTACCCAAAATCTTCATATCCCACCTATCCTTACAGTAATGAATTCACGGGTCGATGGAGAATGGAGTCTAGGTTGAAGGGTCCGACACAAACCATACAGGTTTCGAGTCATAGCCACATAACTGGTCTAGGCTTAGACGAGAACGGTAAAGCCCGCCGTATAGGAGGGGGACTAGTCGGCCAAGAGGAGGCTAGGGAGGCTGCTGGGATAGTAGTGGAGCTTGTTAAGGAGGGTAGATTAGCTGGAAAAGGTGTACTGTTGGCAGGACCTCCTGGAACAGGTAAGACGGCTATTGCCATTGCGATTGCTCGAGAGCTGGGAGCCGATACTCCTTTCGTGGCTATGAATGCCAGTGAGATCTACAGTGTTGAGAGGAAAAAGACCGAGGTCCTACTACAGGCTATTAGGAGAGCAATAGGTGTGAGGGTAGTTGAAACTAGGAGAGTTCTCGAAGGGATGGTGGCATCTATAAAATACGTGAGGAAAAGGTCTCCCTTCTCCCCTTATCCGACACTCGCAGGAGCTAGAATAGTCCTTGAAACAAAGGATGATTCACTTGAACTGACCAGGGTCCCTCCTGAAGTTGCAGCACAGCTCTACCAGCTCAGAGTCAGGGAAGGCGACGTGATAGTCATAGATGCTGAAACACTCGAAGTAAAAAAGCTAGGTAGAGCAAAGGGTAGAGGTAAGAAGCTGTATGACCTCGAAGTAGAGCAAGAGGTAGAGATTCCCGAGGGACCCGTTGAGAAGACCAAGCAGGTAGTTAGGACATTCACGCTTCACGACGTTGACTTAAGCATAGCTGCACAGAGAGCAATATTCACAGGATTATTTGCAGTGTTTGGCGGGGAAAGAGAGATCAGCGATGAGGTGAGGAAGAAGACCGATGAACTAGTAAAGAAGATGATCGATGAAGGAAAAGCCGAGCTAGTTCCAGGAGTCCTCTTCATCGACGATGCACACCTTCTAGACATTGAGGCCTTTGGATTCCTGACCAAGGCGATGGAGAGCGAGTTCGCGCCACTCATAATCCTAGCCACCAACAGAGGGATCACGAAGATAAAGGGTACAGATGTTGAATCGCCCCATGGCATGCCGAGAGACCTTCTCGACAGGCTCCTAATAATCCCCACTAGGCCTTACACGGAGGATGAGATTAGAGACATCATCAGGATAAGGAGTGACGAGCTAGAGGTCCCACTAACCGAGGAAGCAATAGAAGAGCTAACCAAGATAGGGAGCAAGAGGAGCCTGAGATACGCCCTACAACTGCTAGATCCCGCATGGATGATTGCTAAGCGTAGAGGAGCCAGAGCCGTAGAGCCAGACGATGTAAAGGAGGCGGAGAGGCTATTCGCTGATTTAAAGGAGAGCGTGAGCCTCGTAGAGAAATACAAGGATCTCATGATGGTCTAGGCAGTTTCTTTTCAAGGAACATCTTCATTCTCATTTTAGCCTCTTCAGTCGTTACAAGCTGTACTAGCTCACTCATTCCATACTCGTAGGCGGGCTTAATACTGGCCAGGATTAACCTCTTGATGCTCTTTACGGCCTCCTCTGGTAGTATTAGGGACGTATCGATTATCTTCTTCAACGACTCATCTATTCTATCCTCATCTACTATTTCATCAAATATTCCTAGACTATGTGCCTCCTCGGCCTTTAGGAAGCGGCCTGTAAGGGCGAGTTTCTTCACGTTCTTTAAGCCAAGCATGAACACGCCTAGTGTTGATAAGACTGGTGGTATGAGGCCAATGTGTATTTCTGGGAATCCAGTGTAGGCGTTTCGGGTTGCGATTACATAGTCCATTGCTAATAGTATCTCTCCTCCTCCACCGACAGCGGGGCCATCGACCACTGCAACAGTAATCTTGGGGCACTCCATCACAGCTTTAAACGCCTCTTCCAGGGCATCGAAGAACCGGCGAGCATCGATTGTTCCCTTGAGCTCGCTCATTTCCTTAATGTCGTCTCCTGCCGATAGGGCTCCTCCCTTTCCCCTAAGCACTACTACCCTTACATTTTCATCGCTACAAGCCTCTTTGTATGCGGTGGCTAGGGCCCTCCACATCTCGTATGTCATCGCATTCCTCTTTTCAGGCCTATTTATCACGATATAGGCCGCTGGAGGATCTACTCCATACAGGATTCTACCGTTGGCTAACTTCTCCAAAGGAGGCTCACCGGAAAAGTGGTGAATAGTGTTCTGGTAAATAATAATTGTATATAGTGGGGTCAGTATCCGAAGAGGCTCTTCAGATAGGCCTGCTCCCACTCATCCTTTGCCTTAGTGTATTCTGTTTTTGGCTCTGGATCCTTGGTTGGCTTAGGTGGTTTCTGCGTGAAGTTTAAGCCGAATTTCAAGCTCTTTGTTTGTAATTCACCCTTTGGGTTTCCCACGTAGACCCAGCCTAGGAACGCGTATTGTACCTTCACAGGCTCTCCTATTCCGAGTTCATCGATAATATTGTTCACTGCGTGCAAGGCTGACTCGTAGGCAATTTCTTGGTTTTTGGGGAATGGGAGCTTTGCAACGTCACCCGCCGCTAGTATATCGTCGTATTTCACGTGTCTTAGGTTTTCTGGCGATCTTACTTCAAACCATTGGCTGCCTAGTCCCGCCTCTATTACAAAGTCTGGGGCTCTGTTGGGTTCGAGTAGTGCTAGTATGTCATATTCTAGCTCCTCTCCATCGTCTAGTGTAACCTTATCCTTTCCGAGTTCGATTATCCTCCTCCCAGCTATCAAGTTTATCCCGTTCTCCTCGAATAATGCTGTGATCTCTTTCGCTATCACAGGTGGTTGTGGGGCATCGTTTGCATCAACGTGTATAACTTCTACATTGTCTCTCGCTTTCCTCGCTTTTAGTATGGTGTTTATCAGTAGGGTCATTTCGCTGGGTGCTGGTGCACATCTGTATGGCATTGGAGGCGCATATACTATTATCCGTCCTTTGGTTATCGAGTGTACCCAGTGTTTCAGGGTGTGCACTCTTCCTATCTCGTATACGTTTGCTATTTTGCCCCTGGCTTGATCGTAGCCTTCTATTGAGGAGCCGTCATATACTACGCCTGGTGCTACCACTAGTATGTCGTATTCAATGTTTGAGCGTGATTCATTGGATGGAGGGGACTGGACGATTTCAACTTTTCTCTCGTCGGGGTGAATTTTTGTAACTAAACCGTGGGTTACTTTGACTCCCCTGAGGATTAGTTCTTCATATCCTCGTGTTATTCGGTCTAGTTGCTGTTCTCCTGTTAATAGGAGTGGCCTACTTGGACCCGCGGTGTAGTGTTTGTCTTTTGTAATTATTTGGATTTCCGCTTCTCCACCTGTTTTCTCGAGGAGTGTTTTAGCTACTGCTACTCCGGCTATTCCTCCCCCTATTATGGTTATTCTGGTCTTCATTATTAACACCTGTTTCTTATTGGAAATAGTTTCTAGCTTCTATCGTGTTCGTAAATATTTTCATACCAGGATACGTTAGGACCATTACGTGGTAATCCTAAAAATCGGCTATGACAACGGGGTATTCAGGGTGGAGTTATATTGGGAGACGTAATATATAGCCGTGAGGATAGGGTATATTGGAACGAGACCGATACAGCACAGATAGCACATTTCTCGTCGATATTCAAATTCTGCGAAGAGACTGAGGAAGAGTTCTTCGCCTCCGTACTAAACGCAAGATGGAAGCCTGGGAACGTAATGTTCCCTAGAGTACACGCTTCCTGCGATTTCAAGGCACCACTCAGAGTCCACGACAGGTATCGCGTTGAGATACGCGACATAATCTTAGGCGAGAAAAGCATCACTTACAAATACAGGATAATGAACCTTGACTTGAACGCTCTAGCAGCAGAGTGCACAATTGTAACGGTCGCAATAGATCCAAAAACTTTCCAAGCCGTAAGGGTCCCCGACGAACTGGTTGAGAAGCTCATAAAGCATGGAGCGAGGAAAAGAGAATAGGATTACTTCTATTAAATCTCCATAATACAGTATGTTTTACGGCCGCAGTGAGGAGTGGGTGAGCTGTCCATATCCTGACCATTGGATGAGGTAAGAGGATGGCTCCGAGCGGCCATCTACTTCTTTCGTAGGAGGCTGATATAAAATCCTGTCACATCATGGAGTAGCGGTGATAGCCAATAGCCGTAACTTGTCCGAATGGGCCTCACTGGTCTGAATTCAGGCTCAATGGGCTCAAATCCTAGTTCCTCCGATATCCTCAGAGCTTGCGCCTCTGCCTCAGGATACGTTAGCGTACATACACTATAGGCTAGGATTCCTCCTTTTTTCAAGAGTTTAGCGGCAGTTTTAGCTAGTTGGAACTGATATGATACCAGGTTCCTTGCGTCCCTGTGGCTCCTATTGTCTACTACCTTTGGGATCACGCCTAGGTTGGTACATGGAGGGTCGAGTATGACCTTATCGAATTTCCCTGTTAGGCTCGGATGGTCTACTGTGAGATATCTTGAGTCTCCTCCTAGGACTTGTATCCAGTTCATTCCTAGCCTTGTAAAAGTCTCTTTGAGTTTCTCTACCTTGCTGGGCCTATCTACAGCTACTATCCTAGCTTTTGGACCTGCTAGTTGCGCTGCATGACTTATCTTACCTCCTGGAGCCGCTGTTATATCAATTATCCATTCATGGGGCTGAGGATCTAGTAGGCGTGCGACGTACATGCTTGATAGGCTTTGACCATAAATGTATCCCTCGTTAAAACCAGGTAAATCCCCGACTCTGACTGTCCGATATAATGACTCGGTTACTTTCACGAATAATCCAAGTCTTCCTCTCTTGGCTCTACGTTTAACCTGAATTACATCATGATAATCTATTATTGCTATCCCATTAGCGACGGGAATACCGTTTGGAGCAACTATAGTAACCTTGTCCCCTTTCTTAACGTTTTTCGCTCCTACCACGCCAGGGATGTATAAGTCGCTTCCCAGCATGACGTTTTCAGAGGCCCTTTTGTCCGCGATAACTTTCTTGTTTAGAGGCGTTATGGGGAATGGACCTTGTATAGGGGTCCATATGGCCTCTGGTATCTCTTCGTCAACACTAAATGAGTATCCTGCCTCTTCTAGGATGCGTAGGTATTCCCTCACGCTGATCTTGAGCGTATTTACCCTTACATATGCTCTACTGGTGGGCATAGTCAGCCTTTGAATTAGCCTACAGGTATCACCTAGGATGGGAGGGATCATCTCTAGTAGGCTGTTGTCATATCTTAGTGGTGTCCCGCAGCTGTGGGGTCCTTTTAGCAGCATCTTTCACCCGTTAATTGACTTTCATTGGGAACCTGGATTACTAGACTTCCATAATGGTATTGACGAGCTTGTATCCAGTGTTATGAGGCCCTTGCCTGCCAGGCAGATTAGCCCGCCCCTAATCGATTGTTCGACTAAGATGTATTCTCCAGCCGACCTCGCTGTTTTACCGTCTAGTATTACTTCCACTATATCTTGGAAGCTTCTACCTTCACCTGCCTTTTCGACTAGCGTGTCAAGGAATCTTTTCAGTGCTTCAATGTTGGTGTTGATGAGATCCAGTGCCTGGCTCCGTTCAACTACTGGGCCATGTCCAGGGACTAGGATTTCATAGTCGAGATCCCTGAGTTTCTCCAGCGTTTCCAGTGCCTGACACGGATTCCTATGATATGGTACGAGATAGTTTTCGAGTACTTTCTCCCCGAATACCGCGTCGGCAGCATAGAATACTTTGTCTGGCGTAAGGATACCGATCTGGCCGGGCGTATGTCCCGGTAGATGGACCGTCTGTAGGGGCCCTATGTTCTCTCCACACTTTATTGTTTCATCTACCTTTACCGGGGGAGCTTTGAACATTAGGGCTTCTTTCCAGGATTCTAGGGGGACACCGAAGGTCATCCCTATACGGTATTCAGTATATTCTATGCCGGGTCTGTCGAGGATTGATGAGATCGCCTTGTACTTGAAGTCTAGGTTACGCGATAGTATTTCGACGTGGTCGCTGTGGTAGTGTGTTAGGATTATGGTTACGGGTTTGTTTGCTTTTCTAGCTATTTTTCGTAGCTGTTTGGTTCTCTTCCCGCCATGACCCGGATCTATCATGTATAGTTGCTGTTCGTCTATGTAGAAGAGGGTTGATGGGCTGCCTCTTAGTAGATAGGTGTCTCCTTTGACTTGTTGCAATTACTTCACCGAGATGGCTGGGGCTCTGTGAATTTTTAAGCATGGATTCTATTTGATCTAGGAGGAAGACTGGTGTTTGGGTGCTAGGACTACATAAAATCTGTAATAATGATAAAGTGGAATGTAGAAATAAGGGGCTACTTGCCCTCTTCGACGCTTGCCTGGGTGGCTCCGCTCTGGCTTGGGATGCCCTCGATGACGGGTAGCTCTGGGAAGTTCTGCTTGAGCCTCTGCTCTGCGACGATTGCAGCGTCCTTGAGTATCTTCTGGGCCTCCTCTGTTACTATGTCTCCGCCTATCATGCCTGGTGCTGCGACTGCTGTCTGCATCATTGTGGCCTGTAGTGCCTCGTCAATGTCCATTAGCTCCGCGAATACGTCGGGCATCATGCCTTTTAGGTATCCCGCTACTCCCTTGAGTGCGACTACTGCTGGTGCTAGGTTTGCCTGTACGTCTCCTACTATTAGGAAGGTGTCTAGCCTTATCTTTACTCTCTCGAGAGCGTGTCTTACTGTGAGTATTATCTTGGCCATCTTCCTGATCTCTGCTACCTCGTTTGCGTACATCCTGGCTTTTGTCTTGTCTCCCTCGATTAGGGCGTTTACAGTCTTCTCGAATAGCTGCTTATCGTAGGCCTGCAGCTTGGATAGGCTGTAGTCTAGCTTGTGTATCTGGCTGGTTAGCCTGTAGATTGCGTTAACGACCTGGTGCCTGATTGGTCCTGGTGGGCTGATGAAGTTTTTGACCTTCTCGCCAATTGTCTCTCTCTTTCCTGGCCCTCCCCAGTTCTTTGCCCATTTGTCTAGACTCATGGGTTATGCACCGGTTTTAGTTATGGGTCCAGGAATTCATGTATGGGGTTCGGCGCGGTGTCTCATTCCTATCCCCCCTTTATACCGTCTACACTAGTGTAATACCAGTATTGGTGAATAGATCTTGTTGAAGATAGAAGAAGTTGCTGGAAGCATAGGTAGGGTTGTCTTCGACGAGTACGGCAGGGAGATAGGAATCCTAGTAAGCGTAAGCGCCGATGCAGAGGGATACGTGGAGTATGTCGAGATCAAGGTCGAAGATCTTAGGCTCGAGAAGGTCGAGGGCGAGAGGGTAAAGATAACCGACGGTAAACTAACAGTCATACCAGAGTGGAAGCACGCTGCTATAAAGCTGATCGACAGTCTTGACAGGTCCTACAAGAGGAAGAAAGGAGTTGAGGAGATGATAGCCAAGGGCGAGATTCCTGGCGAGGTACTCAAGGAGCTAGAGAGGAAGCTGACCGAGCAGATAAAGAAGCTGAAGATGAAGGCCAAGGAGGTGGAAGCGGAGATCAAGAAGAGGATCGAGAAGATAGACTACCAGAACATGCACATCGCAAGGGCAATGGCTGTACTCCAGATGACATACTTCTCAGGGGAAGTAGGAGAGAGACAGTTCGAGCAGGGAATGACGCACCTCAAGAAGCTAAAGGAGACCTTAACCAAAGAGAAGGAGGAGGCGAAAGAGATACTCGATAAGCTATCCAAGACTCTCGAGCTAGCCAGCGGCTCAAAGATAGCGGTAAAGACGCCAGCAAAGAAGCAGGAGGCTCCAAAGACCACGAACGTACCTGAAGCGTTCACCGTAAAGGTAGTAGACGGGTAACACCTCCTTCTACTCCTAACAACGAGACAATAAATCCAAAGATTTATCGGAAATCAACTTAGAATCCTAGAGTACGATATAGACAGTTGCTATGAACGACGCCACGTAGAGTATGAAAGCTATACTCATGAATGCGGGGAACACAGCCATCGCTGCAAGTAGCAGTAGATATGGTGCTAGAGTAAACCTTCTCCTGTGGCGTACTCCCAGAATTACGGGCAGCATCAGTGGGCCATGTATCCATACATGCAACGTAATGAAGCCGAGCGTAAATAGATGAAGATAGCATAGGCCCATGCATTCTCCAGGTAATCCAAGAATGTAGGCAGTCATTATCAGGATAGCTATTATGACTGCTACGTGCCCCCAAAGGAAGTATTCGAGCCCCTTTTTCGCGGGTCCCTCTGGATAATTCCTAATTCGTTCACGGTAATCTATCCACTTGTATATCCTAGCACTGTAGATATACAATGCGAGCGTAAGGACTATCAAGTAACTAGCCACCTTCTGATACCCATATAGTATCAGGAGGCCTGAGATCAGGCTGAGCAATGGTAGAGGATAGGAGAGAGGTTCATTAGGCTCATCCTTGAAGGTCGCGGGGAATGAATTGACCGTTACAGCATAGATTAATGGCACAGGGAATGCTAGCACTAGGACCAGTGCACGATAGAGGAATATTGTAGTGGGCGATATTGTAAGGGCTATTGATGCGAGGCTCATAGTCTGGTATGTGAGTGCAACTAGATAGAGGCTTAGCTTGACGGATGATTTCCTCCCTCTTCCCACTATTATAGCAGACGGGACCCCGAGCAAACCAGAGACAGCAACTATCACTGTAAGGTACGAGTCACTCACTCCTAACATTGCCAGTATGGGGATTGGTATCAATAGTATTGTGGCTAGGGCTACGGGTACAAGGTCTGGAATATGTCTTTTTGTGACACTCGCTACATAAGCTAGTGAGACGGCATATGGGAATAGGATGAGGGCTCCATATAGCATGAACCTTGCGTGCAAGCTGGGGTTCTCCAAAATTAACGAGATAAACGCGACTATCATGTATATTATAGATGTAGTTACACCTACTGCTGATACTGCCCGTATAGCCTTTGCTGGCTTCAACTCTAACCCTTATATCAATCAACAAGACGAGCAAGATTAAATAGAGAATGTACTTATGCCGGCTTCCTAATGTTCACTATTATCTTGACACCATAATAGGCTAGGACTAATGCTAAGACAAACATTAGCCCTGCAAGGATCATGCTCCCTCCAAGGCCAGCCAGTCCACCTATCGCTGCGAGGAGTATTAGCCAGCCGAAATCATATGAATAATGGACGATGTAGATGATGGAAGCATTCCTCCAACCCATGCTTCTAGCAGAGTCTATAATCGGCTTGCCAACAGTGAACCACCAAGCAAGGAAGTACGCGTTTGCACCCGTGAGTATCGCTCCTGTGGCGACTGCTGTAAGTGGATTAGAGATTATGCTTCCACCAGCTATCCCCTCACCATTATACAGGCCTATACCAGTAATCACTAGGAGATAAGCGAAGAAAAGCATGAAGCCTCCAGCGATCAAGTCAAGGACGGTCTTAATCCTCCTTAACTTAGCCTCAATTACTCCCATGACTAGGATCAGGACGATAAAGTAGGGGAGCTCCACAAGTAGATGGCCGAGTGCAACTAGTAAACCGCCCAATAATCCAAGGCTAGCGCCAGCAGCAACTGCCGAGGCCGACAAGGGGCCGGGACTCAATGCACCTGATGGCGTTATTACAGCGGTATCAATCACGGCTTTCCTTAGATTGCCCAAAGCATCTCTCCGAAACCATTTCTATCAGTATTCATATGTTTTAAACAATTCGTTTCCATAGGATAACCTATTGACCCTCACATGTAACTATTCGTATTGGGCGATGAAGTCCCAGCTATCGGCGACTTCCGGATGAGCGAATTGGCCTTTGCTGAGCCCTCTACCTTGATTAGATATCCCTGCTTAAAGCACATCCTAAACATTGGGAGGGCTGATATCTATTGGCCAGATGCCGATTATGCGGTAGAGAGTCGAAACTAGTATCATCATGGCTGGGAGTGTGCAGCCATTGCCTACGTGAAAAGCCCGGTGAAGCCCTCGAACTGGTTAGAAGGACTAGGCGGAAATGGCGGCTCCGCCTAGGACTAACACCACAACCGCCAAAGGATACGCTCGCGAAGAAGGTGAAATGCCAGATATGTGTAAATGAGTGTGAAATACCGGAAGGTGGTTCAGGCTATTGTGGCATATGGAGAGTCAAAGACGGTAAACTACAACATATTGCTGGGTCAGGAAAGCTCTTGGGATTCACCTATCTTGACACCTTACCAACCAATTGTGTGTCAACTCCGGTATGCCCGGCCGCAACTAGTAGAGGTTACCCTGACTATACAGACACTATGGGCCCCGAATATGGCTACTATAATCTGGCAGTTTTCATGGGAGGATGCCCCTTAGACTGTGCATTCTGCCAGAACTGGGAGCATAAACTCATGGTATTAGAGGATGAAGTAGGGGTCCCTCAAGACATTTCGACATCGACAGTGAAGAGCTGGAGGAGGACTATGGATGTTAACCAGCTAGTCCAGGAATCATTAGACGAAAAAGTCAGATGCGTTTGTTATTTTGGCGGAGATCCCACTCCACAAGCTGGATTACTAGTAGCGGCATCAAAAAGGATTGTTAGGCTAGCCAGATACTCTGGCCAGAGGTTTAAGCGGATATGCTGGGAAACGGATGGCTTGGTAAATCCGGCGATTATGAGGGAGATGGCTAAGTTAAGCTTGGAGACTGGAGGGATAGTTAAGATAGATTGGAAGGCGTGGTCTCCCTCGATATATGAGGCGTTAACGGGAGTTGATGGCGAGAGGGCAGTTGAGAGGCTTAAGTTGAATGCTCGGATTGTTGCAAGGCTTGGTACAAGGAGGAGGGACCCGCCGTTATTGGTCGTAAGCATACTGCTTGTCCCGGGCTATGTCGGTCCAGGAGAGGTCTACAATATTGCGAGTTACTTAGCCAGCTTAGACAAGAACATTCCATTGGTACTCCTAGCATTCCATCCAGATTACAAGATGCTTGATTTACCCACAACCAGTATTCATCATGCCGAGAAGGCCGTGGAGGCAGCTAGGAAAGCAGGAATAGATGAGGTATATCTTGGCAATAAGTGGCTTCTGAGACATAACTATGTGGTGGAAGAATGGTGGAGCTAGATTATCATGCTCTCTCGCCAGGCAGAATTTCAAAATGTAGTCTAATGTAATCCATGATATCATCTAAACTCCTTTCTACTTCCATTTCAATAAGCAGTGAATCACCATAGTCTTCGATTATCTTCGATGATAGTTTCGACGCTATCCTGATCGCGGGCAGATTCTCTTTGAATATGTATGCCCTGAACCTACGTATTCCAACCTTGTAGGAACATATCGCTAGGAGAAATACTAGGAGTTTTCCAAGACCCTTTCCCTGGTAATCGTCGAGTATTGCTACCGCTGGCTCTCCAACTTCCGGCCATATGGTCTTGTACACTTCTGCGCAGCCAATGACTTTTGAGTCCTTCTCCATTAGTAGACATACCTTTGTGTCTTCCCCAAGCATTTTATCAACTATTTCCCCATAATCTTTAATCAGTTTAAAGAACCTATGGTATATCGATTCCTGGCTCAACCTCCTAAGAAACTCTTCCACAAGTTTCTTATCGTAGGGCGAGGGCTTTCGTATGATAATCTCGCCAACTTTATCATGGCGTATTACCGTCCGCGTGCAGTTAACCTGCAATACTCAACACCTTATTCCAAATATATTTAAGGCGTTGATCCAGAAAACTTTATTCACCTCCCGAGTTGAGAAGCCTGCATTCTTCAACTGTTTATAGACTTCGAAGATGAAGCTCTCGAGTTCAATGTTATTAATGACGGGATAGTCTGAACCGAAGAGTATCTTATCAGCTGGTACGTGTTTAGCAGCTATCCCAACCAGCTGTGGTGGAACCGCGCTTGTATCAACATAAACATTAGCAAACCTTCTTACCAATTCGATTGTCTCCTCTAGGAAGACTCCCGGTGCAAGGTAGCTGTAGCTTCCTATATGAGCTATTATGGTAGTTACGTCGCGATGTTCTCTTAGTATCTTGTAGAGTCTCGAAGGGTCTCCGTACTTACAGTAGCCTGGCAGTTCCCATATGCCTGGATCGCAACCAGCGTGTACAATTACTGGAAGGTTATGGGATTGGGCCACTTCAAAGACGCTTTCAACCGTTTTGTTGTCGAGGTGCTTCATGAATATAGTTGAGATTACTTTGAATCCCTTAAACCCTCTCTTGACGAGGGCTTCAAGTTCTCTAGCCAACGACTCCGGGTCCTTCGATAGATCTGCTGCTGCCATGACTTTGTAGCGCTCACCTATGGGATTGAAGCTGCAGAGTCTGCCATAACTGGTCATCATTTTGAGGGCATTCATGAGCAGTATGTCTGGCTGGAAATCATTTATGTTGCTGTGGTATTTTGATAGGAATTCCTTGATTTTCTCATGCTCCTTATTCACGTGTTTCGGGTCTATTGTTTCGAGGAGGGTTTTTACTGCTGGTATACCTAGTATGATTGCACCGTTTACTCCCTTTCTTGATAGTTCTTGGAGGAATGTTTTTGGGGTTTTTGGAGGGTTTGTGGGTAGGTGGGTGTGGGCGTCTATTATGCATTCTATGTTTTTTGGCTTCATTATACTGTGTCTCCCCAGTTTATTTGGATGGTATGTGTGGTCTATATCTCTTATTACAAATATTAATATAATTTTTATGATTTATGGTTTAGTGTTAATACACTCGCGAAAATAGATAATATATACAAGATCATATATTTAATCAAAATGTCCCACAAAGGTGGGCCATAAATTGTCTGAGGAAACCCTTCCCTTCGCGGAAAAATATACTCCTAGCCTCGAGGCATATCTCGAATACTACAAGAAGAGTGTCGAGGACATCGAGAGATTCTGGGATGAACGAGCGAGAGAACTAATATGGTACAAGACCTGGGATACCATACTCGATAAGTCGAATCCTCCCTTCTACCGCTGGTTCAAAGGGGGAGTAACCAACATAAACCTAAACGCCCTCGACAAATGGATAACCACTCCTACAGCAAACAAGGTAGCCTACTACTGGGAGGGAGAACCGGGAGACACGAGAGTAATATCCTACAGGGAACTATACTGGGAGGTAAACAGGTTCGCCTGGGCGCTAAAACACTTCCTAGGAATAAAACCAGGTCAAACAGTCACATTATACCTACCAATGATCCCTGAACTACCCATATCACTCCTAGCATTAACCAGAATAGGCGCCATACACAGCGTAGTCTTCTCCGGATTCAGCGCCCAAGCACTAGCTGATAGAATAGTAGATGCTAAAGCGGAGGTCCTGATAACAGCCGATGGATTCTATAGAAGGGGGAAAATAGTCCGGTTGAAGGAGGCCGCTGACCAAGCTATAGCATTGGCCGCTGAGAAAGGAGTCAAGGTGAAGAAAGTAATAGTAGTGAAGAGGGCTGGAATAGAGGTACCATGGAGTAATGAGCGAGATATATGGTATCATGAACTAGTTAGTGAAGCGCCAATTAAGGCGTATGTAAAGCCCGAGCCGAGAAAATCTGATGACGTCTTATTCATACTCTATACCAGCGGTACGACAGGAAAGCCTAAGGGAATAATGCATAGTGTAGGCGGCTACATGACATACGTATACAATGTGTTCAAGTGGAACTGGGACCCGAAGCCCGAAGACGTATATTGGTGTGCCGCAGATATCGGCTGGATCACCGGCCACACCTACATAGTCTACGGGTCCCTAATGAACGGTGTTACCCAGCTAATGTATGAAGGAGCACCAAACTATCCCAAGCCTGACAGGATATGGTCAATGATAGACAAATACGACGTCACGACATTCTATACGAGCCCAACTCTGCTAAGACTGCTGAGAAGGTACGGTGACGACTGGTTAAAGAACTACAGCTTCGAGACAATACGCCTTCTAGGAACCGTGGGGGAACCTATCAACCCCGAGGTATGGAAGTGGTACTATGAAAAGATAGGGAGGAGGCAGGCTCCAATAGTGGACACATGGTGGCAGACAGAAACTGGCGCGGCCATGATCTCACCAGCTCCAGGCATAAGTCTAGTACCGCTAAAGCCGGGTAGCGCGACATTCCCTCTCCCCGGTATAGTAGCGGATGTTCTAAGGATGGATGGTCAACCAGCGGAGAAAGGGGAGAAGGGCCTTCTTGTCATAAAACAGCCATGGCCGGGTATGCTAATGGGTATATGGGGAGACCCAGACAGGTATATCAGGACATACTGGTCAATGTTCAGCAGGCCAGACAAGGGAATATGGATCTACTACCCGGCCGACTATGCTGTGAGGGATAAGGATGGATACTTCTGGCTCCTAGGAAGAGCCGACGAGGTTATGAACGTAGCAGGCCACAGGCTAGGCACGATTGAGCTGGAAGACGCCATACTAGCGCATCCGGCCGTTAGCGAAGCCGCGGTAGTGGGAGCACCGGATCCAGTAAAGGGCCAGGTGCCAGTCGCAGTCGTTGTATTAAAGGAAGGATACGAGCCGTCTCCCGAATTAGAAGAGGAACTAAAAGAGA
>WAKH01000044.1 GCA_015523485.1 Thermodiscus sp. | reverse complement strand
TTCTCGCTCTTGTGAGAGGTGTACGTGTAGTATCCTAGACCGGCTATGATAATTGCAACTATTATGAGTCCAATCAATGCGTAGCGGGCTTGTGCCACGTTTACTCTCACCGGGGTGGGCGATTCCATGCTCCATTTATAGATTTATCTATGGGCTGATAACCCGGTAATCATTGCTGTGGATTAGTAAAAAGGAGATTTTTGAATTCATGACGAGATGCTCTTTGTAGAATAGTCCAAGAGGAAGTTTGGTAGAATATCCGCGAGGCCCAGTCTCACGAGGGTGGTCTGCAGTGGTATTCCGTTTCTAGTCCATCCCCTAGCAGTATAGTACTCGATGAGGCTTTTCGTAAACTCTTCTCTAATTATCACTTCGCCTTTACTGGGCCCGTCATCGATGGGTTCTGTGAAGAGTCTCTTTGGAAGTGTATCGTCAACTTGTGGGTTAAGGCCTAGGTACAGGTTGATTAGGCGCTCGATGTTAACCGCTCTCTCACCGGCCTGTAGCAGGTCGCCTGGTGTGGAGTTGAAACCGGTTACCGCGTTCCATAGGGGTGCTATGTTCTCTGGGTAGAGGGTCCCTCTTGAGAATTTGCATATTCCAGTGTTGTCGTAGAATGCCATAAGGTCTTCTCCGTCGCGTACTAGTAGGCCTTTACCTTCATAGGTTAGTCTATCCACGCCCTCGTACTTCCACAGCTTGCCGTATATTTCGAATGCGTATGCACCGCTAGTCAGGTGGTCGGCGCCTCTGCTAGATACTGCATAGCCTAGTGCCATGCCCTTCAGTCCTCTCGCATCGTAGGCTGGTGGCTCTAATCCTTTGACGTGGATGACGAGTTCTTCTCCCTTTCCTAACTTCTTCGAGGCTTTAAGGGATCCATCAGCTAGGATGTCGCCGATTCCACGCCTGTGAGCCATGTCTTCGACGAGTTTCGCTATACGCTGTGTATCGCCCCAGGATATGTCGATGTCTAGTAGGCCTTCCTCGCTGGCGTGAATGGCCCATGCTATGGTTGCGCCTAGACTGATAGTGTCGAATCCGTAATCATCTGCTAGTTTGTTTAGTAATGCTACGTCTCTTATGTTGCAGACGCCGATGCTGGTTCCCAGGCCAAAGATTGTCTCATATTCAGGGCCATCTACTTCGACGCCGTTTATCCTTATAACTTGACTGCAGGGTCTCCCGCAGCCTATGCATGGATTCTTGCCAATTCTATACTTTGGGGCGAATCTGGTTAACTCCTCATGTCTCTGCTCGTGATTCTCACACCAGGAGAGTGTGCTCTTTTTCCAATTGAGGCTTGGGATGATACCATATACTTTATTCGTGTATTCTAGCATTAGCGGGGTTCCATATTCCACTAGGTTCTTTGAAGCGCGAGCATTGTGGGTTGCCTTGTTTAATTCTCTTATGAGGCGTAGTACTTCTCCGCGATCGTTTACTATGGGATCCATCCATCCCTTTACAAGGACTGCTTTTAACTTCTTGGAACCCATTACTGCTCCAAGCCCTGTTCTACCAGCTTGGCGCCCATTCGTGTCTATCGATGCTATTGCTGACCGGTTCTCGCCTGCTGGTCCAATGATTATATCGGAGTATGACTTGAATCTCGAGGCCAGCTTACGCCTAGCCTCGCTTATAGTGGAACCCCATAACCCCCTCGCATTCTCTATCCTAACACCTTCCTTATCAATGATGAGAATAGATGGCTCGTTTAACTCACCGGTAATAGCGAGGAAGTCGTATCCAGCCCTCCTAATCTCCCATCCAACTCTACCGCCAGTAACAGATCTTCCGAGTAGACCTGTCTGGGGGCTACGGGCTACGAATGTAGTTTTACTAGCGGTGGACAAGCCAGAGCCGACTAGGCCTCCGGGGGCTACAACTAGCGGGTTTTCAGGTGATAGTGGTTCAGGGGGAGTCTCCTTGACTAGCAATGACCATACATAACCAGCAAACCCCCTTCCACCATTCAATAACATGTAGATCTTACGGTCTAACGAGAGTTCCCGTGTCCTTATACCATCACCATTTAGTTCAACGATGAGTCCTTTACCCCAAAACCACTCCAAGATAATCCACCTTGTTTAGACCGTTATGTGTCCGTGGGCTGGGCTGGATCAGTCATGGGTTATAGTTGTAGAACTATACTAATTAATCAATAGCTATTCCTCATTCATTACGGAGCATAGGATTGAAGGTTGGAGCTAGGGTTAGAATCGAGAATCTTACGAAAAAGTATGGAGACCTAATTGCGTTATACAGGGTCAATCTAGCAGCAGAGCCGGGTAGAGTAACTGTTATAGCTGGTCCCAGTGGTAGCGGTAAATCCACACTCCTAAGACTAGTAGCTGGCCTCGAAACGCCCGATGAAGGCAAGATATACTTCGATAATGAGGATGTAACCCCATTTCCCCCTTGGGATAGGAGGAGTGTCATGCTGAGCCAGAGGCCAGTACTTCTACCACACTTAACTATCCTAGAGAACATAGTATTGGCTGCAGAGTCACAGGGCCTCACACGTGAAGAGGCGATGGATGAGGCTCATCGAATCGCCTCCTTTCTAGGAATAACGGACATACTAGATAGAAGGCCTGGGACCCTCAGCGGCGGCCAGCTGCAGAGGGCAAGCCTTGCCGCGGTCATATCGGCTAGGCCCAGGGTTCTGCTTCTGGACGAGCCGTTTGCTCACCTCGATCTGCCGCTGAGAGAATCTTTTAGGAGGCTAGTAAAGGACATTGCGAGAAGGCAAGGAATAACTGTGATACAAGTAACCCACGATCAAGACGAGGCATTAGAGTTAGCCGACAATCTAGTAGTGCTCATAAATGGGAGGGTATACGACGCTGGTGACCCACTCAGAGTCTACTATAATCCATCATCCCTCGAGGTTGCAGCGTTCCTCGGCCATAACATTGTATGCGAGCCTCCCTTCACCAGGAAGAAAGGGGTTCCAGCGAGCTTCCCACCAGAAGCAGTAGCTATAGGGAAGGGACCATACTCTGGCACGTTAGCCTATGTTGCTTCTAGGAAACACTATACCGTCCTCTACATCCGCGTATACAATACCACATTGAAGGCGGTTGTACAGGGAGTAAAGAGATTCGATACAGGTGGGAGAATTACGTTTAACATAGACGAGTCAATGGTAAAGGTATGGAATGTGAGAGACGATTGTAAGGGTATAAATACGGCTTATGCGGTTTGAAGCCCGCTTGTCTTCTTCACGAATTTCGCCGTTATCCTCTTGATTAATGGATGACCCGTTATCATCGTCTCAGCGCTTAGTAGTCGGGTTGCAATTAGAGTCCAGAACACGCCGTGTAGGATTAATCCAAGCGTGCCTAGAACAAGGATGACGGTGTTTCCTGTTATTCCAGCCGATGATACCATTCCAAGCAGGGCATAGGGATCAAGCGATAGTAGTAGTTT
>WAKH01000043.1 GCA_015523485.1 Thermodiscus sp. | reverse complement strand
GCATCGAATCCTGCTAGTCTAACCGCCACCATCGGGCCTGCAGAGTCTCCTATTGGGGTCCCCATGAGGAAGTCGTCGAGGGCCTTCCTGTACATGTCGGCTATCTTTATTATCTGTGGCATTATCAGCTGGAGCTGCATTATTAGTATCCAGTTCTTTGTCTTCTCACCCATGATTAGGAGGTGCCTTACGTATTTGTAGATGAATGTTAACGCCGCGGCGATTTCACTAGCGGTCTCAGCCCTACTCCTGGTGTATTCGTCTACCTCAGGCATCGCCTTCTCGAACTCTTCCTTAAACCTCCTCCTCCTAACATCGAGTAGATGCTGGAGCCTCCTGATGATATCGGTAGGCTCTAATTGCACGGGGGAGATGACGAAGAAGTCAGTTATCCTGTCGAGGAGCTTCTTAGCGTCCCTAGCCTTGTTCTTGTTCATGAAGTCTAGTGTCTTCTTCCTCGCTTCAACAGCCATCGAGTCGATGAGAGTTAGTTTAGCTTTGATGTCCCTACTCCATACGTATACTTGGAATCTCTGGTTTACTCCTAGGAAGAGGAGTACGAATATGAGTAGGAAGAGTAACTGGCTTATCGCGCTTATCCAGTCGGCGAGGTTCGAAGCAGCCACCAACCTATTGCAACCCAATCCAGGGTTTGAACTCTTTGGAGCTTAAATCTTAGAATGTAGTATCACATGTCCCAACACACGGAAGCATACCCTTGCCTTGATTTATCCACATTCGGGGCAGGTTGTGACTATCACTCTATCCTTTAATATAAGGAATGTGTGCTCGAACTGCGATACCAGCCCCTTCGATACTTCCACAAGTATAGGGTACGCGTGCAGCACTCCCTTCGCCGTGAGGCTGCGTATGGTTTCTTGTATTACTTGTTTGTTGAACTTAGACGTTAGCCATCTCGGCGTGAAGGGTTGCGTCTTATACTCCTCTATGATATAATTCAGGACTTCTTCCTCCTGCTCCGATAAACCGTACCGACCCCTCCTACCCGTGTAAGAGTATATGTTGACTATCCCGCCATCCCTCACTAGCCCCCTGCCGTTTGTGGCGAACGGCTCTATTGCAACTAGGGTACCTGGCCGTAGTCTCTTGTGGAATGAAGTCCTGTCCGCATAGTTGGGTATTTGTGTTCCTGCGTGGATGAGCCACCTGCCTATAGTGTGGCCTGTTAGGTTCTTGACGGGCTTGAATCCATGCCTTTTTATCGTGTTTTCAATGGTCTTTCCAATATCGTAAATTCTCACATTCGGCTTCATTATCTTGACAACCTGGTCTAGAGCTGCCTGTGCCGCCTGCAATAGTTTCTCGTTGACTCCCGTCAAATCGACTGTTACAGCTGTGTCCGCAATGTATCCATCGAGGGAGACTCCTATATCGACCTTAACCACCTCAATCCCAGTCAACCGAATGTCATCATCTATACCAGGCGTGTAGTGGGCTGCCACCTCATTCACGCTGAAATTACATGGGAACGCTGGCTTAGCACCTAGCTCCACTATGTACTCCTCGAGCCTAGTACAGATCTCCTTGGCCGTCGCTCCCGGCTTTACTAGCTGTGCTCCGAGCTCTCTAACTCTCGCAGCGATTTCACCGGCTTTAACAAGCTTCTCTACCTCATCATCTGTGAATGTCAATTCCACAACCCCCTGCCAATTAAGTAGAGGGTCGGGATATACATGTTAACTTTAAGAGTATGCCCAGGTACACTATTATTGAGGACCGAGCTTGAGGTGGAGATGAAATGGCGTATCTTAAGTACTATGGGCACTCGGCCTTCGAAGTATACGTTGATGGTAAGAAGATACTGGTAGACCCATTCCTAAGCAATCCACTCTCACCAGTAAAGGCTAATGACATTAAGGACGTGGACCTAGTAATCCTAACACACGGTCACGGCGACCATCTGGGAGACGCTGTAGAGATACTCAAGAATAATAAAAACGCGAAAGTAGTAGCCATCTTCGAGCTAGCAAACCATGTAGCAGAACAAGTGGGCGACCCCTCAAGAGCGATCGGCGGGAACATGGGCGGCCCAATGATAGTAGACGGCCTAAAGATAGCCCTCGTACCAGCAGTCCACAGCAGCCCAATAGGCGCCCCAACAGGCGTCGTAATCAAGTCGAGCGAGGGAACAATATACCACGCAGGAGACACGGGCATAACCATGGACATGGCCCTTATTGGAGAAATCTATAAGCCAGACATAGCACTCCTACCAATCGGAGGACACTTCACAATGGACCCAGTAGAGGCGGCGAAAGCCGTCGAGCTAATAAAGCCAAAAGTAGCAATACCAATGCACTACAAAACATTCCCAGTCCTCTACGGCACACCAGAAGAATTCAAGAAACTAGTAGAAGAAAAGACACCAGACACAAAGGTCGTAATCCTAAACCCAGGAGAAACATTCGAATTCAAATTCTAGCAAATCACACTATTTTTAATTAAATTATTAGTAGCTCTAAGACGCGTGACTGACGTCCCTTGAAATATTTAAAATAATATAAATAACATAGTGGAATTCTTAATATACACAAACATTGAAGAGAACGCGACAAATGCTATAGCCAGGAACATATCACACTCCACAAACCCTCTCCGCCTATGCAAAATGGATAACCATAAGAGAGCACTCGATAACTATAAAATTTTCAACATACAAATAAATCTATAACCAGGGGCAGGTTTGAATAAACCCGCTGAGAAAAATACGGTTGTAACATACACATCTAACAAGACTTCTAGCAAATACACAAAAGACTGCACACCTAGGCCAAGTATGAGACCCAACAGCACCCCCTTCACTAGTTTAAAGGTGAAGGAGGCCCTCCTATCCTGCGCCCACACAACAGGGAGGCTCCCCGTCAAACTCGACACCAGG
>WAKH01000042.1 GCA_015523485.1 Thermodiscus sp. | reverse complement strand
CTCACACGGCGGAGGTCCGGGGTTCAAATCCCCGCGGGCCCACCAATAAACATCGGCTCTGCTGTCTCTTCGATAGGTTATCCAAGACGATAAAGGGTTAAGAGCCTCGAGCACTGTTTAAATCTGTGAGGAGGGAGACTGCATTTGGCCGTAGGTAAAGAGGAGCTATTATACAGGGAGTTGCGTGAGTTAAGGACTATACTAGAGCGTATTGAGGCCTTATTAGAAGAGCGACTTATTGGCATCGAAGAGCCCCTACCAGACGAGGCTGAAGCAATAAGAGAGTATGAGGATGAGAAAATGAAAGGAAAAGTAGAGCTTGTTGATTTAGAGGACGTCCTTAGGGAGCTAAAATGACAAGGTATAGCATTAGTCTTACTAAAAAGGCTTTAAAGCAACTCAGCGAGCTTGATGAGCCCTTTAAAGGTAGGATTCTTGAAGCCCTAGTTATTCTACGAGACTACGGCTTCTCCGGAAGACTCGACATTAAGAAGCTGCGTGGTTACAGGAATCATTACAGGATTCGCATAGGTGAGTATAGAGTTCTGTTTGAACTGGAAAAACCTAACAAAATAATAGTATATGCAGTACTTCCTAGAAAGAAGGCTTATAAGAGATAAGATATGGTTCTCGTCGTGAAGCCGTCACTTCATGCATACCTGATGGTAAATGATACCACTTTAGATATCATTGTTGCTATTACTTTTGGAGTACATGCATATCATTAATATGAATATTTGCATATCAATGAGTTCTCACACGGCGGAGGTCCGGGGTTCAAATCCCCGCGGGCCCACCACCATAGATATCGCATTAGTTCCTGCAACATTACCAAAAATAAAGAGTAGCGTAAGCTGACTCAATTACCCTCTACAGCATCAGTAACATGTGGGACTTAGAAGATGTCCGAGTTAGAGGGTATTGTTAAGGACGGTGTGATTATTCCGCTTAAACCTTTAACGGAGCTTGAGGGTAAGAAGGTCAAGATAAAGATAGTAGAAGTTGAGGGCGTCGATGCGGAGAAGCTCTATTCATATCTTAGGCTCTTAAGGGAGGGCCAAGATGTCGAAGAACTCATCAAAATATAAACGAAATGAACTCATTGTCTTAGAACGCTCTAGTAATTGTGTTAAAACTTAGGGCAATATTGCCTAAAATACAAGCATTATCATGGAAACATTTATACCAAAATTATTTAAAGATCTAACTAATGGAATAATTTTATTTGTTAACTCAGTGTACATATCGTGAATTACACCCTCTATTGCAATGATACATACCATTATAAATTTTTATAGAAAAATCTATATTTTCTTTAAATATTTATTTAAGATATTTATCTAGCGTTCCAACAATAACGCACCTATTATTGCTAGTATTGAGAGCCCACAGGGTGCTATTAGTCCTAGTATCCCACCGATTAGTGCTAGGTTCCTCGCTTTTCTCGACCCCCCTGCTAGTGTTATTATTCCACCGATTACTCCGATTACCCCCATTATTCTTAGCGTGGTTCCCGTTGTTCCTCCGAAGATTGCTCCGTTTGTTAATGTGCTGATGACGGCTTTGCCTGCTGTTATTGAGTACAGCCCTGATATTAGAGCGAATAGGCCTCCTATTATTATTAGGACGAGCGCGATTTTTTCCTTCTCCAATACAAGTCACCAGGATTTTCTCTTTATTATTCATGGTTTGATTAGTGAACTAAATAGGTTGGTTTATACATGTACATACGTTGTCTTACGTATGTTATACTTTTCTCTATTCCTTGTGCTTGATTGCCACGTATAGAATCGTCCTGCATGTTATGACGTTTGTTATGATTGATAATAGTCTCGCCGCGTCTTGAAGTCGGCCTAATAGTATTCCTCCCGCGGGTGTCTCGGCGTGTTTTATCAGGGTTTTAAGCCTCTTGTCGACTTTTTCGACTATCTCCTGCAGCTCCGTTGTTCTCTTCGTGCTTGGAGATGCTATTAATCGTAGTGTTAGGCTACCTGCCTCTTCAATTCCCTTTAGGACTGTTACTATCTGTTTCTTCTCATTGTCGCTTGTTTTCTCAATGGTATCGCTTAATCCGACGAGTATATCATATAGGAGGTCTACTAGGAGGCCCATGTAGTTTGAGGCTATGGCAGTTTGTATTGAGAGTAGGGAGGATCCTGTTTTCCCTGGCTCTGCAAGCTTCCTCGACCCGATGTACCTCATAGCCAGGTATAGTGTCCTCATGAAGTCTGCTCTTAGGAATTCGGCCTGTTTTAGGTCGTCTGGTGATTCCCTGTTTTGGAACTTGTTTATCAGTATCCTGGTTATCTTTGAGATGTTGTTTGACATTATCTTGAAGAGGCGTGAGAGATCAACCTTACTCATATCCAGTAGGATGTCGACCTTTATTTCCCCGTCTCTTATCTCGTATACCTCAGCTCCCATGAACCTTTGACTTCTGAATCGGAGCTCCTCGACCAGATCGCTATCCGTCCTTGGCATCTTTACAGTGGCTGTATCGAAGCCGGATAGGTAGATGCATGTTATAATATAGGATGCAAGTTGGGGCTCGATCCTCGTTAAGTCTAAATATACTCCTGACTCCGTCTTCTTTTCAAGCGGTGATATCCTGAGCTCGGATCCCTCGTCGTATAGGAGTATCTGGTCTCCGGGCTTTATTCCCAGTCTACGAGTCCATTCTTTGGGAAGGGTAATTACCAAGCTACTTGAACCCAGTCTCTGTACCCTTCTAACCTCCATACTCATATTTACATACCATATACATCTTTAAATTACATGTAAATATATACGTTTTCGGGAAATCAGGATAGACATGTGATGATTAGACTTGTAATATTGCACCCTTATCCTCGTGCTTCCTGCATCTCTCGACTATGAATGCTACCTCGTAGTTATCTCGTAGTATAAGAACGAGATAGTCTCTCGCGTCTTTTGGTCTTCTAACTTCGATCATCGCCGCGTCTCTCAGAGTGGATAATATGCTTGCTATCTCGTGGATTGGGATGTCACGGTACTCGGGGTTTGTTGGCGGCAGGATTGAGGATTCCAATGGCTCCGTCTCGTTGGTTATAGCCTTGATTGCTGCGGGGTCATTGACTATGGTGACACAGTCGCCTACAGTTAATGCTGGGTAGGTTTCGCCTCCCACCTCTACTAGGGCTAGGCCTATAGGCTTGTAATGGCATAAGAGGTGGCCGGTATCGGGGTCTATTGCTGGATGATTGTCTACAACGTGCTCCATGACCGGGTGGGGTAGGTAGTCGCTCTTCCTCCTTATCTTCATCCCTTCTACACCCATTTAATCCCTGTTCTAGTCAATGTATCTTAACTGGGCCGATGAACGATACTCCCCAGCCAGGGGACCCCGAGTTGGTGGGGGAGGATGAAAATTCCTTTATATGAGGCCCTCAAAAGGATTATTTCGCCTCTCTGGCTCTTCTAACTGCTTCGTGTAGCCAACATGATACGTAGTGGTCTTTTCTCACTTCTGCTAGTGGAGGCTCGTATCGTGGGCATAGTTCTGCGATCTCGCTCTCCTTCTGGACTTCTGCATCATAGCTTACACATCTCGGGTGGAATCTGCAGCCTGGTGGTATGTTGATCGCGTTTGGCACTTCTCCCTTGATGGGCATCTCACGGTATCCTATCCTGTTCTTGGGGTCTGGGTCTGGAATTGCTGCTATGAGTGCCTTCGTATATGGGTGCAGCGGGTCTGCGATTACCTCTCTAGCGTCTCCTAGCTCTACTATCTTTCCAAGGTACATGACTGCGATCCTGTCACATATGTATCTCGCCACTGCCAGGTCGTGGGTGATGAATATGTATGATACGCCTATCGTCTTTCTAAGGTCTAGGAGTACTTCTAGGATCTCTGCTCTGATTGACACGTCTAGCATTGAGACCGGCTCATCTGCCACTACGAGCCTTGGATTGGATATTATGGCTCTTGCAATGGCGACTCTCTGCCTCTGTCCACCCGACAACTGGTGGGGGTATCTGTCGATGAAGTCTGACGCGGGTATGAGTTTTACTCTCTCCAGGGTCTTGGCTATTAGTTCTAGCCTCTCCTCCTTGGACTCTCCTATTCCGTGTACCAGTAAGGGTTCTTCTAGTATGTCTTTGACCCTGAACCTAGGGTTGAGGCTTCCGTAAGGGTCTTGGTATATCATTTGTATGTCTCTCCTGATAGGCTTATACTTCTTCTCTGGAAGGGATAGGATCTCTACCCATCCCCCATCCGTCTCCGTTACCCCTAGCTTGTGGAGCTTCTCGAGGGTCTCCTCTCTAGGCTTGAAGTGGGCTGTTCCCTTCGTTATTGGGACAAGCTTCATGAGAGCTTTGCCCGTGGTTGTCTTTCCACAACCGCTCTCTCCAACGAGGCAGAATATCTCCCTCTCCCTTAGGTTGAAGGAGATACCGTCTACTGCTCTCACGAACAGCTTTGCTTTACCAGTGATTACGTCGAGGATACCCCTCCTAACGGGGAACCACACGTGGAGGTCGTTTACCCTGAGAATCTCCTCTCCAAGCTCAATCCTATAGTAGCTCATACCCCTTCACCTCTTAACATGCAACCAGCACGCGACCCAGTGGTTCTTCTCGACCTCCTGTAATGGCGGGTCTTCCTTATCGCAGGGCTCGAACCTCTTCGGACACCTCGGGTGGAATCTGCAGCCCTGCGGCGGCTTCCTGAGATCTGGTGGGGTCCCCGGGATGTATTCGAGCTTGTGTATGTCTCCCTTCAGCCTTGGCACGGCCCGTATTAGGGCTTGCGTGTAGGGGTGTAGGGGTTTCTCGAATATCTCCTCTGCACTTCCGAACTCGACTATCTTCCCCGCATACATTACCGCAATCTTCTCTGAGAGCTCCGTCACAACGCCTAGATCGTGGGTGATGAGGATGATGCTTATGTTCTTCTCCTTGTGAAGCCTCTTCATCAGGTTAAGGATCTGAGCCTGAACCACTACGTCGAGCGCCGTCGTCGGCTCGTCTGCTATAATGATGTCCGGCTCCATGGCTATGGCCATTGCTATGACGATCCTCTGCTTCTGTCCTCCCGAGAGCTCGTGGGGGTAGCGGTCTAGTATCTCTGGTGGGAGTCCTACCGCCTCGACGAGCTGTTCGGCCTTGCTTAGGGCCTGTTCCCTCTCCATACCCATGTGGTACATGAGTGGCTCGATTATCTGGTCTCCCACCTTATAAACGGGGTTTAGAGCGTTCATAGCTCCTTGGAAAATCATGCTTATCTTACGCCACCTGATCTTCCTCCTGACCTCTGCTTCACTCATCTTTGTTATATCGATGCCATCAATTTTTATCGTACCACTCACTATCCTGCCCGGGGGAGGTACAAGCTTCATCAAACTCCATGCTAGAGTGCTCTTTCCACAGCCGCTCTCTCCTACGATTCCCAGGGTTTCTCCACGATTTAGGCGGAGTGATACTCCATCTACTGCTCTTACTACTCCTCTTAGCGTGAAGAAGTATGTTCGTAGATTGTCGACTTCTAGCACGGTTGACATCCTAACCCTCACCGAAGCGGTAATTCTACTTCAACATAGTCTAGTGTTTAGGGATAAATATGTGGGGGAAAGGAAGTATTATAAGATAAATAAAAAGATTAGAAAATAAATTTTTGGTTGGTTGTCCTAAGCTTACTTCCTAAGGTAGTAATAGGCGGCGGCTAGTATTATTATGACTATTATGATTGCCGCTATTGTTGTACCACTAATGCCGCCAGCAGCTGTTGTCGTCGTAGTCGTCGTGGTAGTGGTCTGGGTTGGTGACGGTGCCTGAGTTGTCGTTGTAGTGGTCGTGGTTGTGGTCTGCGTGGTGGTCGTTGTGGTTGTTGTCGTAGTCGTGGTCTGGGTGGTCGTTGTTGTCGTAGTGGTCTGTGGTGCTACTAGGTGGACTACCTGGCTGTCAAGGGCTGGGTTGGAGTAGCCCTTCGGATAGATCATCAGGCTGAGCTGGTAGTATCCTTCTGGCATGTCCTTTGGTAGTATGACCTGGAATTGTCCTGCTCCTGTCGAGGTTATGTTGAGGAATAGTGACTCGAAGGTGTCTAGGTTGATTAGTACTGCGAATGGTAGTATCTGGTTGGCCTGTGCTGGCTGGCCGTTTAGCTCGATGCTTAGTGTGGCGATTACGCTACCAGCCTTGTTCGGGGTGACTGGTAGCACGGTTGTGGTTACTGATACGGTCTTTGGCGATAGCTCCTCGAGTATGACCTGTGGGTCTAGTGGGAACTCCATCCATCTCTTGAGGGTTACCTGGTCGTTTACGCTGTCATAGCTGTCTAGGTAGTATGGTCCTTCACCGATTAGTAGGTGGCCGTGGGTGTTTGCGAAGGCTACTAGGTTGTCAACTCTCTCCTGCCACTCTTGTAGAGTTAGTAGGCCCATGTCAATTAGATCCTGTACCCAGGATGGTGGGTTGTCTCTCGCTGCTAGTGTTAGGTTGACCATCTTCTGTACCTGGGTTGGGTCGATTAGGTGGATTGCGTAGATGCCCTGGTCTGGGTTCTGGCTCCTGTAGTCCCACACGTAGCCCTGGCCACTCTTTACTAGTAGGTCCATTGCTGCGTAGAGCTCTAGTGGTGTGCTTGCCCATAGGTCTGCGGCGCTTGCTACCACGCCTGGGTCGATGTGGTCGTAGTCAGTGTATACTGCTATCGCGGTTGCGTTGAGTATCTTTACTGCCTTGAAGGTTGCTAGGAAGGTTGCATAGTTCCTAGCGACTCTTGCCTCATACCATGGGTCCTGCGTGGTGTTGGTGCTGGTGTCCTTACCCCACTCGAATATGATTGCTATTGGTGCTAGTAAGTCTGCTACCGTCATCTGTGTTCCATCATGGTACTTTACTTGTGGCATTATTCTGTAGTTGAGTATGACCTCATTAGCCACCGTCTGACCTGCGATGCCAGCCTCACCGGCTGTCTGGAACCTGTGGGCTGAAGCGTTGTATAGTATGGCGTCTGCTGGTATGGTTGCGTTCTTCTCTACCTTGTAGGTGGTTGAGTTGCCTGGGCTCCAGCCAGGCTCACCGTCGGTTATCCTTGACATTACTCCGAATGGGAAGTATACCGCGGCCCTAACCGCTACTGCGCTGTACATGTCTGCGAAGCCGCCTACAGGGTTCCATACCCATCCTTCCTTGTAGACGTACCTGTTGCTGAAGTATACGGTGTCACCCTTTGAGTATTGTAGTGCTGCGTAGGTGAACTCGTTCCATGGGGTTGCCTTGGGGCTCTGTATGATGCCGCTTAGATCCTTAGATGCAATGAGTATATCTGCGGTTGCTACTACGAATATTCTAATTGACTCCTGGAATCCGAGCCAGGTACCCTCGTTGACCATCTGCCAGAACTGTTCCTCGCTAGTGTAGTTTCCAGTGTCTAGCCACTCTGCTAGCTTGTCGATGGTCTGGTTCTGGTAGTCTCCGCCCCAGGAGACGTCTGGGACTCCGCCCCACCAGCCGCTGTAGAACCATACGAAGTTACCGTAGTCGTACTTGGTCATACCGGTGATTCCCCAGCCCTCGGTGTAGATCTGCCACTCACAGGCGCTGGGGTCTCCGAAGTAGACTATCTGGATTGCACCTGAGAAGTCCTTGTATAGGTAGTCTACTGTTAGACCGACTTCCTCTAGCTTGTGGGCTACTAGCTCACCGATGTCCTTTCTCTCGTCCTCGACTCTTATGATGAACTTCACGGTTACAGGCTGCCCGTTGTAGTACCACTTTCCATCGTTGCCCTTGGTTGCTCCTAGCTCCTGTAGGGCCTCTTCTAGTAGCTGCTTACCGTATTGCTCGCCCTTGTTCTCGATTAGGAACTGGATCTTGAGGGCTGTACCTACTAGGTATGGGTAGTCTGGGTCGAATGGAGTCCATGGGATGTACTGTGGGATGCCATAGCCCTTGAGGATGTTGGCGACGATCTCGCTCCTTGGTACTAGGAACTGTAGGGCGAACCTAGCCTTTCTGTTGACGAAGATGTTTAGGCTACCGTCTGAACAGTGGTTGGGGTTGACTAGGAGGTTGTCCATACCGCTGTAGGGCGTGATTAGGTTGAAACCGGCCTCTTGTAGCCTCATGGCCGCGTCAGGATTGTCTACTGGGAAGAGTCTTGCCTGGGTGTCGCCCGTTATGAGGCTTCCTATAGCGTTGTTGTCCTCTTCAATCCTCTTCGTTATTATCGTCTGAACGTATTGAGCGCTGCTAACCAGCGAAGCTGCCAATGGGAGCACGAATAGTGCTATCATGAGTATTGCGATTAGCTTCTTCAAGACGCATCTCACCCTTTATTACGGGTCATAGTAACATTATCGTGGGAAGACCTTTATAAATTATTTGGGAATAGAACCAATCAATAAAAGAAATATGTTATAATTTATTGCTTATCTCTGTAGTTTCGGCGCCACTATAGGCTCGATAGCCCTACCTATCAGAAGGAACGTTGCAGAGAATATTACAAGGGCCAACCCGGGGAAGATATACATCCACCACCACCCAGTCGTCACGGCCTTCACGTTATATGCCAGCTGTAGCATCTTACCCCACGTCGGCGCAGCCGGGTCACCGAATCCTAGTAGGGCCAGGCTAGCCTCAGCCACAATGATTCCTGGTATAGCTAGTACTGCAATCGCCATGGTGTACGGGTATATCTGTGGGAAGATGTGCTTGAAGACTATCTTCCTCGTTGGGACTCCAACAGCCTTCGCAGCCTCGATATACAACTGCTCTGATATCTGCAGGGCCATGCTCCTGACGACTATGACGGGACCAGCCCATGACAATGCTATCATTATTATCGCCAGTGATTTCAGCGTGATTGTACCGAAAGCATATGAAATCGCAATTAGGATTGGGAGGAATGGTAGGGAGAGCATCACGTCGGCAATCCTCATCAGGATCTCTCCCTTAATGTCCTTCCAATAGCCTGCCAGTGTACCGTAGATTGCCCCAATGAATGTTGATATGAATGTTACCGTGAATCCTAGGAGGAATGCATATGGTAGCCCGAGTAGTAGGCCTAGGCCTATGGGTCTAGAGTAGACGTCGGTCCCGAAGAACCCGTAGCAGTTGCCCATGAGCTTTAACTCATAGTGCTCGATGCCTATATTGTCCTGGAGCTTATCGGCGAAGTTCGATAGAACTATTGCATACATTGCCAAGTGTACCTTGTAGGTTCCCGGTAATCCTACCAGTGTTCCGTTCTCGCTGGTAGCGAATATAACTCTTGGATCGAACCTTGTCTCGTTCCTTATTGGTATCCCTAGATCACTGTACAGGGTCTTGAGCGTGTCGTCCATTGTTGTACTGATCCATCTAGAGTTCTTGTAGTTGTAGAGGGTCTCTGGAAGAGCCTGGTAGGTTACGTTTCCATCAACAACCTGCTTTGTAACCGAGCCATAGATTGGGATTATGTTAGTGATGTTCTGCTGTCCTTGACTGTATAGCTGTCCTGCGTAGAATATCTTGGCTATTAGCCCGTCGGGCCTCTCTATGTACATCCAGCCCGAGCTTACAATCACCGTACCGTTGGCTTGGAGGTCCGAGGGAACCCTGAGTGTTAATAGGAGTCTCACATCGCTCGGCAACGCCTGGCTCGTCAGGTTTATGGTTCCATCATAGCTTACGTAGGCGATCTTATACATGCCCATCTGGAGTATCGGTGTGAATTGAGTATTCAAGAGATCGTAGACGTCTGGCGCCACTATCTTCAAGTCTTCGGGAATCGTGTCCATTACCTGGTAGTTCTCCTTTAGCGACTCTAGGGTCAACGTCTCGGTGGGGAACTTATCGCTTACAACCCAGCATGGTGGAACTGTCGATGGATACCTGAAGGGGTAGTAGGACTGCTTGCCCTGCTCGTAGAGCTTCATGCCATCAGGGTAGTAGGCTGCGACCGCGTAGAGTGCCAGTATAACCTGGATGAGGAGGAGAGCTATACCAATCTTACCGCTCCAGGTCCTGAGGACAATCCTCATATTCGACTTGAAATTGTCAAACACCCATGGCCACCTCCATTATGCCCTCTTAATCCTCGGGTCGAGCAGCGTGTAGAGTATGTCTAGTATCAGCCTAGTCACCAGGTATAGCAGTGTTGTAACATAGGTCAGCACCGTTAGCACGGCGACGTCGTTAGCCGTAATAGCGTCCCAGTAGAGTTTGCCGAGGCCCGGCCATTCGAATATCAACTCGGTGATTATCGCTCCAGCGAACACGCTTAGGACAATAGCAAATAGCACTATGGTTACTATTGGTGGGGCCGCCGCTCTTAGAACGTGCTTCCGGAGCACGACCGTCTCGGGTAGGCCCTTGGCTCTTGCTACCATTACGAAGTCCTCGTTGAACACGTCGAGCAGGATGTTCCTCATACGGTAGGCCGTGTCTCCAACGCTCAATACTGTGACTGTTATGACTGGTAGTGCCGCTTTTGATAGGAGGTTGCCTATATCGTGTGGATCAATGTTCTCCGTCACCTTCGGGAAGATATGGTATTTCTGCGTGAAGAAGTAGATGAATACCATCGCCAGCCACCACCATGGCATGCTGACGCTGAAGACGCTCCAGCTGACGATGGTGTTGTCCAGTAGGCCGCCCGGCCTCCTAGCGGCGTAGAGGGCTAGGGGTATTGCTATGAGTAGGGTTAGGGCGGATGACGTGGTGAAGAGTAGGACGCTGAAGGGGACCCTCTCGAGAATGATGTGATAGGCGTTCTTGTCTCCCTGCTTATACCAGAAGAAGCCCCTCGTCTCCAGCGTGGCGCTTGAGTTGACCGGTTGGAATGTGAGCATCATCTTAGTATATCTGCTCGCAACTACATACCATGGCTTGTCGAGGCCACGGTTGTGTATCTCTTCTTGCGTGAGCTTATCTATCCACCAACGCAATGCTTCCTGCTCTAGCGTCTCGTTGTTGATTGGTAGGTTGTTCTCCTTGAGGTACTTGACGTACTGGTTAATTATGTACTCCTTATACTGCTGGCCCCCAGGTTGGCGTAGCTGTCCGACGACCAACTGCTGCATCTCCTGCCTTATAGCCTGCTTCTGCCTGTCCGTGAGGGGGCCAGCGAATATAGCGGCGACAATGAATGTGACTATCACTAGCACTATGAGGAAGTTAATCAGCTTCACTGCCAGCCAGCGCACATCCAATCACCAATCCATATATTGGTCACCAGGCCAGCAGCTGCTGGCCTAAACCATACACTCCCCTTAAACCCTCCCCTCACTGACTCTAAAATTATTAGCCCTAGAACAACAGGGGGAACTGGGTATAGGTTTTGGCTCGGGTCAAGATATATCTGCCATACTACATGGTTGAACCAGTCAACGATGAAGTCCCAGGCAGGAGGTTCTATGGAGAAGCACACCTAAGCCTGAAAACCGCATGGTACAGGATGCTAGTCCTGGCAACCCCGAAACAACTCCCCTTTGAGAAGGTCCCCGTAGGGGGTGTAAAGCTCGACCCACTAGTGGGTCCCCGAGAGTATGGTTTAAGGATTGAAGAGGCGTTAAACCGGGCCCAGGAAATATACGCTAGCAAGCCAGCCTTCAAGATAGGCGGGCTACGAGGCCTCCTACGCATGATGTACGACGGGCTCCGTGGGAGGAAGGCGAAGGCCGGGCCCGAGCTGGAGGCGAGACTCATACTCCACTATGCTGTGGAGGTCCTGGGATTTGAACCTGGGTCAAAGCTGCGAGTATATCCTGAAACGCTCTGGCTCCCAGTAGAGATAGGCTACTCCGGGAGGACTATTACGAACGCCTACATTGTATCGGGCGGTAGGAGAGAGGAGTTCCCCCTACTAGTAAAATTCGCGAGACTAGACCCCAATGTTAGGAACGCCTTGTTAAATGCAGTCAACGGCTGGAAACCTTTATAGTACTAGATTTATCAGTATTATGTAGTGGCCGAGGTGTATCCAATGGCTCTCGCAATCGTTATGATAAACGTCGAGGTAGGTAAGGAGAACGAGATATTCGAGAAGCTCTTCGAGCTACCCGAGGTAAAAGAGGTATACATGGTATACGGCGTACACGACGTAATAGCAGTAATAGAGGCCGACACAATGGACTCTCTAAGGACACTGATCACGGAGAAGATAAGGAGGATGGATGGAGTAAAGAGCAGTATGACAAGCATCGTTGTAATGCATAAGAAGAAAGAGTAGACCTAGAGCCCGGGACCCCAAGTGGATAAGAGTAACCCGGTAGACTCCAAGGATTCTTTCCCATACCCTTTCACCCTAGCCATAGATGACTCCGACACCCCATGGGGAGGATGTACTACACATCTAGCATGGCTCCTCCTGAGAGAACTATCATATTATATAATATTAGGGGACTACCCGCTCCTCGTCAGGCTAAACCCAGTAGTCCCAAGGAAGACCCGGGGGAACGCGGCGGTAGTCATCAGGGGATACTCGAGGGTCCCTCAGGAGGAACTGCTAGAGAAGGCTATTAGCCTGGCAGAATCGTATAGTAGGAGGAGGCCTCCAGGCAAGGGACCCGGCATAGCACTATACAGGGATGTTGATGCATGGAGGGTCCCTCTCCTCAGGAGACTCTACCTGAGGGCTCTAAGAACCTATATCCCACGGGATACCATAGACGAGATAGCGAGACGCCTAGACCTCGAGGTCACCGGGGGTAGCGGGGTAGTTGGAGCGACAGCCTCCTTGGCAGCGTTGGCCCCATGGGACCCCTACACCTACGAGCTCATCGCCTATCGCAGAGAGGAGTACATGGATAGGGAGAGGTGTGTTGAGAGGAACCCCGGCCTGGCCTCCGAGGAAAGCCTGTGCTCCTTCGCAAACTATGACCTGTTGCAAGGTAAGCTGGCATCATCGCCCGGAGGGCCGGACCCCGTACTTGCAGGGTTCAGGGGGAGGGACCCCTCCTGTCTAGGCAAGCTATCCAGTCTGCTATGCGAGGAGCCTGCTGGGTGGGTGCTCTATAGGAGTAACCAGCATACCGGGATGCCTGGGG
>WAKH01000041.1 GCA_015523485.1 Thermodiscus sp. | reverse complement strand
TCATAGAGGGTCTGGCAGTCAACACTTACTATAACCCTTCAAGCGAAGTGATGGGGGACTTCTCTAGTTATGGGAGGATTTACGGTGTTAACCTAAACTGGATGGTTTACATAACAATATTCCACGCGATATTCAGCTTAACCGTCCCGTTAGGAGTGTCTCTCCTAATACTTGGGAAGGAAGGACTAGAATTGAGATTATCGAATAGGTTGAAGAAGATTCTCCTAATCCTACTTCTGATTGTGCTTTTACTATTCAATATATCGCAGGACGCATATAGGCCTCCCCTGCAGTACTATATTCTATCATTTATGTTAATAATATTAATTTACTATTCCCATCGAATCAATTATGGAAAAAGACTACCACCGACAAGACTAAAATGGCCAGAGGGTAAAGCAATAGTGTTCTATCCACCGATTCTAATAATTGTTGCATTTTACGTGCTAGAGAAACTAGTACCTCCAATTCTCCACATACTAGTAGGAGTCTTGTTATTCGCCGCGATACATAACACACTCTATAATTATGAGATACTCCTCCCTATCGACTCATGGCCCATAGTTCGAAACCTACTGATAGGACTTATAATAACATCAATAATATCATTAATAGCAAACGCCTACTACTATCTAACACCGTCCATAATCTTATACATAGGACTAACGTTAATCCTCGAGAAACGATATAATAAAAGCGCACTCAATCACGGCGGGAACCCCAGCGATTAAAATACACAGCTTCTTCCAGCCTCATCCGCGGCTCTTTCACTTTATCCTCACCCGGTAGACCAACCGGAATTATCGTCTCAAGCGTATAATATTCAGGCACTCCTAAGATTGACGCTATAGCCCTCGGATTTGTCGGTGTGTATGTCAACGATGCTAAGCCCTTCTCCTCTAGAGCGAGTAGGAGATAACCGACAGCGAGCCACACACTTTCTCTGGAATAAGGCGCCCTCTTATCAGCTATTACTACAATCAAGTACGGAGCAGTCGTAAGGAATTCCTTTCTCCAAGTTATACCGCGTTCTCTAAGCCACTTCCGGAACCATTCTGGCGTAGAGTCACTTTCGTGTAGCTTTCTCTCCCATGACTCAGCAGTCTTCCTGATCTCCATCTTTATATCGGGGTCGTTCACAATAATGAAACGCCATGGTTGACGGTTAGCGCCAGAGGGTGCTTGTAGGGCTGTCTCTATGGCGTATAGGATATTTTCTAGGGGTATAGGTTTAGCAGAGTACTTCCTGATACTCCTCCTTTTTCTCGCAAGCTCGAGGACTCTCATGGCAGACGCGACCCGCTCTTACGTGTGTACTAGTTATGCTTATAGGTAGATTTACTTGGTTAACCTTACTCATTCATTTTGCTATGTTATTCTTACCAAGCCAGGCGATGACTATTAGTACTGTGAGGGTCCCACCAATCAATAAGCCTGCAACATTATACAATACGGTAAGGAAAGCTCCCCATGCTAGCCCAATGCTGTATGTGAGAGACCATCCAAGAGTCGCGGTGGGAGGTACTATGGCTGCGGCGATCGCAACACCCGTTAACGCTTCCGTGACGTTAGATGAGACTGCTATTACACTCGCAGATCCGAGCATTAGAGGTAATAAAAGGTCAGTTATTGTAGGCTTGGTCCTTAGTAATAGTTCTTTTGTTGGCTGAATTGGGTCCCCTAGAGCGTTTGTAATGGAGCTCACTATTAGTGATGCTATGAAGCCAGTAAACAGGAGTATGCCTAGTGTTCCCAGACTCCTTAATGCGATATCCTCTTTACCTACAGTTATTGAGACTGCAAAAGAGTATATTGGGCCTAGGATAGGCGATATTAGCATAGCGCCTATAATAACGTAGGGATTATTCATGGCGAGTCCGACGAGGGCAATTATGCTCGCTAACAATACCAATATGATCTGGGCAGGGTACAGGGAGGACTTCTCTTCGGATTCCTCTATAAGCGCGGGTAGTGGTCTTGCTAGAATGCTTCTAGCTAGTTGTCTAAACCTCCTACCAGTTACCTTATAGGGCCTGCCGATTCCGGTCTCCACGTCGAGTACCATTATGGCGTTCTCCTTCCTCCTCAGATCGAGGATTTTCCCGAGACCCTCTAGTATGCTTACGAGCGCGTGTATTGGCGCGTAGAATATTATATGGCATACTTTTCCTGACTCGCTCAGCTCGACTATATTCTTATACCAGTAGAGTTTCTCGGCGTCGAGGTATTCTATTACCTTATCGCAGCTATCGATGGCGGCGTATACTTCAACTTTCTTCATAGAGGTCGTCAATTACACCATCCTCCACTTAGTGGTGATCAGTTTTACAAGTCCCTGTAAGCAGTCCTCGTCAGCTCGATTATCTTGTCAATGCTCGGGGGACCCCACTCACACCTTCTACAATCCTGTATCACAGGGTTCCAAATACAACCATACCTCAAATAGTCCCTCGCCTGCAATAGAGCAAGCAGCGTCGTCCCCACCCTAGACTCATGGCTAGCCCCAGCCATATGAGGAGCAATCACGAACCTCGGATCATCCAGGAACTCGAGCCTCTTATGGTCTTTAGGTAAAGGTTCCACTGGATGAACATCCAACACAAAGAAGAGGTCGCTTCTCTCTCTAGCTACTCTTTCGATTGCTCCAGGCTCCTCTGTACCACCCCTGCCAATGTTTACGTAGACCGCCCATCTAGGCAGTCTCTTGAGGAGTTCGTAGGTAACTATGCCTCTCGTCTCATTTGATAATGGTAGGCTGTTGACTAGTATATCAGAGTGCTCGAATAACTCCTCTAGAGGGACCCTCATTGCACCGAGAGCTTCAAGGGCTGGCTTCCTGCTACGTGAATAGTATAGTATCTTGGAGACGCCTAGGCCCTTCAGCTTCAATGCTATACTCTGCCCAATCCTCCCCGAGCCAAGTAATCCGAGCGTTCTCCCCCTGACAAGGAAGCCTGCAAGATGAATAGGCCACCCCTTAATGCTCCATTCTCGGGTGGAGTTGTGCCTCGCCACAATCTGCCTGTAAGCGGCTAGTACCCCGCCTACAGCGTATTCTGCGACAGCCTCAGTTATTATCTCAGGCTGGTTTGCCACGCACACTCCAACTTCTCTCGCCATAGTTATATCAACGTGGTCGAAGCCACTACTCCTAACAATTATCAACTCGAGGCATCCTGGATCCTCGAGCATCTCCTTCGTTATTGGCATGAACCAGTTTATGAATACTCTAGACTGTCTCGCAATATTCCATGCCTCTTCTGCATCTAGTCGTTTTGTCGGATTGTAGACGTTATAGCCTTCAAGGACTTGTAGAAGCTTATTGTCGATTGGCCTGTTTGAAGACACATCATATTCACAGCTCATTATACCTAACCGTATCTGAATACGTTGCTACTTGATCCTTATTAACAATAGATAAAGATGGATGGTTTTTAACTTGAAAGATACTCTTTTAGCTTGTCTCGTAGAGCCCTCTTATTGATCTTACCTGTACTGGTCATTGGTAGCTCATTAACGATGATTATCTTATCCGGCTTCCACCACTTAGCGATTCTACCATCCTGGACCGCCTTGTCGAGGTGTTTCATGACTTCATCCTCGCTTGTATCGCCCACGACGAATGCAACTGGCCTCTCGCCCCACTTCTCATGAGGCATTGCTATTACGGCTACGAGCTTCACTCCTGGCGCCTCGCTGATAATGGATTCTAGCATGCTGCTGGGAATCCATTCTCCTCCACTCTTTATCGCATCCTTTATCCTGTCGAGGATCTTGAATCCTCCATCCTCCACAGGTTCTCCTAGGTCGCCTGTCCTGAACCAGCCGTCCATGAAGGATTCCCTAGTCTTCTCGGGGTTCTTGTAGTAGCCTTCAGGCATCCATGGACTCCTATAGTATATCTCGCCTATCTCACCGGGTTTGGCCTCGCTACCATCTTCTTTGATTATTTTCACCTCAGCGTATGGGACTGGATGGGTTACGAGCCTCACATCCTCCTCGCTAGTGTGCTCTGTCAGTATTGAGATGCTTGTTGCGAGCATATCGGTGGCTCCATAGATCATTGATATGCGTAGCCCCTTGCTCCTCGCTTTATCCCATAGGTTCTTGGGGAGAGGGGACCCTCCAATGATTGCTTTCATCCCGGTGAAGTCGGCTCCTGCCTCCAGTAGCATTGCTAGCATTGTAGGTACTGCGTTGAACCATGTTACCCCTTCCTTCTTCATTATCTCAATTATCTCGGCTGGGTCGAATTTCGCTGTGAAGACGAGCTTTGCCCCTATGAAGGGTGCTATGAATATGCTTCCCCAGGATAGTATGTGGAACATCGGTATTAATGATAGTATTGTGTCGTTGCTCGACAGCTTGGCGGGGGTCTCGTAGAGTGTTAACTGGTGGGCTATGGATAGTCCACCCATAACCATCTTCCACTGCTTGTATAATACACCCTTAGGCCTACCAGTCGTGCCCGACGTGTACAATAGGACATAGTCCGCATCAGGATCTGCCTCTCCAGTGTGGGGCTCGTATTCGAGCCAACCGCTATAGTTACCGTCTAACATGTACCTTGTAGCCTTCCCTGATAGTGCAGAGAGTTGCTCAAAGGGTTTACTATAGAAGAAGGCTTTAACGTCGGCCTCCTCGAGTATGTCCTTAATGATGATTGGCGGTTGCCTGAAGTTCACGGGTAATAGTATGGAGCCTGTGAGTGATAGTGCATAGGCTAGTTCCATGAACCTAATGCTATTCACATCTGCGACTGCGACTACATCTCCCTTACCAAACCCCTCGTTCTTTAGGAAGGTTGCTATCCGCTTAACCCTCTCCAGCATTTCGCGGTAAGTTACTCTACCATCGGGGCCAACTACCTGCCTGGTAGGGAATAGGAGTGCTCCCCTCTTTAGGGGGTAGAGTACGCTAGGAGTGACCACGGTTGTCCCACCATTACATAGAATCAACTATGTGGAATAAATAATTAGGTTAGAGTAGTCGTCCTAGTAATCCTTCGGTGAATGTGAGCCTGTTGATCTCGTTTGTACCCTCATAGATCTGTATGAGTTTGGCGTCCCTCAGAAGCTTCTCGACACCTGTCTCCCGCATGTAGCCTATTCCTCCAAAGACCTGGATGGCCTCTATTGCATTGTGGACTGCAGCGTCTGCGCCTACTACCTTTGCGATGCTAGAGTCTTCTATTGGAGGCGGGAACTTCTCCTCCAGTATCCGTGTAACGTTGTAGATTGTGTGCTCGGCGACTGCCACCCTTTCAATCATCCCTGCTATCTTCATCTTGATGGTTTGATGCTCGACTATAGGCTTGCCGCCCTGCAATCTAGTCTTCGCATAGAATATTGCTTCCTCAAGGCTCCTCTTCGCTATACCTAGACCTATCGCTCCCACTGGCGCCCTGCTGTAGGAGAGTGTTATCTCGGCAACCTCCCAGCCTGTGCCTGGTGGGCATAGAACTCTCTCTTTAGGGATCGATACGTCTTCGAAGACGAGCTCTCCTGTAGGACTACTCCTATGTCCCATCTTATCATATACGGTCTCTACCTTGAACTCTCCTTTCTCAACAACCATGCAAGTCATAGTCTCGAGGGGCCTCTCCTTATCCTCGACTGCGAATACTGTTACGTAATCGGCTATAGGCCCGTTAGATATGAATATCTTCCTCCCAGTCAGCCTATACCCGCCATCTCCTTCAGGCTTAGCAACTGTCACGTACTCTGGCTTTGATCCAGGCTCAATCCTCTCGTAATCACTACCCGCCGTTGGTTCAGTTATTGCAAACGCCCATATCTGCGGGTCCCCCTGCTCGTCTGAGGCTGCGAATGGGGATAGCCATCTCTGCCAGGATACTCCACCGTCTAGTACTCCGGCTATGAAGACTGGGAGAAGGCCGAGCCACACTGCTCCGATACTCGTCGCTATACCTGCATCGTAGTAGGAGATTATTTCGAGGCTGTTCGCCCCCATATAGGTGAGGGACCCTGCCCCGCCCAAGTCCTCGGGGACTATTAGGCTTAGGAGCCTGATCTCGCTGCTCTTCTTCACGATCCTACGGGTCTCCTCGAGCACTGTCTCCTCGCTTGCCCTGTCTAGCATCTGCGAGACTGGGGCTACGTATTTTTCAGCCCACTCCTTCACAGTCTTACGGAATAGGCGTGTTTCATGGTCATGGGGGTAGAAGGTTTCCTCCAGTAGGATTCCTTTAGCCAGCAATTTCCTCCCTCCCTAAGATCTTATCAACACCCAGCTCCATGTCGAAGAAGGCATAGAATCCCTCGACAACGCTCGTTATCTCTAGGTCGCCAACATTGTCCTCGGCCCCGCTCTCTAGGATTATATTGGCGCTCCCAGCCCATGCCTTGACATCATTCATCGCTTCATGGAACCATACTTTGGCTCTCCATGCGATTAGATCACTTAGCCCTCCTTCTCCCTGGACGGGTGGCAATATTCTCACGCTTAACAGCGGGGTCCCTTCACTAGATAATAGGCTGGTTAACAGTTCTCTTGCAGCCCTGTATTCGGGTGTTACTCTAACTTCGATCCTCGTACCAGCTCTCTCCGCGATTCCTATTATTGACCTGCCCTGCCATGTTAGGCTTATCTTGGCGTACTTTTTGGGCGCGCCAGCAACTTCTCTACCTGCGGCTAATGCGGCGTCGTTATCCACATAGATGTATGGGATGTAGAAGTATGGTTCTCCGTTGACATATACTTGGAGTGCTATTAGAGCTTCATTGTACGGTCCAAGCGTCGACCTAGGGTATCGTGCTATCCACACGGCACCCATAACCTCGTCTCCTAGGACCTCTACACCTCTCGGTAGGATTTTCTCGACTGATTCCGCTCTAAACGTGGCCATTGCTATTACTGCTTCAATATCCCAGTAGAGCCAGGGACCTGGAGGATAGAGGGGCTTCGTGTATTTAGGAATCATAGATTCCACCATTATACTATTAGCGCTGTTTACTCTATTAATTAATGTATTGATAGTGGGCTTCTAGGCCTCATTAACCCCGTTTCACCATGATTTTTTGAAAAATATTTATTTAGTATCACTATACGTTAAACATATACCCCCCAGTTTACGGGACCCTACAGCAGGTAAAATCTTGAGGTATAGGAGATAAAGCTTGGATAAATCTGAACAAGAGCAATCGAAGATAAGCGAGATGTTCAAGATACTATCAAACCCCGTCAACCTAGAGATAATAATGTTCCTCTCCATATCTCCAACCTATCCCCGGGAACTCTCAAGGATCCTAGGTCGGTCGGAGACCGATATCTCAAGGCGTCTCAAAAGACTCGAGAAGCTTGGTCTCGTGAAAGGCGAATGGATCAGGGTTTCGGGCGGCACGGCACGAATATACCGATTAGCTGTATCGGACATACGCCTTGATCTCGCTAAGGGGAGGATAGTTATCGATGGCAAGTCGATTGATGCAAGTATTGACCTGTCGTGCGGAATACCGCCTCGAATAACCGATGAACTAGTGGGTAGAGTGAAGGAGTTTAATGAGATAGTGGCTAGTGAATGGAGGACTCTATATCTTTGGGGACCTGTTGGTATTGGGAAAACACTCCTAGTATCCAAGGCGGTATCGGGCGAGGAAAAGGTATTCTGGCATACTGTTAGGGAATGGGATGGAGTAATAGCAGTTGCAAGGAAGATCGCCTGCGCTCTGGGATCCCTTGGTAAGAAAGAATTGTTGGCAGTTGCATCGAAACCCATGCCAGATCCGAGCGATGTCATAGAACAAACTATCGAATCACTCAAAGGCTCAGGCTTGATATTGGTCTTTGACGATTTCCATAATGCGAGTAGGGAGCTAGAGCATTACATACTCAGGATAGCTTCTTCGGCTAATGTATATAGGGTGGTGTTAGTTTCGAGAGAGCCCCCTAAGGCATTCATATTGGAGGAAGGCTTCAAGGTGATCAGATTATCCCCTCTTGGCAAGGAGGAGGTAGCACTTATTGCAAAGAGAGCAGCGGGTACAGTGGTCGATCCAGACGAGGTTTATGAAGGTACTAGCGGCCACCCATTGCTTGCAAAGCTCTATAGTATAAGCCTGAAGTACAGGGACGTCGATTACTGGATTGGCGCCTACGAGTCTCTATTATCCTCCATAATGACTGGTCTTGACCCTGTGGAGAGAGAAGTGTTCACGATAATAGCAATATTTCCTGAACCGCTCAGTGAGGAGATACTGGGAAAGATTATAAAGCGAGGTGTAAAGAGGGCCCTACGACGACTTGTATCGAAAGGCCTCGTGTACAAAGAGAACTCTGGCTATACAACCCACGAGTTCCTAAAATCGATAGTCCGGAAGTCAGAGGAACAGCCAGAGTCACTAAGTGAGCATGTAGACTCTCTATGGAGGGATGGCTACATATCTCTATTCCAGGCCATCAGATACTACTACACAGTTAAGGACTATGATAGAATCGCAATGGTAGTAAAGAAGAGAATAGAAACTAGCGATCCATCATGCATGGAGGTCCTATCGGACTATCAAAAGATACTGGAGGAGACAGTTGAAAAGATACGTAGTGAAAGGCTGAAATCTTACATACTGTTCGACTTGGGACTCGTATCGCGGCTATCCGGTAGTCGCATGGCTGAATCCTACCTGACCGAGGCTTATCAGTTGTCCAGGCTCTTTAACCAGACGGATCTCCAGGTAAGGGCACTTGCTTATAGGGCTTTCCAGAGGATGTCTGAGGGCAATCTAGAAAGTGCATTGAAAGACCTTGTTAAGGCCGAGTCTCTGCTCGGCGAAGTCCAAGATTCTATAGTCGCCTATATAGTGTATGCTAACCTTGCCAAACTATATTCTGTTCAAGGCCACTTTGAGAAGGCGTCTGAGTACGTGGAGAAGGGTAAGGAGGCTGCAAGCAAATCCAAGGATTACGGAAGCATATTATGGTCTCTGCTTGGCGAGGCAACGATATATGAGTTGAAAAGAGACTACCATAGCGCCCTTGAGAGATTATTGAACGTTAAGCGGCTTTCCGAGGCTTTAGGCTTGTGGTATCAGGAGCTACATATTGATGTCCGGATAAGCCAGGTTCTATTAGCAATGGGTGAGTATGAGAGAGCGCTAGACCAGATAAATGATACTAAGAGGCTGGCTGAGCAATACTATATGAGGGTACTGTTGCCTTGGATAGATTCTGTGAAGGCAACTATACTAGGGGCCCTTCAGAGGTTTAATGAGGCTATCAGTTTATGCAGTGAATTGGAGGGGTACAAAGATATGAGTCTCGCACAGACGGTTATGACATATTGTAGCTGTGCGTCTGTCTACGCAGTTAAAGGAGACATGAATAAGGCTCGGGAGTATGCTCAGAAGGCATGTAAAGCCGATACACGTCAATACAGGACTCTGTCAAGAGCGTATTATTCACACTTATCCAGCGAGGTTCGAAGGTCTCTAGAAGCATGTTGACGTCTCTATTTTAGTATCAATTTGGATATAAGGTAGAGGATAGCTTCTTGTATGAAGTGGTGCAGGCCGCATTGGACTATGCAAGTGATTTCTCGATAAGCCTCAAGCACCATAAACATTATATGAATACTGCCTCGTTGGGTCTGGCTCCAGACAAATCTATAATAGAAGCTGAGCAAGCATTGAGATTCCAGGCCTCAAATCCCGATAAAGCCTCCGACCTAATGTGGAACGAGGTTGAAAAAATCAGGAGTAACATATTCCACATGTACGGCTTTAATGCTCGCCAGGTGGGCGTAGGTGAGTCCACATCCCACTGTATCTACAAGATGGTAGCGGCAACTAAGCCGAGTAGGGTGGCTGTTACAAGCGAGGAGTTCCCTGGAGTCGTGTTGATGGTGAAATCCTATTGTAAATCTCGTAGTTGTGATGTACGTGTATATGATGGTGTTATAGAAGATGCAGTGAAGGAGGCAGTTGATGATGGCGTAGATGTCGTCCTTGTCTCGGCAGTTACATGGGTGACTGGTTATAGGCCTGATTTAGCCGAGATAACCAGCTATGCTCATAAGCGAGGTGTAAAAGTTATTGTTGATGCAGTACAGCATTTCGGCGTACTATCACTTAGAGAGGGGGAGAATGGGGCCGATGGCTATGCGGCCTCTCCAAAGAAATGGCTTCTAGCACCTCACTCCAACACCGCGGTGTGCATAGTTGGTGAAGGGCTAATGGAGTTAGTGCCGCCATACTATGGATTGGCCAACTCAGAGATTGGCGACTGGTCTAACTATTGGAGCGATCCGGGGAAGAACTGTGACGACGATCTGCCCTTAAGGAGTGACGGACAGAGATTTGGAGCCCCCACGGGTCAGCTTTACCATAGCATGGTAGCGGCTAGGTCCAGTATAGAGTATCTCAATAACATTGGCATAGGAGAGATAGAAAAGCATGTATTCAAGCTGCACTCTCTACTCGTCGAACAGCTAGAAAACACGGAAGTAGAAGTGTTAAGTGAAGGTTTCAAACAAAAGAACAAGAGTAGCATAGTATCGATTAGCCTAGGCGACTACAACAGGAACCGTAGACTCTACGAGCATCTCCTCGATCACGGGTTCGTTGTAAGCTTGAGGGGACAGAAGGGATATTCTGTCGTTAGGATATCGTTGCATATCTACAACACGGAAAAAGATGTGCTATCACTAACGAAAACTATTAAAGAATATTTAAATGATTAAATTAAGATATCACATGGTTAGAGGTGACTCGCCGCGAGGCCTATACACGAGCGATAATAGTTTCAACGCCTCCTCCTTTTTGAATCCAGCCTTCACTAAGTTCTTCAACGCCTCCTCCCTGTCAACGCCTCTCTCGTACCACCGTTGCACGAGTTCAACAAGAGCTATCTGTGACGCCTCAAGCATTTTCTCGCGCAGCTGGTCGGGTAGAGACTCTCCTAAATACATATAGCCTAGAAGCAAAGCGGCTAGGGCCTCCTCAAACTCCTCCTTGGATAGGAGCCTCTTATCAAGATCGGTTGCAATGGCTATTTGGTGGTTTTCGCCGAACAAATAGAATTTAACCAACGGTAACTTGCTGGAGTTCAATAGGAACCTATACAATACTATTTTCGCCTCGGGAGGCAGGTCGATTGTGTTTATGTTACTCTCGATTGCAAGCCTTATCACCTTCATCTTTGCATCCATCCTTTCAAGATCAAGTACAAGTAATTGAACAGGTACGGCTTGATGAGTAGCCACAAACATGGTAAGCTTGTCGTCAGCGCCCCTCTCCTCCTTTATTATCTCCCACCTGAGATCAACGAAGGTCTCAGGTTTATCCTTACCCTTCTTCAACCATTCAAGGATTCTCTCTAGGCTTACAATTTCTTCCGACAAAACAAGGACACCTCGTTTACATAGTAAATTATGTTAACTCGTATATTATTTTTTCTAACATGGATGCGACAATTTCCTATATTAGCTTTAATTAAAGCCATCAACAAAAAGGTCCATGGCATTAAAGGCTTAGGATCAAGCGGAAGAAGGGTGCAAAAAGTGCCAAGAATAAGGATACTGGGAAGCGGCCGAGAAGTCGGCAGAGCAGCTATAAGCATCGAGAGAGACGGGCGTATCCTCCTCCTAGACTATGGTACCAACTTCGACGACGAGGATCGTCCCGTGTTCCCCGCACATGTGAAGCCCAGGGATATAGACGCACTAGTCCTAACCCACAGTCACCTAGACCATATAGGTGCTGCCCCAAGCCTCTACATCTCAATATTCCCAAAGGTATACGCCACGCCAGTAACATTCGACGTCTCAAAACTACTCCTATATGACATGATTAAGCTGAACGGTCCACACCTCCCATACGATGAGGCAAGCGTTGAAGACATGTTGAAAACCGGAAAATCGGTGAAATACGACGAGGAGGTTGAAGGAGACTTCTATACGTTCAAGCTAGTATACAATGGCCACATACCTGGTAGTGCAGCCGTTTGGGTCGAGGTAGACGGCCACAGGATACTATATACCAGCGACATGAACACCATAACAACAAAGCTAATGAACCCTGCAAAATTCACAGGCGTAAAAGCTGACACGGTAATTATAGAGTCAACATATGGATCAACAAACCACCCGCCACGGGAAGAGACAGAACAGCTATTCTACGAATCGATCCAAGAGGTTGTAAAGAAGGGTGGAACAGTCCTAGTACCATCATTCAGCGTGTCAAGGGGTCAAGAAATAATGTCAATCCTGGCCGAAAGAGACTTCGAATATCCAGTCTGGATTGATGGCATGATAAGGCAGGTAACAGAACTCTACTTGGCACACGGAGAGTATGTGAGGGATCTAAAACTCCTCTCAAAGGCTGCAGCAATGTTCAAGATGGTTAGAGGCTGGCAGGATAGAAGGAGAGCCTTCAAGAAACCCGGAGTAATAATAGCTAGCGCTGGAATGCTCAAGGGCGGACCAAGCCTATACTACCTCAAGAAGATGGCTGGAAACGAGAAGAACGCGGTATTCATGGTAAGCTACCAAGCAGAAGGGACCCCAGGTAGGCAAATCCTCCTAAACGGAACCTATAGTACAGAGGAGATCCCAGTAAGGGCTAGAGTACAGTGGTTCGACTTCTCAAGCCACACAGATCAACAAGGAATACTAAGAGCACTATCCAGCATAACAGGGCTAGAAAGAGTAATCCTAGTACATGGCGACCCCGAGAACCAGGCAAGCCTAAAACAGAAAATAGAAGAAGTACTCGACGTCGAGGTCCTAACCCCCGGAAACCTCGACGTCATAGAGCTAGACTAGACTATACTACTTCTTAACCTCTCTAACCTCACCACTATCAACAAACACGATTCTCGGGCACTTCAACTCCTTCAATAACTCTTCAACCTTATCTTTCTCAACCTTAATAGTATACAACACCCTCCTAGTCCTGGCCTTGATTTTAGCAACATTACCCTTCCTGGCATACTTCACGCGACACTCACTGGCCCTAGCAGAGATCTCCACAAACTCCTTCCAATCCTTTATCTCGACTGGCACCACATCCTCACCCACACAATCACACAACCAAGCTAGACTAAAAAACTACACCACACAACAAACACAAACGAAATCAATCTAGAGGGCCCGTAGCTCAGCCAGGATAGAGCGCCGGCCTTCGGAGCCGGCGGTCCCGGGTTCAAATCCCGGCGGGCCCGCCACTTATACAATCCAACATTGCCTAGTGGTTTCCATAGATGAAATTCACTGGGAAACGTCTGCTACTATACACTGGATAAGCTTCTTTAGCTTGCTAGGGTTGAATTCGAGGAGGGTGTTCTCATCTCCGCCCCCGCCATATGCTTTCTTCATATATGCTATCCCTATATCCATGATAACTTGTATGTTTTCTGGCAATGCTACAGGTGGTACTCCTCCTGCTGGATAGCCTGTGGTATCTTCGACCTCTCTTCTCTTTGCCATCCTGCACTTGCCTGCTATCCTCCCAAGTTTCTCGAAGCTTAGGCGCTTATCTCCGGGAATTATGACGGCGTATACATTGTTTTCACATAGGAGGATGAGAGTCTTGATTATCATGGACTCGTCTACTCTAAGTTGTCGTGCTGCTTGTGCTACGGTTCTCGTGGGTTCATGCATCGTTATAAGTCTCCAGTCTAATCCGTGTTTGCGGAGCCAGGATTCAACTCTATCTCTGCCAGTCAACGTCAATCGCCTCAACTACTTGAATAAAACACGTTTACTTTAAGAATAGAGTATCCATGTTGATTTACTGGGTTCACATCAACTTTCATTTATGATTTTGTTGGGTTAGATTTATTTTTATTAATGATTGGTTTGATTATAGAAATCCCGAGCATAATTGTGGCTAATGTTGTGAGTGTAAGCCCTGGTTCGATTAGAGTTCTTATCCATAGGTTGTTGTACGGGTTTGTCGGGTTTGGTCCGTTTGTTAGGATGTATAGGTTGAATCCCGCGCCTACTAGAATGAGTCCTATTAGTGAGAGTAATGTTATCGTTTTGCCTGTTTTCTCGGCCGGCCATATTGTTGATGCAGTGATGAGTATTGCTACTCCCCAGAACATTAGTAGGAGGTGCCAGTGCCCTATGTTGTATGCGAGCTCTACATAGTCCCAGGCTGGGTCTCGGAAGGCGGGGTTTATTATTGAGGTTGGTTCTCTTAAGCTTGCTGCGATTAGAGCTCCGGGTATTGCTACGAAGAGCCATACGAGTATGATGCCCATCGTGAAGGTTATGTTGTAGAATCCTCTCTTCCTCCAAGCATTGTATAGTCCAAGAAGTCCTAATGCTGTTATTACTAGTAGGCTGGCTGGTGTTATGACCTTGTGTACAACTCCGCCAAATACTACTAGGAGGTAGCTGCTGATTGATGCTATTGCGAGTGAGATTGATGATATATCGACTAGCCGCCTAGTTGCCTTGTTGTAGGAGAGGTTTAGTTTCTGGATTAGTAGGGCTGCTGCGAGGCCTAATGCTGATAGAAGCATTCCATGCTCATGCCCTGCCCTCATTCTCCACAATATGTTGTCTTCAGCGAGGTCTGGGTCTATCCGAGACGAGATTACCGCCGATATGTATTCCTGAGAGGCTTGGGGATCCATATAATAGGAGCCTAACACCGCCCCTAGGATACCACCGATTAGGAGCATTAGTGTTGAGGCTACGAGTAAACTGTTAGTTCTGAGGGCGGTTCTCGAGTATTTGATGAGTATGAACAGGCCTCCTGTAAATACTACTGAAAGGCCGAAGATAAAGAGCCCATGGAATATTGGAGTTTGAGTTATATAGCCATAAATTATCGCCGAGGCCATGGTTATAAGGCCTCCAAAGAGGATTATCTCGAGTACAAGGTCCGGTTTCCTCCTAGTTATGGCGTAGTAGAGTATGACGGAGACGCTAATGAGCCCTATGAATAACCCGTGGTAGTAGTGGACAGTCCTCAAGTGGAAAAGCTCGTAGTTATCGGGAATTAGCTTGTAACCTTCATTAGTCATTCGTGTCGCTGGGAGATCTCTAATTCCTAAGAGGTCGCGGAGTGGTTCGAGGGGTGGAGAGTAGATTACTCCAACGAGTAAGTATATGGATAGCGCTATAAACATGAGAATTGCATACTCGTTTAGTTTCTTGTCCATTTAGCTTCCCACTAGTCAGTGTCTTTTGTATAGTTGAATATGTTCGTTGTCATGTCCATTCCTTAAATTAGGTGTTGTCAAGCTTATATAAACCGATTAATATATTTAAATTTTAGTAAATAATATCTACTATAATAAGACTTCTCTAAGAAGCACGTATCAACACCAACCCGTCCACCAATAATAAACGCATATTGTATTTACTAATAAACGGAGTCTATGGATAACTAAACCCGCCGCCCCCACTATATCGTATACATAGCTCATGAAACGTGCCTGCGGGATCCAAGCCACTCAGACTGATACCTTTGGGACGAGCAATTTTACCATCTACTCGAATTGATCCCCTTCCTACGAGGTTCTTACATATAGGTGATATCTCGCAGAATCGCGGATTATCCAGTATATAGATGCATTTATACCATGGCTCGATTTTATACTTCCCATACAAGTAGGCTCTATGTATTATTACTTCCCTCTTATCTTGGAGTGCTGCAAGAAACATTGGAAGCATCCCCGAGTCAGCATATCTCAGAACACTATATCCCGTCTTCACAGTATCTCTTGGCAGGATAATGGTTTTGACTAATGCTCCCTTGCCGCTTGCATATTTCAGATTAGCTGCTAATTCATGTGGGTCTAGTTCGCCTCCTCCACCTTCGCATCCCACACATGCCACCGCAAGATACGATCTTACACCGTATTTCCTTGCAATTATTGTTAGCACCGCCCTTGCTATAGTGTCAGTCAAATAACTTCCTAGCCTATGCTCGTATCCCATTATGAGACTGTCTCCTCCTATATCAGAGTGGAGCATAAATCTAGGATTGTAGCGTTCGATTATCCATTCAAGGCCTCTAACTACATCGTTGAATGAGTCCCGGGTGCACACAATGTATGTATGGTCTGCCAGCCCTGGCTCTATCAAGTATAACTTGTCTTCGAATATCCTCCTGGAAGGGAAATAGTTTGGCGGAACCCTTACAAGCGCTCCCTCAACCTGTATATCGTGTAGACGTTCCTTCCCAATCCTACACTTGTTGAAGCTTACAACAACAATGTTCCCTAGATTGACATTGTAGGCTTTCAATATCATTAAGGCTAGGATTACGTCGCCTCCTCCGCCCAGGCCGCCTACAACTATCTCACGCTTGGATTTCACGTGTCCTGGAACCCTCCATCGAGTTATTCATATGCATTTACTAATGCAGTACTATATTTTCCAGATTTAATTGCTCACGCCTGCTTCATTATACCTTGTAATTAATACATCTACGATTACTGTATGTATTGGTGTATAAACAGGATGCTCTCGCCACGAGACCTAGCTAGATACTCTAGGCAAATGCTAGTGAAGAACATCGGATACAAGGGCCAGATGAAGCTTGCCGAGTCAAAGGTTGCCATAGTAGGCTGCGGGGCAACAGGGTCGTTCATGGCGAACCTCCTTGCAAGGATGGGAGTAGGATATATTCGCCTTATCGATCGTGACATCGTCGAGCTCAGCAATTTACACAGAACAAACCTTCTTGACGAAGAAGACGTGGAGAAAGCCAAGCCCAAATCAGTGGCTTGCCGCGAAAAGATTCTGAGGATTAATAGTAGTATTCGCGTTGAAGCGGTGATCGATAGGCTTTCCAAGCAAAACGCGGAGAAGCTGCTGGTTGGGGTTGATCTCATACTTGATGGTACAGATAACGTTGAAACACGACTGTTAATCAATGACTTAGCAGTTAAACACGGAATACCATGGATTTACGTTGGAGTAGAGCGCTGGTATGGTGTAGTAATGCCAATCATACCAGGAGAAACAGCCTGTTATAGATGCATAATCGATAAACCACCCGAGAGACGTGGCAATGCTTGTGAATATCTGGGTGTTATTAATCCTGCCGTTGCTCTAACAACATCCATAGCCGCATCTCTAGCCCTAAGAATCCTTCTAAGCGAGAAAGTTGAAGGCGCTATGTACATTATTGATGCCTGGAGGAACGAGGTAAACAAAATCAAGATTGTAAGGAATCCGAGGTGTCCAGCATGCGTTCTCAATAGATACGACTACCTCGAAGGTGAAACAGTTAGCGGAGCATCCGTGATATGTGGCTCAAACCAGGTAGAGATACTGCCACCTAAGCAGTTAAGACTGGAGCTCGAAAATCTAAGGGGACTTAATGAGGTGCGTGTTTTGAAGTTTAACAAGTATGTGGCGCTAATCCAATTCCAAGATCTCGAATTGATGTTATTCAACAATGGAAGGGCTATCGTAACGAATACCATTGATAGGGAGAAGGCGTTAAGAGGCTATGAAAAACTCCTTGAGAAATTGAAGAGGGAAGGGGTTATTCGGAGATAGATCAGCAACTATCGCTTGCTGGAGACTTAATCCCAGTTGTCGCTTTCTTCTTTATTAGAGTTACCTTATAGATTCCCGGCGATATTTCCTCCACTTTTATATCTCCTGATCTCGTTGTTTTTACACTCTCTTCAAGGAGTTCTACGCATCTCTTGGAATCCATAACGATTTCGAGTGTTTCTCCCTCATTAACATTGGAGAACTCCTCAATAGCCCTAATGAATGGTATAGGGCACTCGCTGCCCGTTAGGTCTAAACGCTTCATTGTGGTCATCCAATTGTATGTGTAGCTCGTTGGTAGTAATTTACTATAATCTACCCATATCCCCCTTTTCATATGAAAATACCATTAACAGTTACGTTCACATTTTACCGATAGTGGGAGTTTCCTACTACAAATTGACTTTAGAGAGTTTCGTGTATAGGGAATCTCTTCAAATGCAACGTATTGGAATTAATCTGCTAGATGTTTCTTAATTAGTACATCATATGCGGTTTGAAGAGTTGTAATCAGCTAAACGGTGCTAGCTCTTGCTATATTTTTTATAACATTTCATATATCTCATTTTAGCACTCGTTATGAAGAGTTTCTCTTTATGAATATAATTTAGAATACTAGCAAATACACGAGGGTAATTCTCTAAAGGCTCCTCGCCTATATAAATATCATATATATGAACTTTGTCATCTGTGAATGCTACCAGCCTGCACCTGTTTCTATTTGCTGCTGAACATGAAAAGCTGAAAATGGTTCTCTTCTTGTTTTTTGGTTTGGTTAGTGGTTGGCCGTCAAGATTGAGGCAGCCAGGCAAATCTGAATTGTATACTTTCGATATTATCTCCGCCGTTGTATCTAGAGTACTTATCGCCTGACTAGTTGTTTCTTGTATTGATGTGGCATTAGTTATAAGGATCGTTTCTGCCGCTATGGGTAGATTTTTGTATCCATGTCCTGCAAAGTCAGTTCCTTCAGTTATTCCTTCGATTTTGTCTTTTAGTATGGGGATTCGTTTCTGGATTCGTATTAGGTTTAGCTTCATGGTTGTCAGCAGTGATTTTGCGATTTTGTCGCCATGGTCACCCATTATGAAGAATATGGTGTTGTCGATTGTTTCTAGTAGTTCGGGTATGATTGAGTCTACTTGTTTTAGTGCTTTCATGTATTGTTTGTAATCAGTTTGGAGATTTCCGAGTAGGATGTTTTTACCATCGTAGTATCGGGGGAGGTGTGGTTCCCATATGTGTAGTAGGAGGAATCTTGGCTGGTTTAGTGTTTCTATCTTTTTCTTTAGTGTTTTTACCCATTTAGTGCTTGATCCCTTTACTCTGTAGTTATAGTAGTTGAATCGTTTCCTGAGGCCCAGCTCGTTGCCTAAGGGTCCCGTTACTTCTGCTAGACTTGTGTAGCCCTTGCTGTGTAGTATGTCTGTTATCAGGGGCATTTTGGATGGTATGGGGTCCCTTACACTTCTTACTCCGAATTTTATAGAGTAGTAGCCGGAGAGTAGGCTTGCTATGCTTGGTGTTGTTGATGCTGCTGGGCTGTATGCGTTCGTGTATAGGGTTGCTTTCCGTGTTAATTCCTTGAAGTTTGGTAGTTGGTCGTTCTCTAGTGCTTCTAGGAATGGGGTCCTTGCTAGGCTGTCTATTAATATTATTGCTATGTTGGGCTTGTTTGTCGCCAATAGTTGCACCGTTTTGATTCTTCGATTGATGATTGTAGGTATATAATACTATGATTGTATAATTCTTACTTCTCTCAGCCTTAGTTATTGGTATTATTGTTAATAGATTCATGATGGTTGTATGGTTTTGTAATATGTGAATAGGTTTAGGTAATGATGATAACATTTTTATGTGGGTTGTGAGTAGATGTGTTAGAAGTAGAACCCACGAAGGTGGGAGAGATGACTAGGAGCAAGTATACTTTGATGGCAGTGGTACTAGTTGCGCTAATGACGCTGGCGCCTATACTTGCATTCGAGAGCTTCAGAGTAACACAGGCACAGCCAGTCACAATAACGATTGGCGCCCTCCTCCCGTTGACTGGAGACCTACAGAGCTATGGTGAGAGAGCTGCTGCAGCCGTCCAGTTTGCCGTTGACGAGATGAACCAGTATTTGGAGCAGCAGAATGCATGGTTTAGGCTCCAACTGGTTGTTGAAGACACTCAAACAAAGCCAGACGTAGCCGTACAGAAGTTCAGCAACCTCGCGGCACAGGGTGTAAAGTTTATTGTTGGGCCAATGACGAGCGCTGAGGTCAAGAAGATCAAGGACTTAGCCAACCAGCAGAATGTCCTTGTAATTAGTCCAAGCAGCACAGCAATAGAGCTAGCTATACCCGGTGACAATGTATTCAGATTCTGTCCTGCCGACGACGTGCAGAGCAAGGCTATTGCCAAGGCTCTTGAGGATGCTGGAATCAAGGTCGCCATAATAGTGAACAGAGCAGACACGTGGGGAGAAGGTCTAAAGGATGCAACCAAGCAGGCAGCGGAGGGCAAGGGTATTACGGTAGAGTCAGTCTACAGCTACAACGCTGAGAGCCCCAACTTCGCAAGCATAGTAACCCAGCTCAACAACGACGTACAGAACCTACTCAAACAGTACAAGCCAAACGAGGTAGGCATTGTAGTCATTGGATTCAACGAGGTCGCCCAGCTATTCACAACCGCCAACAAGTACCCAGACCTAAAGAAGGTACCATGGTACGGTAGTGACGGTACCGCCCTACTGACCGAGATCACCTCAGACCCCGTAGCCGCAGGATTCGCAGAGGCAACCCTATTCCTCAACCCGATATTCAGCCCGGCAAGCACAGCCGAGCAGGAGAAGGTTAAGCAGGCAGTAGTCGCTAAGCTAGGCACCGAGCCTGATGCATACTCCTACGCAGCCCACGACGCAGTAGTCGCCATAACATTGGCCATCCTACAGGCAGGCCAGACCAACGACATGGACCAACTAGTAAACCAGGTCAAGCAGCTCATACCGCAGATCACTACAAGCGATGAGTTCGCTCAGTTCGCAGCCACCGGTAAGTTCCCGCTAAACGATGCCGGAGACAGGGCTACAGCAGACTACGACTGGTGGCTCGTGGCTAAGGTTGGCGGAGAATACAAGTGGGTAAAGGCAGGAACCTACAAGGGTCTCGAGGACACCAACGACTTCATAGCAATGGATGCGTTCGGTGGTAAGACCTACTTAGAGGTCTTCCAGGAGACCTTCGCTCCAGCCCCAGCAACCACTACAACGACAGCAGCTCCAGCTACGACCGCGCCCGCAACCACTACTGAGACGACAACAACCGCGGCTGGCGGAGTAAGCACTGGCTTGATCGCTGCCGTGATTATAATTATCATAATCGTAGCGGCCGCATTCCTCTACTCGAGGAAGTAATTCTTTTTTGTTTTTTAATTTTCATCTTTTTTCTAGGTGCACATAAATATCTAGGTATACCCCTTTGTGGTTCGAGTATCCCACTACCCGTGTGCCCGTAGGGGTGGGTAAACTGTGAGTGAGAGTATAGGGACACTTCAGCTGCAGAGGAAGGGTGATGGAGAATACGTGCTCTGGACTGAAAATGTAGTGAAGCGGTTCGGCGGTATAATCGCGTTGAACAAGGTAAACATCAAGCTGAGAAAAGGAAAGATAACCCTACTCATAGGGCCCAACGGGAGCGGAAAGACGACACTAGTCAACGTGATATCCGGTTTCCTCACACCCGAGGAGGGAAAGGTAATCTACAAGGGAAAAGACATCACTAGGCTTCCACCACACGACAGGGTAAAGATGGGCTTGGTGAGAACATTCCAGATACCCAAGCCATTCCAAAACCTCACAGTGCTAGAAAACGTTATGGTAGCAGCAGAGGGAAACCCCGGTGAAAACCCCTACATAGCCGCAATATTCAGGAGTAAGTGGAAGAAGTTTGAAAAGGAGCAAGTCGAGAGGGCATTCAATATACTAAAGTGGGTGGGCTTAGTCCACAAGTGGGACTCAAAGGCGAGCGACCTAAGCGGAGGACAATTGAAGCTCCTAGAGATTGCTAGGGCGATAATGAAGGGAGCAGACACTATAATCATGGATGAGCCCGCTGCGGGAATAAACCCGGTACTAGTCCACGACTTGTTCGATAGAATAGTTAAGCTGAGCAGGGAGAGACATGTAACATTCCTGATTATAGAGCACAGAATCGGACTCGTGGGTAAGTATGTGGATTACGCTTATGCTATGAACATGGGGGAGGTAATTAGCGAGGGAGAACCGGAGGAGGTGTTCAACGATCCAAAGGTTTTGGAGAGCTACCTGGGTGGTTAGCCGTGGCTAGGGCGATAATGAAGTTGGAAAACATAAACGCTGGCTACGAGAAGCTGCAAACCCTATTCGACGTCACCCTCGAGGTGCCTGAGGGAGAGATAACTGTAATAGTAGGTCCAAACGGTGCTGGTAAGAGTACTCTACTCAAGACGATGTTTGGGTTGACAAAGGTCTATACTGGAAGAATAGTATTCGATAACAAGGATATCACGAAGCTACCTCCACACGAAAGAGCTAAGCTAGGTATGGCCTTCATATTCCAGCTCGAGAACGTGTTTGCCAATCTATCAGTCCGCGAGAACCTAAGGCTTGCAGGCCATGATTTGCCTCCCGATGTTTTGGAGGAGCGGATAAGGGAGGTATTCGAGACCTTCCCGAGGCTTAAGGAGAGGGTTGACCAGAAGGCGGGCACCATGAGCGGGGGAGAGAGGCAGATGCTAGCAATGGCTATTGGTATGATTAGGAAGCCCAAGATATTCCTCATTGACGAGCCTACTGCTGGATTGGCACCAAAGCTAGCTAAGGGAGTACTGGAGAACGTGAAGAGGTTGAATGAGCAGGGTTACACGATAGTCCTGGTTGAGCAAAACGTGAAGGCTGGCCTCGAGATTGGGGATAAGGGCGTCCTCGTAGTTAATGGTAGGATTGCTTTTGATGGCCCCGCTAGTGAGTTGCTCGCGAGGAAGGATCTCGCGAGACTGTATCTCGGAGTAGGGGGGAGGTGATCAAGTGGTGGACCTTAACCTTCTAATGAGCACCACGATTTATGGAAGCGTCCTCGCACTCCTGGCTTTAGGTATCACGATTATCTACATGACGACAAAGGTGTTTAACTTTGCACACCCACGTCTAAGCCTAGTAGGAGCATACCTAGCCGCCACAGCGATGGCAGTATACGTGCAACACGCTGGTATAAAGCCGAATTTCGAGGGGAGCCAAGTACTAGGTGGCCAGCTCATAGTACCCTATCCAGCAAGCGTATACATCATAGGCTTCCTTGTCGCCATGGTTGGAGGAGTACTTGCCGCGATGTTCGAGTACTACGTGATACTCAAGCCCCTCCTTAAGAGGGGAGCCGACTTCCTGAAGCTCATGATAGCTACTCTAGCATACGACTTCCTCCTAATGGCGGTACTCCTACTCTACAACACACACGTATGGATAAAGAAGACATTGAAGGACGGACTAAACCTGATAGCTACTAAGATGGACTTCAGCGCCTATGATTTCGCCTTGATCACGCAGGGTCAGACCTATATCAGCGGTGGCTTCATACTAGCAGTAGCAGTAACCGTGGTTCTAGCCCTATCACTATACATACTACTCTTCAGGACCACGCTAGGTATAAAGATGAGGGCAAGCGTAGAGAATCCGCCACTCGCGGAGGTTCTCGGAGTAAACGTTGAGAGAATCTATGCAATATCATGGATCATTAGCGGATTAACAGCGGGTATAGCAGGGTTCCTCATGCTATTAGAGCCGAGCAGCGGTAGCCTGAAGCCAATAAGCGCTACAAGCCCGGCCGACGAGATAGTGGTGAGCGCATTCGCTGGCAGCATAGTTGGCGGAGTAAACAGTATATTCGGGAGTATCTTTGGAGGATTCTTCATAGGCTACGTTGAGACATATGTGACCAACTGGTTAGCATTACTACTAGGTATGAAGGAGCTATTCAAGTACAGCAGAGTAGTGTCAATGTTCATAGTAGGATTAACTCTGATGTTCGCTCCACAGGGTGTCATCGCCCTCCTCCGAGAGAAGAAGGTTGTAGACAGGATTCTTGGTTTTGTGAAGGGTAGGAGGGGTGAGAAGTAATGGTAAACGTAGTAAGCTTAGCGGAGATAATAGTCAGCTTCATAGCAATCTACTACATACTAACAGTAGCCCTTAACATCAAGGCAGGAATGACTGGCATACCGGACTTCGGCCACGCAATGTTCTTCGCGATAGGAGGCATTGTTGTAGCCAATTTCGCGGCCCGAATTGCCGCGGCATTTGTTGCGAGCCAGCTAGGCGTCTCTCCAGGGGAGGCAATGCACTTGGTGATAGCAGAGAACACAGCGATAATGGTTAAGATAAACGAGGCCCTAGCCACTAGACCCCTACTATCAATAATGCTGATAATCTTCTCAATAGTAGTAGCCCTCCTACTCGGCGGACTACTAGGATGGATAGCCTCATACCCAGCACTAAGGCTGAGAGGCGACTACCTGGCTATCATGCTACTAACGGCTAGCGAGGGACTCAGGATATTCGTTATGTACACAAAGTCAATAATGGGATCCACACCAACAGTAGGCCTCACAACACCAGCATTATTCGCTTTCACAGGAGACGCCGGATTATGGTCAACAGTATTCGTAGCATCCCTAGCAGTAATAGTATACCTATTCGCCGAGAGATTCCATAACAGTCCCAGCGGAAGACTCTTCAGAGCAGTAAGAGACGACGAAGACAGTGCAGAAGCCGTAGGTAAGAATATAGCAAAGGTTAGGAGGGATGCAATGATAATCGGAAGCGCGATAGCCGCGCTAGCCGGGGTAGCCTACAGCTTCTCAACATGGATCGCGGGCTCAAGCATTGCGGCACAAAGCATATTCGACAGAGTCCTATGGACGTTCTGGCCTTGGGCCCTAATGATACTGGGAGGAATGAGTAGCAACAGGGGCATAACCCTGGCAACCATAGTAGTAGGAGCACTAATCGTAGGCCCGATAAGAATCTACAAGAACCAGATAGCTGCCGCACTACCCGTAGACAAGCTGGGCTTCGATCCAGGAAACTTCGCCAGCGCCCTAGAATTCACACTAGTAGCACTACTAATCCTCCTAGTACTACTGTTCAGGCCGAAGGGAGTAATCCCAGAACCACCAAGCTACACCCTAAAACCAAGCGAACTCAAGGAACTAGTAAAGGAGGCGGGAGAACAATTAGAACTCTCAGAAGAAGGCCAGCAATCCTAAAACCCCTATCTCCCACCCATCCTTCTACCAGCCTTTAACAGCCTCTTTACAATCCTGAACTTCATAGTATAATCCATAGTCCTAACATCCCTCTTACAGAGGGACCCCACTAGGTCTAGGTCATCGCTATACTTCGATAGAGGGACCCCCATGTGGCACATGATTAACGGTGTAACAATGGTATTCTTCAGTGTCTTGGCCTTAATTGCGTCTTCTATAGAGCCGTCACTTGTATGGGCGGCGAACACACCCCATAGATCGTGGGACTGATACTTGGTCTTCAAGTAGATAGTACCCATAAGCCTAGCGGGTCCCAGCACATAGCCATTCTCGTGGTCTCCCACAACAACAATGTCGGGACCCCTTTCAACATAGGGTCCCTCGTAAACCTCATGTGAATCCCAAACCTTCAACCCCCTGTATCCCCTGAGGATCTCGATGAGCTCATCCTTGTCAACGCTTTCATCAAAGATGTATACACCATATGTTCCTCCCTCTGGCATATAGGCCCTACTCCTCATATAATCAATTGAATACCCAGATCTGACAACGGGTCTCACTCCTGTAACCTTCTCATATAGGCGTGCGAAGACAGGGAAGGCCTTCCTAGCCAAGGGCTCCAGTCCGAGCCGGGCGATGATCATGTATAGCGTCTTTGGGACCTTCACCTTCTTAGTTCTAGCTCCCTTCTGCCTCGCTAGAAGGTCTACGAGGGGTTTCTCCTCGTCCCTCTCAGACACGGTAACATAGCCATGCCTGTATAGTATGTCGTTAACATTAACTCTATAGTCGAACATTCGGAACCCGTGATCGCTCACCACAAACACGCTATCATACGTGTCAAGCATCTGTTTAGCCAAGCCGTCTACCAGCTTCCAGAGCCTTGGCGCATGCCGGGGCGACTTCAACAATTCCGGCTTCTTGTGGAAGAGGTAGTCTGGAAAGTTGAGAGTCACCCATGTTAGGCTAACATCTCCTTCATCGTCGATTAGCCTCTGAATAGACTCTATGTATTCACTCATGTATCCATCATAGTCTTCATCTCGGCTGGCTCTTATCCCAGCGAAGTATTTTTCGTAGATTTGCCTGGGATGGCTTGAAGGAGTGGGGTTGAAGAATAAGTTACTCACTATTATAGAGTTCTTTATGGGGATTATCGGGTAGTCTGGTATCGGGTTTATCATTATGCTCTTCAGCCTATTGAAGGATAGCATCTCGTGTATCCTGGGATGCTCCAAGTCCCAAGCATGAGCCAGCCTCCTCTCCCTGGTTGCTCGGTCTACGTGGAAGAAGGAGAATAGACCGTGCTTCCCTGGGTTCACACCTGTAAGTATAGATGGCCAGCTCGCCTCAGTTATAGGTGGGAGACATTCAAGCCGGGCAGAATTCTCAAGTATCTTTGATAAGTGGGGCGTCTGCCCCCACTCTCTCAGCTTGTCGATATACCAGTATGGCAGCGCGTCAAGTCCTAGTACCCCTACGGTCTCAGCCACATTATACACCATTAAACGCCATGTGTATGGGAATCATTTAATCATATATTATAGAGGGACCCCGTTAGCCCTCGCCTATAAGTATAGAGGCTACCCGTTCAGCTCCATTCTGGTACTCGGGAGGGTGGAGCTTCCTGGCCTTGTCGATGGCGTCGAGGAGGGATCCCGGTGTTATTTTCTCGACGTATATTGCCCCGATTTTCTCTGCGAACAGTGGCGCGTTCTCGAGGCGGGACGACATAGGTACATGTCTTCCTGGGACTAGTATCACTGGCTTCCTATAGGCTAATGCTGCACTAGCCCCAGTCATGCCTGGGAACTGTGTAATAACGATTCTAGCGCCGGCCAGTAGCTTGTCGAATTCATGGGTGAACCGGAATACCCTCCACCTGGGACGTCTCTCGATGTAGGGATTCGGGTCGATATTGCCAGTCTGTAGTACTATATTTTCTAGGCCAGTCTCAAGTACTGCGTCGAATAATTCTTTGTTTCCGAGGGTCCCTGCTGTGACTAGAATATAGCCGCCATCATAGGGCTCGACAGTGGGAGGCTCATAGACGGGTCCCACTACCAATCCTTTCGGGTAGTTCTGCTTTTGCTCCGGCCAGTGAAGGAACGTTAAATCTGCGAACTTGTAGATTATACGGGTCGTCCTGCTAGGGTCAAGGATCCTATCTATGCTTTCTAGATTGTATAGCTTCCTCTTCTTCAGCTTGGCTGTTAGTGCTGGGAGTAAGCTGAAGTTTGATCCACACGCCAGGACAGCGTCGTACTTACGGGTTATCTTTGATAGGCTCTCGTATAGGTTCTTAGTCCACCTGTGGATGGTCCTTATCAGCGGTTCTCCGGGCTTTCTGGGAAGTGTTAATTCCTCGATAATACCGTATCTTTCCAGCTTCTTCTTTATCCACTCGTGTCCCCGTGGCACGTAAATTACTGGTTTTACTCCTTTCTGGTCGAGGTAGTATGCTATGGCGTATGCGTATCCAGAGTGTCCGCCGTAGCCTGCGATTATCGCGATGTTAGTCAAATCCATGTCTACCGGGTTTAAGAGAAAGTGTAGGGTTTGGGTAAAAATTATGGGGTATTATTCGAAAGGGTATAGGCCCTTGGCAAATTAGATCTTGAATGCCTTCTTGAAGCCCTTTAGTATCGTGTAGACTATGTAGATTATTGCTAGCCCGGCGATGGTGTCTCCTAGTAGCCTTGCCCATATTACTGTCCTTATGTCTGGCTGGGTCCAGAACCCGGTTAGGGTCCCATCTGGTGCTACCAGGCTCTTTATGTACCAGTAGCCTAGCTGGCTCCCACCGTCGAACTGGGCGTACATCATTATTCCTAGGCTTAGGAGTACTTGTAGGTAGAATCCGATCGCTACGACTACAACTGCTTTCCTTATCGTTGCCAGTGTCTTATCACTTATTCCCCCAGCTAGGTAGAATGCAACTATCCACATAAGTATCGTCGGTACTCCATAAGCTAGTGGCATTGCTAGGTGTGCATGTACCATCGTTGCCTGTGAGCCGTGTAGGTAGTAGTTTACGATTGGCATGTTGATTAGTCCTGCTCCGAAGGCTACTACGCCTATTGCTCCACCAAACGCTGCTACGAGGACGAAGGTTAGAATGGTCTTCTGTAGCTCGTTCTGTAGTTGTCCTCTCTTCCATAGTACTAGGGCGTAGGCGATTACGAAGCCTATTGGTAGGACTTCTAGTGTTGATATTGCGGCGCCGAGGTACATCCAGATTGTTGGCTCTCCGCCCCAGTAGTAGTGGTGGGCTGTGCCAATCATTCCAGTTGCTATCTCTAGGGTTGCGTCTATGCCTGCTACTGCTACTGCTAGTCTTGGTGGCACCATTCCTGTTATTACGAGGAGTATGATTAGTATTGGTATGACTATTGCTGGCCAGAAGCCCTCTACGAAGGAGTGTATTGTTATCCACCTGAAGTACTCGTCGATTGTGAAGTGGCTCCATGGCTTGATTATTGGCAGTGCTCCTACGAAGGCTCCGAATGCTGTACCACCTAGTCCGATTGCGAGTATCTTTAGTAAGGTGTTGAATGGGTACTGGTTTTGCTTTGCTACCTTATAGGTGACTATCGCTAGGTAGCCTACTAGTCCTGCGATTAACAGTAGCCATACTGTTCCTAGGCTTACGACTGGCCTGCCCTGTGATCCTACTAGGAACCAGAGGCCGTCTGGTATCTTTCCGAGGTAGCTTAACCATAGGCCGAATAGTCCTAGTATTGCTACGAGGCCGCCTGCGAGGAGTATGGTTAGTGACTGCGTCTTGGTCATCTTTAGCCCGAAGTATGGTAGGGTGAATAGTGCGAAGCTGACCCAGGTTACGGCGATCCACAGGATTGCTAGGTTGTAGTGTAGTCCTCTGGCCACGTTGAATGGTAGTATGTTTGTTATCTGGAATCCGTATACATCTGGCTCGGCGTATAGGTGCATCATGTATCCGCCGAGTAGTCCTTGTATGACTAGTCCTAGTCCTGCCAGTACCATTCCTAGGAGTGCTACTCTCTGAGCTGGTGATGGTGGTGGTAGTTCTACTGTTATCCTTTCATCCTTCCAGTAGTCTATGAACTTGACTATAATGTAGCCTGCTATGGGCATTATCACTAGTAGGAGTAGGAATATGGTTATCCAGGTGGCCTTGGTCGCGTCAAGGGTTTGTTCCACCAGTCCGGGAGTGTATGGGAAGCCGTTTGTGTAGCCCTTCATGGCTATTAGTCCGGTCCACATGAAGTATGCTGTGATCTTCTTGATGTCATCATTTGATACTAGGCCTTCTAGCGCGAGTCTATCGTCTACGTACTTGTCATGCCATAGGTTGACGAAGTAGTTGTACTCGTCATTGTATGCTTCCGCTACTCTCTCATCTATGACGAATATTGTGGAGTCTCCGCTCTTCGTTATATTCACCAGTTTCTCTCCTGGAGTGTCTGGAGCTTTCATCTGGATGAATTTTAGCGAGTAGGCCGTATAGTCTAGTCCGAAGTATCCTCCGAATCCTAGTATGCTGCCATAGTCCTGTATGCCGTACTTCTGAACTAGATACTTGCCATCGATAATGTCTTGTTTTGTGAATAGGACTGTACCATCAGGCGTAACAACCTGGTCTGGTATCGGTGGCAGGTTCATGAAGGTGTATGCCGCGGCTGCAAAGTATACGACGTATACTATTATTGCGACAGCGAGGACGAGTTTTGCCCATCCATTATTACCGTTACCCGGCAAAACCATTCCACCCCAGTGGTCATCAGATTTCATGAATGCTGGGAGGGAGATAGTAGAGGCAACGGATAACCTGGTTAACCCCATCCCACGGCTGGAACACAAGATAATTTATACATGCATGGATACTTAGATGGAACCGTGTACTATGGTCTGCGAGGCTGCATAGTCTATGAAGCTCGTAAAAGTGGTTATAAGGCAGTGCGAAACCCTCCGCGCGCTAGACGCCGATGAATACCTAGGGACCCGGATAGGCTACTGCCCCTCCAAGATAGAACACATAGTAGTCTCGGGGAGGAGGATACACATATTCAGGAAAAACTGCGAGGACTGCGTACTAGCGAAACTCATGAAGACAACCCACGTCATAGGACTACCAGTCATAAGGAAAGACGAGACAATCCACTTCATAGTAAGAGAAACCAGGAGGGCCATGAAAATACTCAAGGAACACGAGCAAGACATACTGAAAATGGAAGAGGTAGACTACAGGGAAGTCTACCTTACATTAAGACAGAAAGAAGCCTTAAGACTGTTAGCGAATGGTGAAGCATCTAACATAAGCAGATTAGCACGCAAACTAGGAATC
>WAKH01000040.1 GCA_015523485.1 Thermodiscus sp. | reverse complement strand
GCCACGGCGACTGGACCTTTGAACGCATCTTTTATCTTTTTGATTAAATCCTCCATTTGGCCTGCAGTGATGCCCAATTTCTTTTGAACGTCTATTCCAATGTGTAGTAGTGCTATGTGGACTCCTAGCTCGCGTAGCCTCTTTGCTCCTTCATATGGGTTCGGGTGACCTATCAAGTCCCCGTAGAGAGCTATACCGTGGTCGTTCGCGGCTTCAACGGCCTCTATGATCGTCTCCTCAGGAGCTAGGGATAATACAGAGGAGGCGTCAAACCCGTACTTAGCAGCTAGTGAGACTTCTAGTCTGCCAGTATCGAACGTCTTCAGGTCGGCGATGACTACGGGCTCCTGTGGGAGTGCCTTGAGGAGTGCTGACTCCTTTAAACCCTCGACTTTTACAAGCGGTGTTCCTGCCTCTAGGATTACTGCGGGACTGACCAGCGAGTGGTAACCAATGTTTAATGCGTCGCCGATACTCGTCAAATCTAGAGCGACCTGAAGGAGGACACCGCATTCCTCTAGTTTTTCACCTAGTTTTCCGGGAACCTGATATTCGACCAATTATAGTACACCATGTCTCCATATCGTGGTGTAGTTATAATATAGCCTTGTCATGGATACGCATTACACTCCTCCTGTGGCTCTAATGAATAGGTATTGTATAGGTGATGGTACTAGTCTGAGCCACTGTAATAGATTGTAGTCTCTACCCCACCTTGTAACATAGGACTTACTGGCTTCGTCAAGTAACTGTATATCTTCTCGGGTTAGTGAAAGATCCATTGCATTAGAATATTCAATTATTCTCTCTTTTCTCCTAGTACCAGGTATTGGGAGGGCATTCTTCGCGATTAACCATGCTAATGAGACTTGGGACAGGGTCGCATTGTATTTCTCGGCGACACTCCTCAAAGCACTCTGTAGTTTCTTATCGGAAGATGCTATTTTGAATAGCTTGTCTGTTTTCTGCGCCCTGGTCGTCGCCTTGCGAGCCCCTGCTAATGCTCCCTTGGCGACCGGACTCCAGGCGATTATTGTCAATCCCTTTTCTTTAGCCATGGGTAGCAGGTTGTTTTCTGGGGCTCTGTAGGCTAGGTTGTATTGGATTTGCAGGCTTATGGGTTCGTGCTTATGGAAGCATGAGAGGGAGCGGGCTAGTAGCTTACTGTCGAAGTTTGACAATCCTATATAGTGTGTTAGTCCTTCGTCTATGAGTTTCTCTAATCCTCTTAGGGCTTTGCATAGAGGTGTATGGTACGGCGGTGGCCAGTGGTATTGGATTAAATCAGGTGTTCTAGATAGTCTTCTCTTCGATGCTTGTGCAGCTTTTCTTATGAAGTAAGGCGTTGATCTGAATCCTGCGATCTTCGTCGCTATTATTACATCGTCACCTACTCCGAGCTCCTTGAGTGCGTCACCGAGGAGTTTTTCGCTTTTACCCCAGCCATAAACCTCGGCGGTATCAAAGAAGTTAATGTTGTGTTCAATGGCTTCGCGAATAATATCGACGGCGTTGGATAGATTCCGTGTACCCCAGCTGGGTGATCCAAGTTGCCATAATCCAAGTCCTATCGACGACACTCGTAGTGGTCCTAGCATCCTTGTTTTCAACTTGTTTCACCGCATTCTCTCCAGGGCTCTGGTCCTGACAGTACTCTGCTTAGGGGGACCCTCCAGAGGACGTTTAGTGTATAGCCTATTCCTCCATCGACATTATCGACAAGAATGTATCCTTCACCTATCAAGAGGCTGTAGGCCCATCTTGTGGCCTCTCGCCACCTGATGGCGAGGTCTCTATTCACGTCTCTTATAGCGGATATGTCTCTCGGTATAGGGACCAGCACGAGATCTGTTGATAAGAGTCTGTCCTCCTTGCTCCTCTCGCCTGGTATGGGGACACCGTTCACGTAATCCACGCCATAGGCAGCTACTGGGTTTAGTTCTTTCATTTTTCTAAGGCATGGTTTAACTTTCCTTGCGATTCTCTCTGCAACCCTAATACTCGTCAACCACCATTCAGCCTTCACTCTATCGGATCCTAGCCCCCGATTGATCTTGTCCTTTATCTCACCGTAGTAGTTAACCACGTATTCTCTACTGATGACTCCGAGTCTCGCAAGGTTGAACCTAGAATTAAGGCTTTGTAAGGGGTCAAATGTCCACTTCGCGAGGCTCACCCCATAAGTTCTTATGACTTCTTCACGCTGAGCCGTTTTCAGCTTAAAGCCGACTCCTCTATACTTAACGTCCTCCACTACACCAGTTGCATGGCTATAGAAATAGTATCCAGCAGGCCACCCATAGGATACTCCCACGAGTTTCTCTCCTATGAATGCTCCGAGTACTAGGCCTCCATTATCTGCTAATGCACGGAGGAGGTGGGCTGGAGCCGCTTCCCGATAGTCATCCATCCTCCACGCCTTCTTTTGCACCTCTACGGCTTCTTCGAACTCTTTAGGATCTGAGAGTCTCCTCACGATCAATTCTCCGCTCAATTTACAACTCCCATGTCTACATGGCAGTACCGGTTCATGCTATATACTCTAATATTCTCTGGGGGTACCATGATTCTATGCGTACAATTGGGGTGGTGTCGATGGCGGCGCCTATAGATAACGAAGCGAAGATAAGGATAGCCATGAGCATTCTCGCCAGCATAGTCAACGATACGGGTGTCCCGAGGAATATCAGGAGGGCGGCAGCTAATGCATTGCAATATCTCCGAGACCTGAAGCTATCGCCAGCCGTCAGGGCAGCCAATGCGATAAGCGCGTTAGACGAGGTGAGCCAAGACCCGAACATGCCTTTCCATGCGAGGACAAGAATATGGCAGGCGATAAGTATACTGGAGACAGTAAGAGACTAGCCCTGGGTAAAGAGCCGGGGCATGAGAATTGCTATACACGGTTAGAGTTAGAGGTATCTATGCAACCGCCCTAAGCCTATTGCTACATAAGAAGGGCTTTCTACTATCAGATGTCAGTAAAGTGCTCTTGAATAGGCTACCAATTATACCTAGCCAGAAAACGCCCGAAGTAACCGTGAAGAGTCTTGAGAAGAAACTAGACTATCTACTTGTTATAGGTTACCCATGGGATGCCGGCGAGTCCGTATTCAACACGCTCATTGAGGAGTTGCCCTACGTTATTGCTAGGAGAGGGTCCCTCGGCTTGTACACAGTCTTCGATGGGGTAAGCATGGGCGACTGCATTGTAAAGGGTCCAAATGGTGTTGAAGCGCTGCTTGACTCCGGTGAATGTCCGAGTAAAGGTGCCAGGGTTAGGGTTACTGTTGTAAGAGAATCCCTTGAGAAAGCAAGAAAAATAATAGTTAAGGATATTTTAAAAGTTGTTGGTCAACACGTGATAATAACCAGGCCAGGCACTGGAGTAACTTTTAGCGAGCACATACGTAACGATGAGGTAAAATCAACACTCCTCTCCCTATTGCAGGGCATCATAGATCTATCAAACAACCACGTTCATTTCCGAAGCGGGGCGAAACTCGCACAGCCAACACAAATAGAGAACGAAGTGAAGTCCCTACTAGAGGAACTAGAGAAACTTGAGTCCACTCCAATAAGCAGCGAGGAAAGGATAGTGAGGAGGGGAGAGTTCATTGGAATACTTGGCCTACCGAGCCCTACCAAAGAATATCTAGACGAGATAAGGAGGACGGTAACGCCAACCATAGACAAGCATCATTCCCTAAAGTCCTTCGGCGACGAGTCTTCGATGCTAGTGGATTGTGCAGAGACTCAGATATCGATTGGAGGAGACATTAAGGGATACGGTATCGAATACTATTTTGCTAAACGTGATCTCGGACGTTTCATCATATTAGAACATCACAAGCCAGATGGAGAAGTCATTACGTTGGGCAGATATCATGTGGAGACCGTCAGGCTGGAAGAAGAACAAGTAGTGTTAGAGATCTCTAAGAAAATGAAGAGTAGAGGCGTACTTGACGGGCTAGGTGTGGAGAAGCGGCCAGGAGATATGGTGAAGACCAAGGTTAGAACGGGAGAATGGTACATTATCCACGAATACTATACACCCTCTGGAAGCCTACTCGGAGTTTACGCGAACGTAAACACGCCAGTAGAGATCGGACCGAGCAAAATCAAATACTTCGACCTGTACATCGACGTTGTAAAGAAGCCTGGAAAGGAGCCAGAAATAATAGATGCTGAAGAATTGGAAAAGGCCTTGGAACTGGGACTAGTGAGTTCAAGCCTCTACAAGCAGGCAATTGAAACGGCGCAGTACTTGAAAAGAAAGCTCTCATCCACGTATCCCTAGTTGCTCCTAGCTATTACCTTTCCTCTATGAATCCTACCAGGTGGTGCACGGATTGAAAACTCCATGCCCACGATGTGGCAGACAAGTTGATTTCCTAGTAGGGCGAGTGTGCAGTAGTTGCTTCGCTGAGACCTATGGAATAGCCGATATTCCCAGCACGGCGGAGGCGACTATTTGCAGGTATTGTGGTTCCATAAGAATTGGTGGAAGATGGATTCATGTTCGAAGTTTTGATGAAGCTATAGAGACCCTAGCTGCTTACTTGGTTAAGAAAGCGAAACCTGTTGAACCTATAGAAAAGGTGGTGTTGGTTTCAATAGACTATGAGACCCTGCCTAACTGGAGAACACGTGTGAAGCTCTACCTCGAGGGAGTATATCGGGGACGATCAATTCAAGGCTATCAATCAATCACTGCCAGGCTACGTCCCAGCATATGCCCGTTATGCAAGACTAAGGTAAGCGGAGAATATGACACGGTCCTACAGATTCGGGGAGCAGACTCCGAGTACTTAGAGAGGCTTGTCGAGAGCGTGATACGCAAACTCGAGATATACGAGCAGGTAGTCGATATAATTCCCGGTAAAAACGGGCTCGACGTGTACTTTACCAATGTTGGAGCAGCGCGTAAAGTAGCCAAGGAGTTAGCGAAAATAACTGGTGGAAAGATAACCGTACCCGAATATGAATACGTGGGAATAAACTCCTCTGGAAAACGAAGGACGAGGAAAACCCTGGTCCTAAGGATAAGCGGTGGATAGAAGGATATAACTGGTAAACGACAATTATCCTAGATTGGCCAGGGCTGCCCCGCTAAAGAGCCTCCGGCGAACACCCCCGATGTCACGGGGACGGATGTGGCGGAGGCGTCAGGGGCGGGGCACACTCTTCTCCTTACTAGAACAATGTAGTAACAGGCGTGAGGCTAGTTTGAGGACTCTGTAGTTTCCTCTGGGCAGTATACCTTTCTTTCTCAATGATGCAATATTTTTCGCCATATCTTCTAATGAGATGTCTAGCATCGAGGATGCCTCTCGAATATTGTCGGTTTTACTGATTGCCTCCAGTATTTCCCTGTCTCTATCTTCGATTTTACCACAGTAGTCTAGTAGGTTCAGGAACTCGTTTATTACATCAAATATAGCCTCGCGGACAATCATGTAGAGGTCATCTACACTGGCATAGACTATGTCTGGGACTAGCAATAATTCAACGCCCAACTTAGTGGCTAACTCTCTAGCTCTATCATCCGCCCCTCTCGCTACAACTAAGGGTATCGCGTTGATCAGCTTGGCGTTTACGTATGCCTGTCGTACACCGCTGAGATCTACAGCGCCAGCCTTTACCTCGACAGCGTATATCTTTCCATCTTTCTCAGCCACAAAATCGACCTCGCCTATCTCGACCCCGTCGACTTCGATTCTCTTGTGTACATCAATGATCTTGTATCCGAGGTCCTCGAGTAGGTATCTTGCTAGTGATTCGCTTGTTCTCCATGCCGTTTTACCGCTTACCAACTCTCATTACCCCAGAGATAGGACTCGACCGTGAGTGGTGCTAGCCTGATGATATAATCCCTCAATTGTATTATCTCAGCCGACCTTGAATAGTCTCTTACATTTAGCTTCACGCGGCTGCCTCCAATTCTAACTACAGGATCCTCGAGTAACGTTATAATTGATCCCCTCAGATTGACGTGAAGAATTATTCCATCCTCAACGTTGAGATCGTGGGGGCCTTCTATTTCACTGCTTCCGATCCTTAGAGCTTCGGATAGCCGACTCGAGTATTCTGGTATGGTTAGGAGCACTATTCTTGGATTCTTGGTTAAACGTACCCGTATTCCTCGCAGCCATTTGTTCAGTGGACCTGCGAGTAGGAACTCAGTTTGAGCTGCTTGTGATCTCGCTGCTATTGTTTCTAAGCTCCACAGCGCATCAATGAGGCTAGTCACGTTACTTGACCCGGTAGGAATTCGATTATGATGTAGTGATAATATTGTCTATGGCTTCAGGCTAGTGCCGGTTGCTGGGTGTCACAAGTTTGACAAATTTAGTGTTTCACCTATTTTATATATAGGATTTGGGAAAGGAGGTTTAGAGTTCGAGGCCCTTGGGCTTCCTCTCCTCTTCGGGCCTAATCTTTATGATACCATAGTGTATCGCACATGACACACAGTAGCACTTCGTTACTGGGTACCTCATTATTATTGCTCCCTTCTTCTCCAGCTCTCTGGCTAGTTGAGGATCAACTGGACTGTACATTCTCGTTACGCATATTGCTTTGTCGGCAGGAACAATTCGTCCACAGTTATCGCATTGAACTGTTCCCGTCCTTCCCTTAGCACCTTTCCTCCTTCCTCTGCTCTCCCTCTTCTTTGGCATCCCTATCATCCACCCATGCCCTTACCTAGGCTGTGGGATTATTATGTGTGAAGGCCTGGAGTAATGCCGGTTTAGTATGACTTAGCGTATCTCATCCACGTTATTGCCTTCCTACCACATACAGGGCATGTGTCCTCATCGCCTGCCTTTTCTAGAGGCCAAGGTGACCCTAGAGCCTTCGCTTCCAGCTCATCCTCCAAGTGTACAGCGCATTCCTCCCTACCACACCAGGGGATCTCAACTACTCCTCTCCTGGCTGAGATCCATTCTTTTGCCTCCTCAATATTAGATGTCCTTAGGACTCGTTTTCTTAGATGTTCCCACGCCCTATCCTTAATGTTGTTAAAGATGTCATCCATTAATTCAACAATCTTCGTCGCTAACTCCTCTAGAGACACCTGCTCCTTCTCCAGCGTATCTCGCCTGACAAGTGTGACCTTTCCTTCCTTAGCCTCACGGGCTCCAACCTCTATCCGTATGGGTACTCCGCGTGCATCCCAGTAGTAGAACTTGGCTCCCGGCCTAAGCTCTTCTCTGTCATCGACTCTATATCTTAACTTCAATTCCTCCAATACGTTCACTACACTAGAGAGGAACTCTTTAACTAGGCGTTTATCTTCATCGGTTCTAGCAGGTATGGGGATTACGACTACTTGCACGGGAGCTATGTTCGGTGGTAGGACTAGTCCATTGTCGTCTCCGTGTAGTGACACAATAGTTGCGACTACTCTATCGCTTATACCATAGCTTGTCTGCCACGGGTAATCTAGACTCTCATCGGCGAGCTGTATTTTGAAGTCGAAGGCCTTCGTGAAGTTCTGGCCTAAGTTGTGTGCTGTCCCGATCTGGAGGGTTCTTCCATCTGGCATAATCGTGTCGAAGGCTATCGTATAGAGTGCTCCCGCGAACTTATCCCACTCAGGTCTTCTCGAGATCAAGTAGGGGATTCCCAGCCTGTCGAAGAACTCCTTGTAAGACTCTATCGCTTCGAGGACTTGGCGCTCGGCGTCTTCAAAGGTGTCATGCACGGTGTGTGCCTCTTTGAAGGTTGTTACCTCTCTCAGCCTGATTAATGGTCTTGTAGCTTTTGTCTCGTACCGGAATATGCTTACGACCTGATAGTACTTCTTTGGTAGCTGCCGATAGCTTTTGAGCCAGAACGTTTCCATGTATGTTATACTTGTCTCGCTTGTTGGTCTGAGAGCAAGCTTCACGTCTAGTGGCTCTAGCCCTCCATGCGTTACCCAATAGACCTCGTCTTCGAATCCCTTTACGTGCTCTTTCTCCTTTCTTAGTAGCAGTTCGGGGATGAGTATCGGGAAGAGTACCTCTTCGTGGCCCCTCTTGTCGAGGATCTCTCTGATTAGCTCAATTATCCTCCTTCTTATTTGGAATCCGTAGGGTCTCCATACTCCCATTCCCTTGACAGGGTATCTGCCGTAATCGTATAGTTCTGCTTCTTCAAGTATCCAGTCGAACCATCTGGAGAATTCTTTTTCCCATTTTTCTCTTGTTGGCTTGGTCAAGTACTCCACCCCATCATATTAGGGTCTGGGAAAGTCTTCTCTATATTTGTGGTTCGTATCGAAGAAAAGAAACTTAATTATTATTTTTGAATTTAGTGGGTTATATGACGAACAGTACTAGGAGCGCTACTAGTAGTCCGTAGATTGCGATACCCTCTCCGAGAGCCACGTATAGTAGGGCGGTACCCGAGATCTCCCTGTTCTCGGCGATTGCACTAATGGCCGCTGCACCTGCTACACCGACTGCGTAGCCTCCTCCAATGCCTGCGAGTCCAACTGCTAGTGCAGCGCTTAGACCCTTGGCGAAGGCTGAGCTAGCAGTGACTGAGGCCGTCTGCTGGCCAGCTTCCTGTGCCGCTGTTACAAGTGATATTGTCGCGAACGCTGCAAATACTGCGATAACTGCTGCTAGGAGGGTTAGTACCTTAAACCTCTTGTCCGCCATTAATACTTTGAGCGCCTTCACTACTACACTCACCCACGTATGCCGTCTATCCTAGAACCTATTAGAGGGTATTTGAGGGTTTTCCAAACACCAGCCAATATATTCCTGACCAGTACGTGTGGATTAGGAGGCAGACAGCCTGGGTGGAATCAGGTTGATTTTGGGGGACTATGATATCTACCTGCTGCTTAAGGCCGGGGATCTCGTGATCAAGCCCTTCGATGAGGAGATCGTGAGGGAGAACGGCCTCGATCTCAGGCTCGGGAGGCAATTCTGTAGGTTCAAGCGTGTAGATAAGGTGTTGGATCCCAGGAATCCGGGTGACCCGAGTGAATTCTATGAGTGTAGTGAGGCTGATGAAATCATCATACCTCCAAACCAGCACGTTCTCCTCCACACGCTTGAGTACATTAAGCTGCCCTCATACGTTGCAGGCCTTGTAAACTTGAGGAGTACCTGGGCTAGGACAGGGATATATGTTCCGGCATGCTTCACTGCGGACACAATTGTACTCGATGCATCAGGGGTGCCATTGGAGGCAATCCATGCGTCATGTAGCGGTGATGCGGATGGCGATAGTCTCGGTTGCCGAAAGTATGTAGCACACTGGTCTGGAATCGTTTACAGGGTGAATACCGGGTTAGAGGAGCTAACCGTTACATCAAACCATAAGTTCCTTGCATTCGATCCCGATTCACTGGAATATAAGCCGTTCAAAAGTATTGAGGCACAACACCTTAACACGACCCATTTAATCGCCAACCATAGGCGAATCCCAATACCAATACAACCCTCGGGAAACGCATACCTAGACGTTCCCGGCGATCTTCAAGTGCTGCTTGATTCTGAAGGTGCGGAACTCCTACTCTCAAAGGTAGATGAGGCACATACAACTGTAGATGAGCTAGCTAAAAGCCTAGGATTACAGGTAGAGAACCTGAAGCAGTTCGCTACGCGAAAGGGGTCCCTCAGGCCATTATCATATACTCTCTTCAAGAAGTTACTTGCCGCACTCAACTCTAGCATCGACGACTTCGCAGAATATGCATACATATATTCGGCTGGAGAAGGCATACCTCTGAAAAACCTTCCCAGACGGGTGAGCTCCGATATTGCATGGTTCACGGGAGTATTCACAACCGCGGGAAAAATCCTCAGGAATCGGGTCGAACTAGTATTCGAGTTGGATAAAGATGACATAATCGACAAGATGCTGGAGACTCTAATCGCTTTAGCCGAGACACCTAATGTTATGATTCGCAGAACAGGTGGAGAGAGAGTCGTCAGTGTGAGATCAAGCATACTAGCCAAATGGTTGTCATACAACTTCCCCGAGATAACTACCGATATGATAAGAAGATCGTATCCGACAGTCATTGCATTGTCCCGTAACGAGATAAACGCTAGCTACATAGCGGGCCTTATCGACTCACAACTAGGATCCAGATCAGAAAACCTACTAGTAATAAGAGCCATGAACGGTAAGTTTGCAAGACAATTACAACTCATTCTGGGTAGACTGGGCATAACGTCCTCCGTAAGTAAAGTCGGAAACGACTATACCGTTAGGCCCATCCTAGGAGATCTTAAGAAGTTACTTAAGAATACCATATCTAAATTAGTTAAACATTTCGCAGTTAAGAATACGAACGACTATATTCCTTTAACGAACTATACTAGGATGATACTAAAATCACTAACACTTGACATTAATGAGGACATTGTGGAGTCAATCAGGGCCGGAAGGGTCCCCCTCAACAAGGTTGGACTCCTTCTCGACCTTCTTAGCATGCACGATGCTAGGACCGCTGGAAGCGAAATAGCATACCAACAATTAGTTGAGGCGTCAAAATACTACTGGAGTAGAGTCTCATCAGTAACAAAAACCTATTATTCCGGAGTCATCGTTGACTGGCAGACAAAAAGTCACTGGCAAGCCAATACACTAGCAGTAACCCACAATACCGTTGTTGACGCAGGCTTCGAGGGACAACTCACCATAGAAATTATAGGTTCAAGCTTCCCGGTTAAACTGTACCCGGGCGATAGATTCCTCCACCTCGTGCTTGTTAAACTAAACACGCCAGCGCATAGGCCCTACCGGGGGCAATACAAGGGGCAAACAGGTGTACGGTTACCAAAGTTCTTCCCTTTTAATGAAAAAAGCCGCGAATGAGTATAGGGGATGACGTCCGCCATGGACGGGAATTCTAGGGTTGTAAGCCTCTTCAGGTGTCCATCGCTAGAAGACGTCGTTTCCATTGTTGATAACGCTCACGTTGTCGTCGAGGATAATGTAATAGAGGCTCTGGACCGTTCAAGGAGATCATACGTAGAAGCAGTTAAACGTGGAGATCAAGTTTATGGCTATTGTACTGGCCTAGGAGAACTCCTGGGTAAGCGATCGGAGAAATGTGATAGTGAATGGGAGAAGCACGTTTTACTAGAGCATTCAATGACCATTGGTGACGCGGTACCTAAGACTCTGGTCAGAGCTTTCCTTGCAGTACGATTGTATCAGCTGGCTCGTGGAAGAGCCCCAGTCCGTGGGATCGTTCTACGAAGAATAGCGGAGGCGTTAAACAATGACTTCATCCCAGTTGTTCACAGGCATGGTAGTGTTGGCGCCAGCGGAGATCTGGCTCCATCGGCTGAGGCTTTCCTTTGTCTATTCTATGGAGAGGGACAGGCATACAATGGCGAGGATATCGTGCCGTGTAAAGAACTTATGGAGAAGCTGGGAATCCAACCACTACCTCTGGAGCCCGGTGAAGCTCTCGCTTTAATCAATAACACCGCTTGGAGCACAGCGTTAGGCATACTTGGATATGAGTCACTTAGGAGGCTATGGAATAGGTCGATAGAGGCCTCAGTGCACACACTGTCCGTTACAGGGTGCAACGAGCAACACTATAGTAGTGAAACGCTTCACGCCACCCTCCATGAGGGAGTTAGGAAGGTTGGGGAGGAGATTAACCAAGGCATCACGCGCTGTGAGAAGAGGAGGCTACAAGATCCCTATAGCCTTAGATGTACTCCCCAGATCCTAGGGGCTGTCAGCGAAGCCTTGAATTTCGCAAAGAGATTACTTGAAGAAGAGCTATGCTCCTCTACAGAAAACCCGATAATTGTCAATGGAGAAGTGAAGCACTGGTGCGGATTCCACAGTATCCATGTAGCCCTCGCGATAGATACAATGAAGCTGGCCTCGACATACATCGCGAACCTAACAGAGCGTCGCCTAAACCAATTGCTTCGTAGCGAGATCACCGGGTTGCCAGAATTTCTTGCAGGAGAGATGGATAGTGTCGGCGCCATGATAACACAATATGCAGCTGCGAGCTTAACGGCTAGAATAAGATGGCTTGCTAACCCGCAATCCACACATAGCATACCAACAAGTGGATTACAAGAGGATATCGTGCCAATGTCGCCCGAATCGGGCTATGAACTGCTTGAGGCGGTGAGACTTCTAGCGTATATCCTGTCTATTGAATTCGCCGTATCCAAATACGCAAGTGAGAATATGGAGAGGGGAGTAGGAGGGTTAAAGAGACTGATAGAAGAATATAATGATGCACTTCAGCGAGAAATATATCCGTGAACTCTTATTTTCCGAATAAACTAATTATCTTTCCTTTCACTTCGGGTGAAAGCAGCTTCCTAGGCACTCTCTTACCTATGTAGTTCTTATCGATTGGATCAGATGAGTACATTGCTTCGCTTATGACTCCCTTGAATTCCGCTGGTGGGAGTATCGCGGCCGCTCTAACTTGGCCAACCTTTATGTCTTCAAGGTTTGTGACTATTGTGAATACGGCTTTTCCAGCGCTCCCCCTCGTTACTTTCAGGTTTTCTGTGTTTTCCAGAGGTTCAACCCTTGTTACCTCTACACCTACAATATCCACCGCATACTCTGGGTGGTTTTCATCTCCTAGTAGTATTCTGTTAGGTAGACCTAGCAGGATTAACAAAGCATATCTCATTTCAGCTAGAGCGAACGCTTTTCCACCATCCAGTTTTGGGATTGTCTCGGGGAGTAGTGTTTCCTTTAGTTGGCGTGTCTTTTCAATTATGTTTTTCAATTCTTCTGATTCTAGGATTAGATTGGCTGGAAGGTAGGAGTACTTGATTTTCAATAGGTTCTTTCTAATCTCCTCTAGATATTCTACTGCCTTGTTACGATTGAAAGGCCAAGGCATCCCCCATTGCCTGATCCTCCTTGATAGCCTCTCAACAGCGTCTTCAGCGGCAAGTATTCTATAGTCGTGGGCTGTATCCATCAGCTATCCCCGTTTACGATGGAATTATTTCGATGGAAGGATAAAAGTAGACGTGGAATTGAAGGGTGCTCAAACAAGTTGACGGAGATCACTATATCGTTGAAGAAGGGGGCGATGATACGGATACTTGGTCCCGCCAAGATCAGGGTATCATCTGGTATCGTATCCGTGTTAGGCGCTGAATTTAGGAGTGGTGATGAATTCGAGATTTCTGGGTATAGAAGTTACAGTCTCAAAGCGCTTTCAGATGCTGGAATAGAGGTCTCACTTGGTGATGGCTCGAAAATCGAGAGGGCTGATCCCTTCGAGGAACCATTAGATGATTGGATCACTGTCGCTGATGCCGTGATAAGCGAGTGCAATCTACCCTGTATTATAGTGGTTATGGGACCCGTTGATGCTGGCAAAACCAGTATGGCCGCCCTCTTATCCAATAGAGCATTGGTTAGGGGGATACCCACTGCTGTTATAGATGCCGACATTGGTCAAGCTGATATTGGTCCTCCAGGCTTCGTCAGCCTGGCAATGCCCGACAGCTGGACTTTATGGCTAAGAGAGCTTTCGCCTGTTTCGATGAGATTCGTTGGTTCAATCGAGCCTGCACCGGTTGCTGGCCGGCTATTATCACTCACTTATGATCTCGTGAGAGAGGCGCTTGAGAAGGGAGCTGGCGTAGTAGTTGTTGATACAGATGGATGGGTTGAGGGATGGGGAGCGTTAGAGCACAAAGTCGATCTAATTAGGCTCCTAAGGACCAATGCTGTCATAGTTCTCGGGGACCCTGATTTGTACGAGACCCTCCACAAGGTGTTTCCCGGTTCAGTCCGCTATGCTCGTTCACCCTTAGTTAGAATATCGCGTAGTCAACTCGACAGGAAGACTTTGAGGACGGCTAATTACAGGAGGTTTCTAGAGGGAGCGCCAGTTAGAGCTCTGGAGTTGAATGGACTGCATGTGCATGGGAGCTGTCTGTTTTCATCAATACCCTACAATGACCCAGACGTTAAGGCTAAAGTGGAGAGCATTACTGGAAAACCATCACCTTTTATTGGAAAGTTTCCGGGTGGTTATTGTATCGTAGTCGAGTCCGAGTCTCCAATTGAATCTTCAACGTTGAGGAGTCTGCAGAAAGAGTTGAGCGGTGATGTATTGGTCCTCTACACTGGTGGCTTCAAGGGAGTACTTGTTGGATTAAGTGATGGATTAAGAGATTACCCGGGTATCGTGGAGGAGGTTGATCTGGATACAATGAGGATTAAGGTGAGAACCTATTATGAAGGCCCCGTTAGAGGTTTGGTGTTTGGACGAATTAGGCTCGTTGATTATCAGGATAGTGCGAAACGTAGAGTCTGGATTTAGGGTCAATGCGGATCCTTTAGTTACTCGTTAGCGTAATTAGGCGAGTATCTGTTAACAGGACAGGGTTTATCTAGTGGTATCTGGCTGTTGAGAATTTTCCATATTAGTCCGCGGGTCGAGTCTGTTAATTCAAGGTTTAATGCCTCTCTTAGATCATAGAAACGTGCATCGAGAGCATCGCTTCCCGGATTGGTCTTATCACTCCTAGCTCTCAGCAGGACTGTTACCAAAACATACCTGTACTTGATTTTACCGTCATCATCGTATATTATAGCGTCATCTACGTTGACAACGCCGAGTGGGTCCCCTTCTATGCCTGTCTCTTCCAGAAGTTCCCTTCGAGCCGCTTCTAGAATTGACTCGTCTACCTCGACATGGCCGCCTGGAATACTCCACCTACCCTTACCTGGTGGATACTTTCTTTTCACCAGCAGGATCTTACCGTCTCTTATGACTAGGGCTCCTACACCAACTAGTGGCATTTCTGGGTATGTTCGCTTCATTCTAACTGGCACCATCTAGACATATGCATGTACACAAGCCTAAATTGAGACATTCCTATAGATCTATATGGGGGGAAATGAGTGCTCGTCGAGATACGTTTTCATGGACGCGGTGGTCAAGGCGCTGTAACCGCGGCAAACCTGCTTGCGAACGCCGCGGTTAGAGAGGGAAAGTACGCCCAGGCGTTCCCCTACTTCGGAGCTGAGAGGCGAGGAGCTCCAGTAGTTGCCTTCGCCCGGATAAGTGATGAACCTATACAAACCCACTCCAGGATCGAACACCCAGACATAGTCGTTGTACTAGATCCCAAGTTGTTCGAGCTAGCAAATGTTACCGAGGGGTTAAAGAAGAACGGTATTGTTATAGCGAATGCAAAACAGAAGCCAGACGTAGGCGAGACCTTTAAGGTGTACTGTGTCGACGCGACATCTATCGCCCAGTCAATAGGACTCGTGGTTAGCGGGTGGCCAGTCGTCAACACAGTTATGCTTGGTGCATTCGCGAAAGCAACAGACCTCGTAAAGCTGGAGTCAATTATCGAAGCTGTGAGGGAGCAATTCCCAGGCAAGATCGGTGACTTGAACGCAAACGCCATCATGAAGGCTGCAGAGAGTGTTAGAGAATGCTAGATATACTAAACACCCAAATAATAACCCCCCGTGAAGAGATTAGTACCTATGGTGTGGGCTGGTTCAAATGAATGTGAATAGTAAACCCGTACTAGAGGAGCCCAAAACCGTATTCTTCGCTCCTATAAGCCATCCCTCCCCTGGTAGTGTAGGTAAAACTGGAACATGGAGAACACACAAGCCGGTTGTAGACCTAGATAAGTGCACGGGGTGTCTTATCTGCTGGCTATACTGCCCGGAGGACACGATAATCAGGTTAGAGAATGACAAGGTAAGCATAGACTACGAGTACTGTAAGGGATGTGGTATCTGCGCTCATCAGTGTCCATTCGACGCCATCCAAATGGTTCCTGAGGGGTGATGTAAGTGGTAGTTAAGACCTTAACAGGGAACTACGCGGTTGCGTATGCAGTTAAGTTGGCCCGTGTAAACGTTGTCAGCGCCTATCCAATCACGCCGCAAACCACGATTGTTGAGAAACTCTCAGAAATGATAGAGAAAGGCGAGTTAAACGCAAGGATGATAAGGGTTGAAAGCGAGCACTCAGCTCTCGCCGCAGTATACGGTGCTGCCAGTGCTGGAGCGAGGGCGTTTACAGCGACTTCAAGCCACGGCCTCCTTTACATGCACGAGGTAGTATGGTGGGCTGCTGGTTCAAGGATACCACTCGTGATGGCTGTTGTTACGAGAGCAATAGGGCCGCCGTGGAATATCCACGTAGACCACCAAGACATACTTGATCAAAGGGATTCTGGCTGGATAATTGCTGTCGCACAGGAGAACCAAGAAGTGCTCGACCTAACACTACAAGCATTCAAGATAAGCGAGGATCCCCGAGTATATCTGCCAATGATGGTAGGCTTAGACGGATTCATACTATCGCACACAACGGCACCCGTAGACATACCTGACCAGGAACTAGTAGATTCCTGGCTCCCACCAAGACGCCAGCCATACATAATTGCTCCAGAATCCGAGGTTGTGATGGGCAATATAGCGCCCGACGAAGACCACTTCATGATGAGATACTCCATGGCGGCATCTATGGAGGCTGCCAAGAAGGTAATCGAAGAAGTTGATAAGGAATACGGGGAAATCTTCGGGCGGAGTTATGGAGGACTAGTCGAATGCTACAAGTGTGAAGACGCAGAGTACTTTGTTGTTATAATGGGCAGCTGGGCGGGCGACGCTAAGAAGGCCGTTGACACGCTAAGAGAGCAGAACATTCCAGTGGGAGTAGTGAGGATAAGGTTCGTGAGACCATGGCCAAGAGAAAAACTCCTCGAGATCCTAAGCGGGGCAAAAGGAGTGCTAGTGTTTGATAGAGCCGTGTCTATGGGAAGCACCGGGATCCTATTCTCTGAGGTAGCCCAGACGCTCTACCCGTTAAACATTAGCTTGAAGGGATTGGTGGCGGGACTAGCAGGCGTAGATGTGGGTCCCTCAAGGATAGAGGCGGAGATCTTGAAATTCATAAAGCAGGCGGAGGAGGGAGCAATCTATACTCCCACCGAATGGATCCTCCCCGAGAAGTATGCGGGGAGATACCCCTCATCTCCTAAGGAGGTGATTGCGAAGTGACCGTGAACATAAAGAGGATTCCGAAGAAGAAGTTCCTGATGCCTGGGAACGCTGCTTGCCCTGGATGTCCTGAGACCATGGGCATGCGGTATCTAAAGATGGCGCTCGGAGACAACTTCGTCATGGTTATACCAGCTGGGTGTAGCAGCGTTATACAGGGAATCGCACCGCGATCTGGCATATACGCTCCAATACTCAACATTGTATTCGCTGCGGGCGCCTCAGCTGCTGCGGGCATGAAAGCCGGATTCGAATCAATTGGGAGGAAGGATGTAGAAGTCGTCGTTTGGGCAGGAGACGGCGGTACTGGAGACATTGGATTCCAGGCTCTCAGCGGAGCGGCGGAGCGAGACGATGACATCCTATACATCTGTGTGGATAACGAGGCATATATGAACACGGGTATACAGAGGAGTAGTCTCACACCCTACGGAGCTTGGACTACAACTACTTGGACAGGTAAGAGGGAGCACAAGAAGAACATTCCATTAATCATGATAGCACACGGTGTAAAATACGTTGCAACGGCCAGCGTTGGATACCCCACTGACTTCATCGCCAAAGTAAAGAAGGCGTCTCAGATAAGAGGCTTCAAGTACATACACCTACTAGCACCATGTCCTGTAGGCTGGAGGTTCGACCCTGCACTAACAGGCGAGATAGGCCAGTTGGCGGTAAAGACGGGGCTATTCCCACTGTACGAGTATGAGAATGGCAAATTCCAGCTATCTCCACTGGCAAGAAGATACAAGGATCCATCAAATAGAGTGCCCGTCGTCGAGTACCTAAAACTGCAAGGCAGATACAAGCACTTGATAAACAAGCCTGAAGAGATCAAGAAGATAGAAGAGTACATTGAAAGCATATGGTACATGATTGACGTATTGGAGAAGGCATTCAACCCGAAGGAGGAGGCTAGAAAACTGCTGGGCTCACTCTAAGGACCCAAGGTATAAGCTAAGACCGGTATCCCCCCACCATATCTTTCTGGATCAAATGGATGCGCTACTGGTAACGTGTTATTTATCCAGAAAACTATTACGAGGTACCTGTCTTTCTCCACACTGATATGGAATGTAACATCGAAATAGTTGTCATCCACGATATACGTCTCTGGTATTATAGTCTTCACACCAGTGACCCTGTGAGGTGTCACGACCGCATAAAGATCCCCGAGCGATAGTGAAGAGCATGTGAACGCGATCCCTGCCCTTCTGGGCCAGGATATCACGTTTTCCTTCTCGATCGAATATATCCCCACTTGTACAAGACTAGAGTTCTCGAGTATTATGTAGCCGGAGGCGTGGAAAATACCAGTCTGGTTATCATATACTGGTGGGTCAATCCAGTTTACCCATATCTTAACCAAGTAGATCGCTAGGAAGTATCTCTTATCATTGTATGCGCACGCTAGATCTATGTAATTATTCGTTGGATCTAACAAGGAATCCCTGTGACCCCACGACGAGCTGGAATCATTGTACACCATAGCCCAAATATGGTCTAAGGTCAAGTTTAATGGATCCTCTGTTAACCTGCCCTGGTAAACATAGGTTACGCCTAGATTCTCCTCTGGGAAATAATGACCACCTATCCTCGTGTAGTCATATAGGTATGGTGTTCCATTCAAGTTGCAATGGCCAAAGTATGCTAAGCTCATCATGCTCTTGACTTTATATGTGGCAATCGAAGTATTGACGTATTTTACAGGAGGAAGACCATACCCGGACCTTATTTCGTTAATGTATGAGACAGCCTTTGAAATAATCGTAGAATTACATAGGCTGTATTCCCGTGTAACTGGTCTTGAACTAACGCTTGTTGTAGTTGTTGCACGCGACATCTCGGTGGTGGGTGTAGTGGGAGTAACGTTCTCGACAGTCATGTACACGGCAATCGATACGAGGAGAATTATCAGTATTAGCATCAGTATTTTTATCGACGTCATCTTATTACACCATCGTAACACGCTCGGATTTGGGAAGTAAGGTTGATAAACTCGTTCCAACTAATCGTAGGTGTTGGACGGGCCGGTAGCTCAGCCTGGAAGAGCGCTCGGCTTGCACCCGAGAGGCCCCGGGTTCAAATCCCGGCCGGTCCACCAACACACTATCACTCCTCTAATAGTGATGCAACGATGTCGTATAGCTCTGGGTCCCTGTCTCTTAACTTATCGAGGTTCCAAGGAAGCCACTTCCCTTGAGCGACGCTTTTGAGCACATTCCGGATCCAGGAATCATAGATCTTAGAGCAATTGTTGAAGTTTCTGCAACTATTATCGATGAACTGTTTAATTGTTAAGTGTGCATCCTCAACGCCCAGGTTTTTCACGTTAACGAGATACCTACTTATCACGTAGAGGATCAAGCGTGATCTCCCGTCTGGTACTCCTTTCTCGATGATTTTATCAACCCAGGCATACTTCTCGATCAGCCGCCTTTTTCCTCTCGGTGTCTCACATTCACTTGGATCTTCGCACATTGATGAAAGGAACTCGTCTAGTGCTTCGCGGCACTCTTCTATGCTAGAGTTACATGCATCTATCAGCTTCTTTAGTCGGGGATCCAACACTGTACGCCTAGAGTAGGTTATAACACGGGTTAACCCTTATTAAACTAGAACAAGCTATCAATCATAAATGAGGACGGATAGCCGGGTCGTCTAGCGGCCAAGGATGCGGGGCTCTGGCCCAGCAGGCCCTGCCGCCTCCCCCTCCCAATCCTCTGAGCTTCCCCTAACCGTACACTCCCAAACATTAAGCGACCAGTTTCAAACTAGTAATCTTTAATTATTATACAGCTATATAGTAAAGAAGGCTTATAAGGATCAGACATGAATGATCATGAGATCGGGGGAGGCGGTAGGCCTGCGGGGAGAACCCCCGTGACCGGGGTTCGAATCCCCGCCCGGCTACCATTCCTATTCTAACAAATGTTCTCCTCCAAACTATCTACTCCCTTATGCTTACGTTAACGATGATTCCGATCTTCAACGAGTAGCTAAACGACATAGTCTCTTTTGAAGCCGCTGATAACTGAATCTTAGAAGAGAACCTTCGATGGAAACACGGACCGTAAAAGCTAAAACACTAATCTTCCGATAACCATAATCACATGATGGTAGGCTCCCGGGCTCATGATCAGCTCTCCCGTCTATTGAGATAAGGGAGAGGGCCCGTAGCTCAGCCCGGTAGAGCGCCCGGCTGATAACCGGGCGGTCGGGGGTTCGAATCCCCCCGGGCCCACCATCTCGTGCTTGATGACACTTGATTCCAAGGAATCGTAGTACAACCAGCTGAGTACGTTGGATTTACCGTATGTATCACTAATCCATCATCGTTCAAAGCTATTAAAAACTGTGGAGAACACATTATGATTGGGGAGATAACAATGGCAATAGCAATGATCCTAGCGGGCGGCTATGGTAAAAGGCTGCGGCCCCTTACTTTGGAAGTTCCTAAACCATTGGTCAAAGTGGGTGAAAAGTCGGTTATCGAGTACCAGATTGAGTGGTTGAAATACTACGGCTTCGATGAGATAGTAGTTTTAGCAGGCTATTTGAAGGAGAAGATAATCGAGCATCTTGGCAGTGGATCGAAGTACGGAGTGACAATAACATACGTTGTGGAAGACGAGCCTCTAGGTACCGGTGGGGCTCTGAAGAATGCTGGTAGCATCCTACGGAGAAACGAGATAGTTGTAGTGGTAAATGGCGATGTTATAACAAATCTCGATCCTAGAAAGCTGGTTGAGGACGTTAAGAGCAGAGAGCTGGTGGCAACGATAGCCGCTGTCCCATTGAGGAGTCCCTATGGTATACTCTCAATAGACGAGGAGAACAGGCTGATAGTGGACTTTAAAGAGAAGCCAATATTGTATGAGTACTGGATTAACGGCGGCGTATATGCCTTCACCCCGGAGATTGTAGATTACCTCCCTGAGTACGGTGACATTGAGAAGACCGCGTTCCCAGAGCTAGCTAACAATAACAAGCTAGGGGTAGTCAAGTACACGACCCCACCATACTATTGGAAATCAATCGATACACACAAGGATCTGGAAGAAGCGAGCAAAGAATTGCAGGCTATTGGAGGATTGCTCGGTTCCCTTTCAGAAAAGTGATTTTTTACTCCCCATACTCCCCGAGCTGGTCCAGTACTAGTTCATAGTACTCTTCCTTAGCCCTCTCCAGCTCATCAGGCGATGCTGAAGCCTTCCTAACCTGGCTGATAACCTTCGTGGTAACAACCTTCTCTTTCTCATCCGTTTTATGAACTACTTTGTACTTCTTCAGGTCTTTTTCGGTGGCTTTCATCTCATACCCGCATCTGCGACACTTAAGGTAAATGGTCTTGCCTTTCTTAACGGGGAACATGGGGCCACCGCATTTAGGACAATATTTCAATATGTGACACCTCCACTGGCACTGTCATGGCCAACGCCACATTGATCAATCGGGGGTTATATTCTTAATGGATAGATAATGATTGTCTACAGAAGGAACAAGTAATCATGGCCCCTACCATGATATGTACCCTTGATGTTTAGCTTGTAACCGCACTTAGGACAAGTGTTGTCTTCTTTTAGCTTCCATGACACAATACTAAATCCTATTCTCTCGATAACACGGTATCCGCACTTGGGGCAATACGTGTGCTCTAATGGATGAGGAGCGACGTTCCCAATATATACGTGCTTCAAACCTTCTTCCATTGCCACCTTAGCAAGCTTCTCAAGTGTGGCTAGAGGCGTCGGTGGGAAATCTAGCATCTTATAGTCTGGGTGGAAGCGTAGCAGGTGGAATGGGGTTTCTGGCCCTATATTATCGACGATCCACCCCGACAGCTTTCTGATGTCATCCTCATGGTCGCCCACCTCGGGGACGACGAGGTTCGTGATCTCGATGAACCATCCGTTGTCCCTCATTGCCAAGATTGCTTCGAAGATATGTTCGGGATTCAAGACACCGCTATACTTCTTGTAGAAGTCCGGGTTGCCTCCGCCCTTAAAGTCAACAGTCGCCGCATCCATGAGGTTTCCGAGCATATCTACTGCTTCTGACGTTATGTAGCCATTCGTCACCATTGTGTTGAATAGGCCATTATCCTTAGCCAACTTTGCTGTATCATACATGAACTCGAAGAATATCGTGGGCTCGTTGTATGTGTATGATATGCCGTCAGCATCATACTCTAAGGCAGCTGACACGACTTCTTCCGGCGTCTTAAAGACGCCATATAATCCCTTCTCGAGCCTACTCTGGCTTATAGACCAGTTCTGGCAGAACTTGCAGAAGAAATTACAGCCAACAGTTGAAACGCTTAGAACCCTGCTTCCTGGGTGATAATGGTATAGTGGCTTCTTTTCTATAGGGTCTATGTTCATAGCGGTTAGCAAGCCATAAACGACCGTGTAGAGCTTACCATCGATATTCTTCCGTACGCCACAGACTCCGTAACGGCCTGGCGCTATAATACATCTTCTCGCACAGAGATTGCACTTAACCCATCCCTCCCTATCCTTTAACTCTTCCCAGAGTATGGCTGGCCTTACGTGGGGCTTGCCCAGAAGCCGAAGCCCCCTATTAGCTGGCTTGGGTGATACCATTTCACACCTCCCTCATCAACAGTAAGTAATAGTTGACTAGGGGTCTTCTTCCTTATACTACCTTGGAATGGTATTGTGTAGCCGCATTTCCAGCATTTCGACTCCCTTAGCTCGAGGGATCTAAGAACTCCTTCATCCCTGGAAGCTATGGGGGCCTTGCAATTAGGGCATAGTGTATCTAGTCTAGGATACATGTCGTTGTGTATGTAGACGTAGTATAGCTTATCTGATAAAGTACTATAAAGATCCCTCACGGGACCTCCTCCCTTGTGATCTTCGATGAAAACGTGTAGTGGGACTCGTGTACCCTCCAAGGCCACGATGAGTGGATGTAGCTTCTTAATATCTGGCTCTTTTAGATACGCTGACACCTCAACCCACGCATCGAGGTCTAGCACATCATAGAGCAGCTTTATTGCATTACCAGGGAGCGCTGGTTCCAGCGAATAATCCCTCATATAGTCGATAACTACATAGTCAAGTAGTTTTATCTTCTCTATATCTGCAAGGCCTAGAGTCCTAGCTCCAAGTGTATAATGATATGATTTCGCCTTTAATCTCAGGGCGTTTAGCGCTTCACGACTTAACGAATTGAGAGGTTCTAAACCATCGATGAAAATCGATGTGGCCGACCAAGCACGTAGTCTCCCGAGGATAAAACTCTCGTCAACTTCTTGAAACGATAGTACCCTACTCCCTTCACCGAACACGCATATCGGGAATACATCACATTTGTAGGCTGGGGTTTCAATGCTTGAGAATGCAACTCTAACGACTGTTCCCCCCGGGTTGTAATGGTACACCGGTATTGACTCCATAGAACCAATACCTATCATTGCAATCTTGTATCTCTCGCGACCTCTACGCATCGACGGCAACCAGTGTAACCCCAGAGTCTGCAATTGATGTCAGAGTTAATTTTCCTGTATACAACCTTATCCCCGGTGTGTGGTAATGGTCATTCTCGTTGCCGGGCCGAGCACTCCCAGCCAAGAATTAGCAGCCAGCATTGCTGGAACCATTAACGCCCGGCTTGTGACTGCGAAGACAAAGATATTCCCCGATGGAGAACATTATGTGAGAATAACTGAGCGATTAAATAATGAAAAAGTATATATTGTTCAATCACTTAGCCCTCCACAAAATGACTCCCTGATTCAAGCAATGTTACTGGCTGACGCTGCTCTAGGCGCGGGAGCTTCTAGTGTAGGTCTGATAGCACCTTACATTGCTTACTCCAGGCAAGACAAGAGGTTCCTCGAAGGTGAACCGATCAGTATAAGGGTGGTTCTCAAGGCGTTGAGGAGCGCTGGATACGATGAGCTCGTCACAGTCGAAATCCATAAGCCTGGAAGCTTGGAATGGTTCGATGGGAGAACAGTTAATCTATCCCCATATGAGTACATGGCTGGAAAACTCGATATCAAAGGAGACATCCTCGTATTAGCTCCTGATCGCGGCGCCCTTCATAGGGCTAAGAAACTCGCAGCAGCATTAGGAGCAGAATACGACTATCTGGTTAAACACAGGGATAGAGTCACTGGAGATATTGTTATGGAGCCGAAAGAGATACCTGCTAAGGGTAGGATCGTGATCTTGGTTGATGACATTATCAGCACAGGCGGAACAATCGCTAAGGCAGCCAAATTACTAGCTACTCAGGGGGCAGAGAGAGTATATGCCTTGGTAGCCCATGCACTACTCGTTGGTAATGCATTAGAGAAACTGAAGAATTCAGGTATAACACGGGTTTACTCCGCTAACACGGTGATCAAGAAGAACTCCCCGATACTAGAATACATCGATATCGGACCCCTAATAGCCAGGGCGCTGTCGGTGTAAATGTTGGTTGAGCAGGAATCCCTCTACTACGCGATACTGAGCGGCGAGCATCCTGTAATGCCTTTAGCAGAACTAGAGGCGCTTCTAGAGACTAGATTTAATGGCAGGATAGTCTACTCCTTCGAGGGCATAGCATTATTCTCATCCAATAGCGATCCAGGAAGTCTACCCAACGTATCGGGATGGATTAAAGAAGTTGGTAGAGTTCTCGAAGTGGGATCCTCAGAAGAAACTGCGATAGAGTCCGCGATAAAGCGCCTTGGAGATAGATTGAAGCAATACGAGAAGCTCATTATAAAGAAGTATAAGGGCTACTCTTGCCATATAGATACGAGCATGCTCAAGAACCTTGCGAAGAGTTATGGATTGGGTTCTGGCAAGTTACTCCTGCGGCTCTTCTTAACTGAAGGCGTCTTCGTTCTCGGAGAGGTTATATCGGTACAAGATACACGTAGCTTTAACCTTAGGAAACCCGGGAAGAGGCCCTTCTTCAAACCAGGCCCCCTTAGCCCACAGCTTTCCAGGGTCTTCGTTAACCTATCCCGTCTACCCGTAAATGGCGTCTACTTAGATCCCTTCTGTGGAACTGGAGGGTTCGTCCTTGAAGCATGCTTGGTAGGGGCTAAGTTGTGCTTGTGCGGCGACATAACTGATGACATGGTAAGGGGAGCACGAATAAACCTCAGCCACTATGGAGTATATGATAGGAGCATAGTTTTCCAACATGATTCGACGAAGATACCCCTGGAGGATAATAGTGTGGACGCAATAGCTACCGACCCGCCATACGGCAGATCAACAACCACCGCTAAACGCTCCTATAAGATGCTCGTCGAGGGCTTCCTCAATGAAGCATCTAGAGTGGTGAAACCCGGAGGCTACATCGTATACGCGGGACCCGAGCGCGAAGAGCCATGGAAGCTAGCGGTTAATCTAGGCCTCGAGGTTAGAAGCAGATTCCACATGCACGTGCATTCCACTCTAGTCAGGGAGGTTGTAGTTGCCCGCAAGGTGAAATAGGAGTGCCACATGTTGGCCTAACAGTGCTAGGGAGTGGCGGGGTTATACCGACAAACGAGCGGCTAACATCATCATTTCTAATATACGATTGGAGAGGATACACCATACTGCTAGACGCTGGTGAGGGTGTACAAATTAACCTGCACAAGGCCCCGAAAAGCGTTCATGACATTGACTTGATCCTCATCACACACGAACACGGCGATCATATCAATGGATTAGCAGGTCTTCTACAGTCGATGGCGGTAACGAGGAGAGAATCCCCGCTGACAATTGGGGGTCCCCCAAGCGTGATAGAATTCTCAAAGGAAACCCTGGAAGCTACCAGCAAGAGATTGGGCTTTGAAATCAACTACCTTGTTTTAGAGAATGAAGGGTCCCTGACCGTTAATAAGGCAGGAGGCGATAAGCTGATAGTTACATGGGCTCCAGCCTGCCATACACAAGGGTCCCTCGCATACAGGCTGGAATGGATTCTGAGACCTAGGATCAACATGGAGAAACTGAAGGAAATCGGTGTACGCCCGGGTCCCTGGTTGACCGATCTCTTCGAAAAGAGGACAGTCATCATCGATGACAAGATTGTGAGCCTCGATAGTATCAGTACTCCTGGAAAAGTTGTAAGCATAACATACACGGGCGACACCGCGCCGTGTGCATCCATAATAGACCTCGCTAAGGGGTCGACACTGCTTATACATGATTCAACCTACTCCTCGGAGCTGGAGGGCGAGGCTATAGCCAGGGGACATTCAACAGCTGAGCACGCCGCCCTAGTCGCTCAGGAAGCCACGGTAGAGAATCTTCTATTGTTCCATGTCAGCCCCCGCTATAGGGGTTATGAGGCGTGGAAATTGTACAGAGAAGCTAGGAGAGTCTTTCCAAAGACTATGCTGGCATGGGATCTCATGAATATCCGGATTAGCTTCTAGGGTGGTGTATCGAGCTCGAAGACCGGCCTACCCCTGCTCGTTGGAGGTGCAAGCCAATCTAGTACCTTCTTGGGTTCTGGATGCTCGATCACGACATGTATTGCTCCTAGTGGGGATTCGAAGTCGCCTGATACGAAGCTCAGCCTCCCTGCATATAATGCTTGCTTGTGGAGGTAGAATTCAAGCCTTCCACTGGAGATTCCCTTCTTCATCGCCCCCCTGGCCGCGTCGAGAATTCTCTCCACTCTTAGCAGTCTCCTCAGCCTCTCCAGGCTTCTGATATCGTTAGAGATCGCTACTATACGCTTGAAATCGTCGCCTTCGACGTCGATTACGTCTGGATCTATTATGTTTAAGATGGCTGATCTAACCTTCTCTATGCTCTCAGTGGGACGGACCTCCGCCACCACTACAACTTTTGCCCTTGTCATCCCTAATCCTCTCCGCTACATGTATCGCAGCTTTCTCCGCCTCATCTAGTGTGCCCTCATTAACGATCATATAGTCTGCCATTGCTATAGCCGCGCCTATCCCGAATTCAAGATTCTTAGTATCTCTGAGGACAAGGTCCTCCCAGCTCTTAATGTCGTCTTTTCTCCGTCTTGCCATCAGTCTCCTGTATCTTGTATATGGGCTGGCATGAACAGCGACTATGCATAGATTCCCTCTTTTCGCGAGAATTCTTGCCTCATCGAGGCTTCTTAGGCCATCGATTACAACGGGTCCCTCTATGTTCTTTATCTCCTCGAAGAGGAGTATTGCCACTGCAGCCTTACCTAGCTCTTGGCGGAGAAGGGTGGCGACCCTTTCTACATTGCTAACAGTTAATTCTAATCCTCGTTTTACAACCTCGCGTCTAACCACGTCACCCATGCTATAGATAGGTGCCTTCAACACACGTGCGATCGTTTGGGCTACGATACTCTTCCCGCTGCCAGGCATCCCGGTAACTGCTATCGTCAAATCCATACCTATGCCCTGGATGTTTTTAGCGGGCTGAAAGAATTAAGGCTTAGCAACGTTGACATCATACTAGGTGTAGATATAAGTGTACAACGAGCGTCTAAGGGTGTTCATAGCCGTCGATATAGAGGATCCCCTCGTTCTATCAGTGCTTGAGAGGATCAAAGACGCACTTGTATCAACAAGGGTACCGATGAAACCAGTAGAGACTCAGAACATTCATTTAACACTCAGGTTTATCGGCGAAGTACCAAGAGCTAAAGTGAACGAGATAATAGAAGAGGTTCTTAAACCGATACAAGAAGAGAAGTTCAAGATCAGATTACACGGTCTCGGAGCGTTTCCCTCACTAGCGAGGCCACGAGTGGTATGGGTAGGTGTAAGCGATGGGGCAGAACGCCTAGTAAAAATACGAAACGCCGTCGAAGACAGACTGCGTAAACTTGGATTCCCCCCGGACAAGCCCAAGTTCGTTCCTCACATCACACTGGCAAGGATAAAGGGGTCACGAAATCTTCCCAGTCTCACAAAGATACTAGTTGACTACTCTGACTATGATATAGGCGAGATAGTAGTAGACTCGATACGATTAAAGAAGAGTACGCTCACCCGCTCTGGTCCAATCTACGAGACCCTATGGGAGGTCAAGCTCCATTGAACTGTCCTCCCAGGTCTAAGATCGAGGAAGAAGTGCTCAAAGAGGTAAGACCAGGAAAGCTACAAGAATACCTGTTACTGATGCTCTACAAGAGACTTCATAGTGTGCTTGAGGACTGCCTCACATGGAACGAGTTAAAGGCTGAAGTTAAACCGGTTGGGAGCTTCGCTAAAGATACCTACACAAGGGACAAGTGGGAGCTAGACGTTTTTGTACTATTTGAGGACGTAGACGACTCATGGATACTTCAATACTCTGAAGAATTCCTGAGAAGTTGCCTCTCCAGGCATTTTCCGACCGTGATCAAGTATGCTCAACACCCCTACGTGACCGTCACCTTACTCGGAATGGAAGCAGATGTCGTACCAGCACTCAAGCTTGACTCGCCTCGAAAGAAGGGATTAGGTGTAGAAAGGACGCCTTTTCATACAGAATACGTGATGTCCAAGCTCGACGCTTGTAGGAGGGATGACGTGAGACTGCTTAAGGCTTTCTTTAAAGGAATAGGTGTCTATGGAGCTGAAACACGGGTAAGAGGATTTAGCGGCTACCTAACAGAATTGCTGATTATACATTATGGTTCATTCGAGAAGTTAATCCGAGAAGCCAGCAGGTGGGTGCCTCCCGTATACATCGATATCGAAGGAATAGGGGACAGGGAATTCTTGGAGAAGAAGTATAAGGATAGCCCCATGATTGTAGTGGACCCAGTAGACCCGGAGAGAAACGCTGCTGCTGCAGTCTCCTTAAAATCACTCTCGACTTTTGTTCTAGCGTCTAGACTATATCTAAGGCGTCCTTCTAGAGAATTCTTCTATCCATTCACTGGGGAAACTATAGTTAAGCCGTATGGCTTCCTTGTCACAGTAGAATGCATAGGAGACTATGCGGATTCGCCGCCAGAATCCGTTTGGGGTAAGGCGAAGCGAGGAGCTCGTGACTTATTCGATACGACTAAACAGTACGGTTTTCAGCCCCTCTACTATACCGTAGATACAGACGAGTCGAAGTATGTGAGGATAGAGCTTGTTACACTTGAAAACGAGCTGCCTCGAGTCGAGGTTGCAAAGGGACCCCATGCCTGGGATTCGCTAGAAGGAGTAGTGGCATTCCTCGAGAAGAGGCTCAAGGATGATTATCCAGTATGGATTGGAGAAGATGGCCGCATCTACGGATTAAGGGCTAGAAAGTTTAGAAGCCTAGCCGAGATAGTTACACAATGGATAAGTGGGAGAGCCATTTCAATCCTTGGAGCCCATCAGTGCAAGTCCCAAATAGGAAGATGTAGTAGTGACTATCGCACTTGCACCTCGATTCCAAGGTGGTTAACAATTGATTAACAACCTCTGCTACTCAGCGGCTAGTTTCATGAATGATAGTGACCTCCGCTGGATATGCTACCCCCCGCATCACGGCTGTGGTAATCTAGTATTCAAGCTTGAAAATGTAGGTGTAGAAAGACTATGCACTCCCATGGATTCTAATCCAACACGGAAAGTGGTTGGGAAAGGGCACTCCGCCATTGTACTGATTGGTATTGTTAATGGTGCTGTGAAGGCAATCAAAGTAAGGAGACGCGACTCGAAGAGGATGAGTCTATACAATGAGGGGAAGCTATTGGAAGTAGCCTCAAGAGGCGGAGTAGCCCCCCGTCCCTTCTACTTCGACGATGACATTATAGTTATGGACTATATTGAGGGACCCCATCTCGAAGAAGCCTTGAGAAATGACCCCATTCACGCCGTTAGAGAGAGCATGAGAGCTGCTAGAACGCTGGATGATTTAGGAATTCTTCACTTGGAACTAAGGAGACCCTGGAAGCATGTTAGATTTACTAGCTGGAATGGGAAGGCAGTAATCCTAGATTACGAGTCTGCTTCAACAGGCTGTGGCAACGTTGTAAAGCTTGTTTCAGGCTTGCTCACGAGGTTTAACGGAGGCTTAATATTCCTGAGAAAGCATAGTGGCTTGTTTTCCCGATATTATATTGAGTGTAGTCGAGAGGTCTACGAAGACATACTTAGTATTGTGTTGGAATTCGTTGAACACCATACGTATTTTGGCTAACTCACTCCCACTGCTGTATCGCTGAGTCCCTTGCTTAGATCGTGCATACCCTTCATGTGCTCGTCGACCATTGTTCTTGATGGTCTTAACTTGGGTAGTGGTTTCTCTATAATGTCATAGAGTTCAACGAACTTCTTCCAGTGCATTACCTGTATCCTTGTAGGCTTCAATCCGACTTGTCTACCGCAGCCAGGGCATACTAGGCCATCGTATCCGCTTAGAGCTTTTGAGGGGGTGGGGACCCCGCTGAACTTAGCCTTGTTGTTCTTGTCACCTATCGAGTAATTGTGGAAGATGAATCCGCAATATGAGCATACGACGAATATTACGCCTATCCCCCTCCCAATCCTACTCACTATGTACACCCCAAAACGTAAATGTAAGGGCTGGTAATACCAGTGGATTCTCGGAATACTTTAGGCGTTACCCTGGGTATACCGGGCCTAACCCACTATAAGCCCTCCTGGAAACGTATACCTTGATTCAATTAAACGTATACTTCACCTTTAAAGTAAACCCTTCACAAGCAGGGTCCAGGATAGCTTTAAAGGATCCAACCCTCATTAAACCATTAGACATGGAAGGGGCCGTCGTCTAGCCTGGCTAGGATGCCAGCCTGGGGAGCAATCCCCAGCCCCGAGACGGGGCTAGCCCAGAACGCTGGTGGTCCCGGGTTCAAATCCCGGCGGCCCCACCATAATTTAATACCCCGAAAATCCTCGGTGGAGACTAGGGTGTTGTAGAGAATGAGCGAGCCAGTGTTCAAGGTTAAAGCAGGAAGCAAGGAGATAGGTATAGACGAGGAAGTCCTAAGCATACTCCAGAGATATGTGAAAACTAATATGACACTAGAGGAACTAGCGCAGAAACTCGGCTTAGACGGTTGGGAAGAGGCATACGAATTCATCAAAAACGTACCAGCATGGATCCTGTGGATACAGCCAACACTCTGGAAGACACTAAAGACGATGAAGTCGGTCAAAGAGGAAATGGGCTGACCTCTAAGTTTATTCTCGACAATCATATACTTTCATCTATTGGCGATGACCTAGCGTTCCAGCGCTGACCCTATTCCCGGGGGGTATGAAGTAAACCTTCCGCCCCTGGGGAGCCGACCATTTAAATCCTCAGAAACGTATAACCTACTAGTGAGAGTGAACCCCGGTCCCGTGCGAACCCTTGCCCCGAGGTCACGGGGGAACATGTGCACGGGGCGGGTCACTCCCGGCCTATCCCAATTATAACATAATAAGATGGGATTCTCAGAAACCTTTGACCAGTAGTGGGGGAATGTAAGGTTTGACAAAGTACATAGTACTGGTAGGACCAGCGGGGAGTGGAAAGTCTACGCTGGCAAAGGCGTTGTGGGAGCTAGCCTCTAGTAGGGGACCAAAAACTATCATTGTAAACTTTGATCCAGCAGTAGAAGTACTTCCTTATGATCCACACATTGATGTTAGGAATCTTGTATCAGTTGAAGACTTCATGAAGAAAGGACTAGGACCTAATGGGGCATTAATAGCATCGGTGGCATCCCTCGTTAATTACGTTGATGAGATAAAAAGTGAGATTGACAAGTACTCTGCAGATATCACAATCATAGATACTCCCGGTCAGCTTGAGTTGTTCGCATATAGATCAAGTGGACCCGTGATAATTAACACAATCGTTGGGGAGGATCCGGCCGTAACACTTTTCCTAATAGATGCACCATTCTTCGAAGATCCCCTCTCCATAGTATCAGCACTATCGCTATCATCAAGCGTTGCAGTCCGCATGGGTCTTCCACAGGTAAACGTGGCTACTAAATCAGATCTATTGCTGCCTGAAATAGTTGACGAGCTAATACCGCGCCTAAGCGAGGAGGGATACCTTGAATCCCTTATTGAAGACGTGCCCCGCATCGATTATAATATCAAACTGTTGGCACTCCACTTAGCGGCAGCTGTAAGGGACTCAGGCTTTATCGGTGAAATTCTGCCAGTTTCAATCTACAATGAGGATCTCCTTAAACTCGTTTATGCTAAAGTTCTACAGATAGTGAGTCAGGGTGAAGAGCCAAGTATTGAAATAGAAGAAGATGAAGACGCGGAATATGGACGAGGATAGCGTGAAGAATCTTAGATTAAGCATTATAACCCCAATGACACAGACCCCCTTATGGCGCCTAAGGGCGCTGTGATCCCCCTGCAAACGGCGTCAAAAGGTGATGGCTAGGGTTGGGCGAGGAGCGACTTGAAACCCAAATAGACGAAAAAACACTACTTAAAAAAGCAGAAGAACTTCGAGATAAAATTGTTGAGGTCAAGACCCAAAGGAGGCAACTAATAGATGAGGTCAGAAGCCTCCGCG
>WAKH01000039.1 GCA_015523485.1 Thermodiscus sp. | reverse complement strand
CTATTCAATAATTGGCGGCGATGCTGTAGAGTCGGGATCCGAGCGCTAGAAAAGCGATGAGGAGGTAAATTGCTCACCCCCACTTAGGCCGCCTACTTCCTCAGGGTCAATCCACCTATGATGATTCCGAGGAAGAGGCTGAGAATCGCTATCACACCCATTACCAATGGGTATGCTGGGCTCATTGCGTGCTCGTTCCCTGTTTCACTCGTTGTAGGCTGGGGCGTAGTGCTCGTCGGAGACGGGCTCTGTATAGGCGTAGTAGTAGTCTCACTGACCGGTGGCATGGTGGTAGTTGTAGATGTGATGTTACTGTTGGATAGCTCCCATGCCAACCAGCCGTAGAGTACAGCCCTGCTAGATGCCAGTACCGAGGTCTTTGCATTATCCGAGTGGTATACGACCCCCAACAGTAATGGTATCTGGATGGAATCGCCATCAACCCTCTTGTAGAGTGTTGAAGCCAACGTTGACAGTTGTGTAGCCGTCCTAACAGGATCCAGCGTGAAGGTGTCGTGGATAACCGCTGTTGTAAGCGCGATGGATTCTATTGAAAAGCCAATCCTAGCTATTGGGTTATCTGTTGTAAGTGCCTGTTCCGATAGGAATAGTGGTAGTTCGGCTTTACCAGTATCTGCTCCAGCCTCCTGTAGTAGTGTTTGAAGGTAGGCCGTTGTACTCCTAGCTTCCGCCTCTAACAGCCTCGATACCTGTTCAAGCCTAGACTCAGATACTCCGGGTCCCTGGCTGGGTATTACCTTAGTTAGGTTATACCAGAATTCCGCCCAGAGCGATAATACCTTACCCTCGCTTAGGTATTGCAAGGGTGTTGGATCGACTCCTCCGAAAGATATGGGTAGATAGTACTCACCGCCCTTCACGTCGAGCATCTTGACAGCCAACTGGTAATAGTAGGCTCCGATAGCGAGCTTCGCCCAAGCCTTCGCGAGCGTCTCAACCTCTAATGGCGTTAGCCCCGCCGTTTGCTGGGATAATTCGTTGTATGTGGCGTTTATCGTCGCGTTAACCTCCTGCACGATACCTGTAATCTTGTAACTATTCTCTATAGCCTGGTCAGCGTACATGGCGGTGAAGGCGTATTCTAGGGAGTTCACGGCCCTTAACGCGGCCTGGTACGTTAGCCCATTATCGTAGAGTGACTTTGCATCGTTTATGGCGCTTGTTGCATTGCCAACCAGTTTCTTGATGTAGGAGTTATCCGCGTTCACTAGGTTGGACACTATGTTATTCACAGTCCTGTTAGCATACTCTATGAAGGAGTAGATAGCGTCCTTAGCGTATTCTGGGATGGTGACGTCACTAGCTGGAGTAGTAATCGACCTGTTAGCGACAAGCCTGAAGCCCTCCTCGAGAGATGCTACACTCTCAACCCTGACACCAAGCTCTGAACCGTACTCGGTTAAGTTAACCGATACAGGGACCTTCTCGACCCTCACAAAGGGCCCGATCCTCTCATACTTAGTCTGGTAGTATGTATACACCTCCTGGCCAGCTGGTATCATGAATAGTTTGACTCCAACGCTGGAAGCCGCTTCAAGCTTCTCCTTCAAACCGCCAACAGGTCCAATACTGGTGTCAGGCTGAATCATTCCAGTCACAGCAAAGTATCGTCCACAAGTAACGTTCTCCAAAGCAAGCAGGGTGGCTAGAGCCATAGCGAAGCCCGCGCTTGGACCACCTATTATGATAGAATCGGACTGGATGTCATAGAAGAAGTCATACTGAGTCATATCAACACCAGCCAGAAGGCTTGCGGCAAACGCTGCTATCCTTGCACTACCCTGTGTGTCTACCATGGAAGCTGGGCTTGTTGAGATGTATACTCTACCAGAGCCTGGATAAGCAACCCTAACTGTAAGGTTTCCAGCAACGCCTCCTCCACCGCTGGAAACGGCTACGATATACACGCTGCACTCCCTAATCCATGAGTAGCCCTGCCCCTCAGCATGTGGGACTACTGGGAGAAGCGATGATAGCATTAGGATAAGTATAAGGATAACGCCGGGTCCCTTATTGGGCACCTTTATCCACCTGGTAAAAAAGACTGGTGGGACGAGATTATACGGTTATACACTATACTCTGAATGTATTCTTTATTGAGATTGATTTATCCACCACTCATCCTCAAGCTGCCCTCGAGGTTTAGTGGGGGCAGGTCTTCTCGGCTTATCCTTAGATCGACGACATATGGTTTATTGGACTCGAGCATTTCTTCGATAGCGTCATCGATCTCCGCATTGCTTGAAACAGTGGTTCCCTCTGCTCCGAATGCTCTGGCGAGTGCCTCGAAGCTCGGATTAGTGTGGAGGGTCCCGTAAACCCTCCCCCTCTTCTGGATAGTCTGCCTTAGGTATAGGACTCGGTATGAGTTATCATTTACCACTACGACCTTCACGGGGATGTTTTCACGAACAGCGGTTTCAAGGTCTTGCACGGTCATCATGAACTCTCCATCTCCTACTACCGCAATTACTTCGTTCTCGGGGTTTGCGATCTTTGCCCCGAGGGCTGCTGGGAACGCGTATCCCATCGCTCCGAGGTTTGTGGCTGCCAGGAATCTTCCGGGCTTTGATATCTTTATGAAGTCGTAGGTGTAGACGATGTGGGTCCCTTGGCCTCCTGTTATGATGTCGTCTGGCTTGAGCTTTTCGGATAGCCTCTTGAAGAAGAGTGATGGGTTAACATACTCTGTGTATTTGCGTGATAGTGCCTCGTTGAGCATTGTATCCCATTCCATCTTGTAACGGGCTATCTCATTGTCCCAATCCCTGTTCTCCTTCCTAACATTGCCCTTTCTCAGCTCCTCCAGCATCATTAGGGCCGTATAGTAGGGTGAGGCGCGGACCAAATGGGATATGTATATGGGCCTCTTCTCGACAACCGGGTTCTCAGATACTATTATCAAGTCTCCCTCCGGATATAGGGTATACGCGTAGGTGGCTATGTCGTCAAGCTCGTCTCCTAGAACAAGCATGACGTCGGCTATCTCAAGGGCCTTATCCGCTGGGTAAGAGCCGCCGCCGAAACCTACTCTTCCAAGACATCTTGGATTGAACTCGTTGCAGGCCCCTCTAGCATTACCACTAGTTATAACGTAGGCTCCAAGCCTCTCAGCAATCTCGTCTAGAATCGGCGTTATGTCATCACCTAGGCATTCGCCAGTGGCGTAGATAACTGGTTTATCGGCTCTCATCATAGCTTGTATTATTCTCTCAACAGAGTCCTTGCTAGGCTTCGTGGGTTCGGGAACTAGTTCCTCAAGGCCTCCCGGCAGTGGTTCGAAATCACCAGTCTTAGTCCATAGGTCCTCGGGAACCTCGAGGAGTACGGGTCCCTTCGGCGGAGAGAGAGCTTGGCCCACAAGGTTACGGAGGGTCCCTCCAACACCATCGAGGCTAGTTATACGGATGGAGGCCTTCGTTATGGGCTTTGCTATCGCCTGTTGATCTACTTCTAGCCACGAGTCTGTACCATAGAGGCGTCTCTTCACTCCACCGGATATGAGTATTAGAGGGACCCTGTCCTTGTAGGCTACTGCTAGGTTTATCACTGAGTTGAGGAATCCGGGTCCAGCGTGTACCAGGGCGGCTGCCAGGTTACCAGTTGTTCTGTACTCGGCGTCTGCCATAGCTACTGCTACCTGCTCATGGCGTACCGATACATAACGGATCTCGTTCTTGTACTCGTACAGCGAGTCCACGAAGTCTACGACGCTTGTCCCTATTATGCCGTATACCCGTTTCACGCCTATGGCCTTCAGGAACCTGACGAGGTATTCTCCGAATGATATGCCCGCCGACATCTCCCTCGCCTTACATGTTCACCACGTTAATCGGCGGCTCGCCCTTTAGGACTCTAACCACGTTCTCTATCGTTGTCATGATTATCCTTGAACGTGCATCAGTGGTTGCGCCAGCAATGTGTGGGGTCCTAATGATGTTCACGTTCTTCAACTTGATCAGTGGATGATCGGTCCCCGGTGGCTCGACCGAGTACACGTCTACTGCGGCTCCCATAATCCATCCTTCACTCAATGCTCTTGCCAGTGCTTCTTCATCGACGATCTCGCCCCTCGATGGATTGATCAATATGGCTGTTGGCTTCATCAGTCTCAGTTCTTTCTCGCCGATCATCTTCTCGGTCTCACTGGTTAAGGGGACGTGTATTGAGACGATGTCGCTTAGTTTTAGGAGCTTTGGTAGAGGAGCGTATTTGACTCCTAGCTCTGCCTCCTTCTCCTCCGGTAACCTATACTTGTCATAGTATAGTATCTTGACGTCGAAGCCCCTAAGCCTCTTAGCAACCTCACGCCCGATTCGGCCGAACCCGATTATCCCCCACGTCTTACCATATAGGTCATATGTCCCCAGCTCCATGAGCTCCCACTGGCTCCACTTGCCCTCAGAGACGTCTAGGTGTGCCTTGATGAGCCTACGTAATAATGCTATGGCTGTCATGATCGTGTACTCGGCAACGGATACGGCGTTTGCCTCGCCTACGTTTGCTACTGGAATCCCCTTCTTGGCACATGCCTCTATGTCTATGTGGTCGTAGCCGGTGCTTGGCTGGGCGATTAATCTAACATTCTTCATATATTCGCACATCTCAGCGGTTATTGGGAGGCTGAAGGAGTAGTCTCCAATTACTACGTCTGCTTTCTCAAGAGCCTCCTTAATCTTCTCCATGCTGTCTTTAGGCGAGACGGCGATCACTTCGATCGGCTTGTCGAGCTGGCTGGAGTAGGGGGCGAATAAGGCCTTCATGAAGGACTCTGGGAGGGGGCTCATGCTCACAATAATGTATGATTCCTTATCTGACATGAAGACCACCGGTATAGTATAGGGTTCAATAGAACTAGTGTATTGTGATGATAAATATCGTTTAACTATTAGATCGTATAATAAAGGTGGGATCGCCTCAATTACTACAATATAACCCCTAAAATATGCGTTATTAGATGGGGGCGGAGATGACGCTGACAATAGAAGAGGACCGCCTAGAAGTAGTAGAGAAGTTGCTAAGGGATGCGATGGGAGATTGGCACGCCTACTATGCCATGGAGGCGTTGAGGAGCGGGGTGGCAAACCACTTAGTAGCACTACTCGACGATAAACCCGCGGGGGCGGTGATCTACTATAATCTGCCTACTGTTGAAGGGGGCCAGGCTACAGTAGTCTACTATGTTGTGGTGGCGGACTGGGCCAGGAATGAGTACGTTGGAAGAGCCTTGGTCTTAAGCGTTGAAGAAGTGACCGATAGCCAGGCATACATGGCCACGATCGCTGGAGGCAATGAACCGAGCATTCGTATGTTCAAGAGTATAGGCTACGATGTTGTAACGTACCCGGAGGTCGAGGCAGCCTATGGTCATCGTGTTCTTAGAAAGATTACCAGGGCGGCCTGTGGATACGAAGACGCATACATAGCCTACAAGCCACCGGGCAAGGGACTCGAAGTGCTATCAAAGCTGGACTGGCCGAGCGTAGAGTTAGTATTCCAGAGGATATGTTATGAGCCCTGGAGGAAGCTGAAGGAAAGAGTTCTCCATGTATAAATGGAGTCGATTTATCCTTTACCCGCCTCTCACGTCTAGAGGGACCCTGCATTGGAGAGTGTGAGTCTGAAACTGAAGAGGTTCATAGACAAGGGGATAGAAGTATACAACAGGTATCGTGCTCCTGAGAGCGTCGCCAAGCTAGTGGAGATAAGTGGAGATATGGTAGTAGTGGAGTTTGACGGAAGCTTCTGCTTGACCTGTGGGATAAATGATTGGGTAGAGGACTTCAAGTATGTGTTAGAGGATCTAGGCGGGGAAGCAGATCTCCTCGAGGTGATAGAGCCTGAAGATCCATTCTCCGACGAAAACTGGAGGATTGGAGTATTCAGGGTGAAGAAGGTCCCCGACGAGATTAGAGAGCCAGAAGTAGCTATTCAGTGAGTCATCCCAACAGTATCCTCCTCCCCGCCCCTAACCTCGTCCTTGAAGACTGTAGCGAGTATCGTTAGTGCTATTGTGTAGAAGACCGCTGTAGCTCGTAGTGGGAGTTCGAGGTCCTTATCGAGTAGCCAGCCTCCTACCGCTCTACCGCCACCAGCTGGTATTGTCCATGAGAGGCTGAGGAATGCTGACGCAGTGCCTCTTAGTTCGAGCG
>WAKH01000038.1 GCA_015523485.1 Thermodiscus sp. | reverse complement strand
GGGGGCCAGGGTAGTGTTCCACCAGAATCGGTCTCGCGGGGAGACAGCGATTCGTTGGAATTTCCACTCTGTTTAGAGGGTGTCTTTACCATCGTTTGCATGTCTCCCAAGCCGGCGATCCCGGGTTCAAATCCCGGCGGCCGCACCAATCTACTTATCGCAGTAGTGAATCGGCGAGTTGAGCAATTAGTAATCGCTCGCCTCTCCTATGGTTCGGAAATTCGAATCACATCTATTGATCTAAAATTTATAATAGATTTATAATACTTTCATCAAATAAATGTTGTTGCTCAGGGAAACCGCTTCCATGAACACTTTCTCTGGATTTACTCCTGAAGGATCATAGGCTACTGGTTTCGGGGGGTCATCTTCCCAGTTGTACTCTCTTAGTATCTTAGTGATCCTTGTCTTAACTTTTTCGTCGGCTAGCTTCGAGTGATATATTGTTCCTAGGCTTGTCGCCGTCATCTCTACAATGTGTTCATCGCCCCTTTCTGCGTGGATATGCGGATTCCTCGATTCGATTTGGTATATGGATATTCCTTCAGGTAGCATATTGCAGTCTCCGTTTGATAATCCCAGATAACATTTCTCAAGGAGGTCTACGAGCTGGTATGGTTCCACTGCGAAGCCGCTTGCCCATTTCATTTTCAATGCCAGCTCGATAGACATCGCGTGCTCTCCGCTATTAGCTGTCTGAATAATGTCTGTCTCCACCTTCTTGTTTAATGTGAGAGCATAGTTCATGATAGAGTTAGTTGTCATAGAAACCCTGCCCCTCCGTCTTAGGTAAACATCGCTTGCCGCTAGTTTTCCTTTGAAGGGCCACTTTATCCTGACCATTGTGTATGGAGTTGTGGAAAGTGAGAATCCAGAATAGTATATCCAAGCGTATTCATGGGCCGCTCCAGGAACGTAATTGTCACTATCAATAAATCCGACATATTTCATTCCGAGTGCCGCCGCTACTAGTACTCCGAGTAACATGCCCTCTCCTTTGCCTTTCTTTATGGTTCCTGTATCTTTGTCTATCATTTGCTCGAGGCTTGTACCTGCGAGAACCTCACCCCATACTGTGTCATGCTGGTGTACAACCACGATGTTCCTCCTAGTAGCTGTATGGACTGACCGTGCCAACTCTACCTCATACCTGTATCTATCTGCTGGTTTTCTAGAGGATGCAGACACCAATATTATGGGGCTCAAGTGGGGGACCGCGGATATGACTCCTTCGAGTGTCAAGAGATCCTCGTTCTTGACAGGTATGACTATTGCTGTTTGAGCAGCAATGTTTTCAGTAATAGTGCAGTCCAAAGTATAGGAGCCCCTATGTCCTCTATAGCCGCTTGCGTCTAGCTCTAGTACCTTTATCACGTCGTATATCCTGACTGCTCCGTACGTTTCGAATCTGTGAGGATGCTCTATTAACATCTATACCGCACCCAGGCGTAGGTATGTATTTGTTAAGGCTTAAGTAAACTATAGTATTATAAAAATTCTAAAATTATATATATGAAATAAGGGATAAACTAGATATCGCATGTAGGACATCCGCCGGCATATTCCTCGTCCGCAACTACTACTTCAACGATCTTACCTATCTTCCCCTTACCTAACCTTAACTTCTTACGTCCAGTAGTTATTCGAGTCTCCTTGCCTTCAACATGGCGGGCTTCACTTGCCTCGATAACAGGCTCCTGGACTTCATTATAGGCTGGCTCAACTATCATGCTAGGCTCGTCATCACGTAGGGGCTCAACTTCGATGATCTTCTGTTTTGGTACGTTGTCCTCTACTTTCTTTCCTTCAAATTCTTTCTTCTCTTCTTTTTCCTTTTTAACACCAAAGTAAATCACTTGTTGGCTCTTACTTCTATCCCTGTAGACAGTTGTTCCCTTGATTCCTAGCTTCCAGGCCAGCATGTATATGCGGCGCACGGTCTCTACGGGTTCATCATGCCTTAAGTTTATGGTCTTACTAGTCCCAGCATCTATCCATGCCTGCCATACTGCTTGATGGAGTAGGTGCCATTCTGGATCTATATCGTGGGCTGTCCTGTACAGTTTCCTTAGGCTTCTTGGGACCCACTTTAACTCCTGGATGCTGCCGGTCTGAGCTATCTCCTCGATTACCTCGGGTTCGTCCATTTCTCTCTTCGCTAGCTCGTTTAGGAATAAGGGGTCGACTTCAAAGAATTCTCCCACGGATACTCTCCTAAGGAAGGCTAGCGCGAATAAGGGCTCAATACTAGCACTGGCTCCTGCTATTATACTTATGGAGCCGGTTGGCGCGATGCTTAGAAGAGCGGCGTTCCTTAGGCCATACTGCCTGGCCTTTCTCTTTACTTCATCCCAGTCTACGGTGGGCCTGCTGGCGATTATCCTCTTGAAGTTCTCGCTGGGTGGTCTCACGAACTCTTGCCTACCAGTCTCCTCAGCCACTATCCTGAGATATTCTTCTACATCCTTGTAAGGTAGGGTTTCATGAAGCCACCTGTACTTATCGGGGTCCCAGGCCGGGAAGGGTCCCTTCTCCTTAGATATTTCAACGCTCTCCATATACGCGTTCCACGCTATCCACTCCGATACATACCATGCTAACCTAACAGCATCGGGGTCATCATATGGAATGCCGAGCTTGATCAGCATCCGAGCCCAGCCCATTACGCCAAGTCCTACCTTTCTCGTCCTCCTAGTTGCCTCCTTTATCTGAGGTAACGGTGGATTATTGGCATCAATCACATTGTCAAGGAACCTAACAGCAATCCTAACATCCCTAGCTAGAGAT
>WAKH01000037.1 GCA_015523485.1 Thermodiscus sp. | reverse complement strand
TAGGACTGGCCTCCCGTTAAGGCTTCATAGGCCGCCTTCTCAGGCTCGAAGCTTATGTATTGTATCATGCTACCGCGTATGAAGACTTTTCCGAGTACTGCTTTTACCTCCTTACCTCCTCCTTGAAGCCTCTTTGCATCGTCTAATACTAAGTTCATAGTCGGATCGGTAGCTACTAGGCGGCCAATGTACTCGCTTCCATCCTTCAGCCTAACGTATATCTCCTTGTTGGTTTGATTCCTCAAGTACTTGACTGGATTCAGCTGGGGCATCGCTCGTTGCACCACTAAAACATGTGCCATACCGTCTCCTTTAAGAATCTAAGCCCTTATACAGGCGAGGCAACCAGTAGAAAACCTAGTTACGGTGGGGCTCCACATTCAATAACTCGGAAAGATCAATGATGTACTCTTTCTTAACTCTTCCTTTCTCATCGAATTCTACGCCCTCGAGTTCCAGAAGCATTCGTTTAACAGAAGGTCCCCCCATACTATATCCTCCAAGAGAACCATCGCTAGCAACGACTCTGTGACATGGATAAATAATTGGTTCATCGTTTAACGCCATAAGCCTGCCAACAAGTCGAGGGTGGATTCCCAGGAGATTAGCGATTGAGCCATACGTAGTAACCTTTCCTACTGGAATGAGGCTTAGTACAGCTTTTACGACTGGTATAAGCTCTTTGAGCGACGCCTTTCCGGCCACACCCTCGTCAGTTAGAAGGGGTATGGGCAAACCATGTACACCGGAGGGATTTTAGAATGGCTTGACGGGCTGCTCAGCACCACACGCTTCACATACCAGGATCCAAGCCCTGCCGCGCCTTTCTAGCCTCGTATCTATGCTACCGCATGTTGGGCATCTAACGTAGTTCTTCAGGAACAGGTCCAGGAACTTGGCTAGTACTTTTCTCGAAACCTTAACGTTGAGTACTAGTTGGCCACTTCCCGGATCGTAGCTGCCTGCGGCTGCGAGCTCACGCTGTAGGTATCTGGCAACGAGTTGGGGTTCCCTCTTGAGCTTCATGGATATTTCTCGGAAGTTCTGTATGATTGTCTGTGAACCTATCCTCAACACTTGTGGCTCAGGCAATGTATACTCCGCGGACCCGCTTTTAGGCGGGACCTTCTGGTACAGCCTATTCAGTAGCCATTCGTAGTCGTTAAGCTTCTCGACGCCTCCCGTCATTTCACGCACCTCATAACCATGTACACTATTCCCAGTAATATACACTGCATCCTCAGGCGATGGACAATACAACCGAATATATCCGCCAATACAAGCATCCAATTTGCCGGGAAGGAGTGTGAAGCGGAACTACTACATCGAGACATACGGCTGTGCACTAGCGCAATTCGAGAGTATAGCTATGAGCGAGCTGCTGGATAGAGCTGGGTTTGCGAGCGTCTCCTCACCCGAAGAAGCAGACATAATCATCGTAAATACATGTGCAGTTCGCCTAGACACGGAGCAGAGAATAGTTGAGAGGCTTGAAAAGCTCCGGAAACAGTTGCCTGGAAAGAAGTACATTATAGCGGGTTGCTTGGCTAAGACGAGGCCTGGCTTAATTAAGAGAGTGGTTCCAGACGCGTCTCTACTGGCGCCACAGGCTGTTGACAGGGTAGTCTACGCCGCTAACACGGTGGAACCAGTCATTCTACTCGATGTTGAAAGGAAAATGGACTGGTTCCCTACTAGACTAGTCGATAAGAGGAGGGGATTAGTTGCCACTATAATGGTACAGGAAGGTTGCTTGAACAACTGCAGTTACTGCATCACGAAACTCTCAAGAATGGGTCCGAGGAGCTTCAAGCCAAGGGTCATAGTCGAGGCCGTTAAACGTGCAGTCGAGGGAGGGGCCGTCGAGATAAGGCTCACCGGTACGGATATCGCGGCCTATGGCGTAGACTTGCCTGGAAGGCCCAACCTCGCCGATCTTGTAACGATGATACTCGAGAAAGTTGAGGGCGACTACCGGATAAGAATAGGAATGATGACGCCGGAACAAGCAATTGAACTTGGAAAGGACTTGATAGAGGCGTACAGAGATGACAGGATATACAAGTTCTTCCACATACCAGTGCAAACGGGAGACGATAATCTGTTGAGAATCATGGGAAGGAAATACACTGTGCGCGATTTCAAAGAACTACATCGTTTGATCAAGAGGAATTATCCGGAATCCCTCTTTGCTACCGACATCATAGTAGGTCATCCAGGTGAAGACGAGGAAGCCTTTAACAACACGGTGAAACTAGTTAAAGAACTAAGGTTTGAACGCGTTCACCTGGCACAGTATAGTTTGAGGCCCCACACTAGGGCGGCATCGATGAAACAAGTCTCCGACGGTGTAAAGAAGAAGAGGTCAAAAATACTCTCTAAAGTTATAGAAGAAATTACTCTAGAAATACATAGATCATACGTCGGGAAGAGAGTAACAGGCCTACTCGTTGAGAGAGGATTTAGAGAGAACAGCATAGTCGCGAGACTAGACAACTACTTCCCAGTAGTGATTAACGATGGCATGAATCTCCTAGGTAAATGGGCCATTGTGGAGATAGAAGATTCAACATTCTTCGATTTAAGAGGAAAAATTATAAGTATAATTTAGTACTACTCTTCCTCTTCCTCCCAGAACTCGTCCTCCTCTTCCTCCTCCCACTCTTCCTCCTCTTCTATCTCCTCCCATTCTTCCTCTAGTTCATCCCATTCCTCTTCTTCCTCCCAGTACTCTTCTTCCTCTTCCTCCAGGTACTTCATAATCATTTCATAGTCACCCCTGAGAATGTATCCGTCCACTTAGTAGAATTGTGAGGGATATTAAAGGTTCAAACGATAAAAGTGTATTCTGCGGTAATCGCGGGTGAATATGTACAAGTGAAAGGGCTCAGGGTGTACGACTTCCAGCCAATACGGAAACCTGTAATAGACAAATGGATAGCCGAGGAGATAATCCAACGAAAGCCAGGTAGTGTGATGAAGCTCTCCTACCCGGGACTGGAGGTTAGCATAGTTGTAGAACTAGATGAAGTCGTGTTCAAAAGCGAGGGCTCCGAATACAGTATCAGCATCAATGATGTAAGGAAGGCGGCTGATAGTGATAAAATGTACATGCTAGACGAGGGAATTCTCATACCCCTTGAAGTTAGAAGGAAGGGCTACTATAAGCTCCTACCTGTCGCGCCTGGGAAACCACCGACAATCGAAATCAATGGAATCCATATGCACCGAATCACAAACACTGATCCCGAAAAAGATACGCTAGCTAAGATCAGAGCCGCACGGATAAGGCCAGGCGTGAGAGTGCTAGACGTGTGCACCGGGCTAGGCTATACAGCCATATACTCTGTTAAGAAGGGTGCAGCAAGCGTCGTAACCATCGAAGTAGATGATGCAGTACTATACCTGGCTGAAAGAAATCCATGGAGCTGGCTTCTCAGTGATGAAAGAATAAGGATAATCCATGAAGATGCAACAAAAGTGCTACCACGCTTGGACGACGAGTCCTTTGACAGGATAATACACGACCCGCCGAGATTAACATCCTCAACAGGCGACCTCTATGGTTTAACATTTTACAGAGAACTATACAGGGTGCTGAAGCCGGGCGGCGTCCTATTCCATTATACGGGGACCCCTGGAAAACTGAGGAAAATTAACCTGCCAGGGAAAGTGTCTTCAAGGTTAGAAAAGGCAGGATTTATTGTAAGGTATTTTGATAGGAGGGCGTTAGGGGTGGTGGCGGTTAAACCGCGTTAAACTTCCTCCTCCACTCCTCGAGCTTCCTAAGGCTTTCTGGATTAACGCTCGGCTTCCTCCTCTTGATTACCTCTTCGAAATCTCTCATTGACACGGGTCTTGGACCGTCTCCTTCGCTGCCATTCTTGAAGTAGTCCTTGACCGTCCTCATGTAGGCGTCGAACACTATGTCTTTAATGTCGCTGCCATTGTATCCTTCCAGCATATCCGCTAGCTTGTCTAAGTCCACATCACTTGCAAGCTTTATCTTAGCGGTGAGCATCTCAAGCAGCTTCTTTCTAGCTTCCTTGTTCGGGAGCGGAACGTATATTCTCTTCTGGAATCTCCTAACGAATGGATCGTCTAGCTTCCAGGGCTTGTTGGTGGCTCCTATTACGTAGACGTGAAGCTTCTTTCCTTTGTCTTGTAACCCGTCCATCTCTTTTAGGAATTGGTTCCTTACTCTGACCTCTCCTCCAACCTCGCTGGAGTGCACGCCCAATAGGTCGTCTATCTCATCGATGAATATAATGACGGGTGTGCCCTGCTCGGCCTTCTTTCGGGCATAATCGAATAGCCTCTTTACGTTCTTTTCACCCTCACCTAGCCACTTGCTCATTATGCTAGCCGCGCTTACATAGAGGAATTCGCCATCGACCTCATTAGCGACGGCAGCGCCTAGCATCGTCTTACCGGTTCCTGGAGGCCCATATAGCAGTATGCCCCTCGGCCATCCCAGGGGGAAGAGATCGGGCCTCTTGATCGGGTAAATTATGGCCTCCTTTATAGCCTCTTTCGCGTCTTCTAGCCCGGCTATATCGTCGAATGTTACATTTGGCTTCTCCTTTAGTACGAACTCTGGCGGCAGGTCGGGTGATTTACCATCTCGTATCTCTACCCTGTACTCCTCCTCTCCGGGACCGCCGCTTGCCGGTAGTAGCTTGGATTCTAGTTGCTTTACCTTGAGCTTGTACTGTTTTAGGCTCTTTATGTAGAGGCTTATCATAGGATGATCAGGGTAATTTCTTATTATGTTTTCAAGTATTTCGACAGCTTTCTTCATGTTATAGAGGGCTATCTCGTAGTCGCCCCTCTTCTCTGCAGCCATAGCTGCGAGTGCATGCTTTCTGACAGCATCCTCTAATACCTGGACTGCCCTACTTATCACCGCCACCCACCCCTAAAATGGTGAATAATGGATTTGGTTAGGCGACGAGGTCTTCGTAGCTCCTCGTCTTTGAAGTAATTCTAACAATTCCCTTCTGCTCCAGCCTATAGAGGACTTCCTTGATTATCCTCGGTGAAACTCCTAGCTCGGCCGCTGCTCTTCTAACGTTTAGTACTCCACCGGTCATTCTCAGGTAGTTTAGTAGCCTGTTCTCGAGTATCTCGTAGTCTGCAGCCACATGGTCAGGTATGCTTGGTGCTAGGTTCCTTGTTTCTCTCTCCGCTTCTTCGAAGGCGTTGGCTAGTAGCTTCTTCACCTCTGGATCTAGTTCCGCTATGCTGTTTGGCACAGGCACGCTCTCGGAGAGCACGGTGGTCTGTGATACTATACTCTGGGCGGCGGTGGCGAACTGGGCGAATACAGCTGTCAGCTCTGGTGAGTCATACATGTATGACTCCATGTTCTTCAGTATCAGGTTGACTGAGGCGAAGATCTTTGCTATCTCGGTGAAGTCTCTCGTGGTCTTTATCCTTGATATCGCTGCTTCTAACAGCTTAATGTACGCGATCAGCACCTTCAGGTGCCTCTTCTTCACAACCATTTCTGCAGCGACGATTTCCGCCGTGTCCCTGTCGTGTTTCTTGATGGCTTCGTGTAGCTTCCTGTGGAGGTTGTCGATCTCGTCTGTTATCCTATAGTATACCTCCTTGGCTCTATCCCTTGCTACAGATAGCTGTGCTAGAATACCGTCGAAGTCGAATTCGAACTCGTCTCCAGGGACTCCCGCGGTTGGGTTGACAACGTCCTCGTCACTCCAGGCAACCTTTCCCCGTAGTCTCTTGATTATCCCGAACACCAATTATAGCACCCCTTGGAATCAGCTCCAACACTAAATCTATGTCCCGGGGAGGGTATCAGAGATAGAGCCCGGTATCACCCCAAAACTACCCTGGACCTTGAGAGCAAAGCTTAAAACCCGGACCCAGACATTCATCTTACATGCCCGGCCCGGCCATAGCGGCCGGGAAACACCCGGACTCATATCGAACCCGGCAGTTAAGCCGGCCGCGTTGGGGGACCCAGTGGGGTCCGAGAGGCCCCGCAGGGCCCTCAAGCCGGGACCGGGCACTACATCCTCACGCAAACAAAACTCACTCAGGAGAGAATTCACTCACTGCTATTGTAGCTCAATAAGTGAATACGATTCATACTGTTTGAGGAGTATTATCTCAGGCACATGATATCCAAAGTTTAATTTTATAGGGTGTGAACGCGCCCTGCGGAACCCCGCTTCATACCTTCCCGCGGTTACGCGGGCGTCTGCGGGGAGAGGTCCCCGCCTACTGTATAATATTCTGGTTTAAGAAGATAAATCTTTAGAGCCCAGGTATCTAGCTGATGCCGAAAAAGCCAGTAGCGTAAAAGGTAGGATTATAGCAGTGTATGTTAACAGGCTTCTAACTGAATCCCTGGATTCTCTGTATTCTTTTACAGGTAATTCCAAGCTATGTGTTTGTGTTATGTTGATACGGGTTTCATTTAACTTTATGTTTACACCATTTACCTTTATACTGGTATACTGGTAGTGGCTATTCAATGAAACTATGCGTGGAACGTTATCCGTTCTTTTCGCCGCAAGAATGGTTTCAGGCGTCCCGACCAGTGCGTAGCTGTCCAAGTACACCTTGTTTATAGTTATTGTTTTTAATGAATTATTGTATATTAGTCCTAGAGTCCAGAAGAATCCATCCTTCAAATCGCCAGCCTCCTCGAATGAATACATCTGTGTATACATCAGTTCAACGACTCCAATCTTCCCGCCGGCTATCTCAACGATTTGCATCCAACCAGCAGGGGGTCTCGATAAGAATACTATGCGGCCGCGGACTGCTTTGATTACTTCAACCTCTGGTGCACTAATATTATTATAATTTATAATGTATGAGACGTTTGACTGTGGACTGGTTATGATAGTCCTAGTTCCATTTATGCCTATTATGTAGAGTTTATCGGTATAGAGGAGCTTATATACTTTCTCTACTCTTACACGATAAGAGCTTGTGAATTCGCCCGAAACAGTATCATAATTAGAAATAATTATTGATCTATTATATTTTATCGCAATGGCTATTTCCTTGCCTGAGGAAGAAGAGGTCAAATACTTCCCTTGAATTACAAGTGAACTATCAATGGAGTTATCAGCTAAATTAATATTAATAACGTATGTTTTATCGGCGAATCCTGATACTACTACAATTGTAGTATTCCCGCAATAGACATTACCAGATTCGATAGGTAAGGGACTGCTGCCTAAGTTTAACCCTACAATGTTCCCCTCCGGGTACAAGACTAACGCAGCCCCCAGCTGTGAGTCTTTGACTAATAGCACTGCATTACTCTCTGATTTACAGGCTGAAAGGATATCAACAGCTCCATTAAGAATGGAATAGTTAACCGTTCCATTGCTGTCGATCATTGCGAAAACTACGCCATTGCTTGTCGAAGTCCTCAGAATGACCTCTTCACCGCTACCTGTACTATCATAGTATAGGATTCTAGTGATACCAGTGAACTCCTTGGGAAGAGGTCCATATAGTTCAACAGTATACTCATGAGTTGAGATCGGCAGTGCTGTGAGGGCTACTATCATGATAATTGTATATGTTATGACTACTAATCTAAGCGTCCTCTCCAAGGTTGTTCACTTTCTCCAGCAGCCTACCTAATTCCTTGCTAACTAGAATCATTCCATCGCCTATTAAGATCTCGTTTGGATTCGCGGTTAACGACTCGAAAGATCCAATATAGATACTCACTTCGTTTTCTTCCCTTAACTCTCCACCTTTGTACTTTACGCAATAGTAATCGAGGGGGGTCCATTTTGATATACTTCTGACGCTCTGCTTGTTCCTTACTATGATGGCGTAGTATCTCGAAGTTGCATAGTTATAACAATAAATAATATTGTTATAACAAATGAAACTATGTCTTCTGGGAACAAACACCACATTCTCACATAAAGATGTTAGAGCGCTGGCAGCCTCTAACTTAGGCTTCACTGAGAAGAACCAATAACCTATCGCCAAAGCGATGGACACGAGAGCCAAGAAGGCCAGAGAATAAGTGGATAGGGGACTAGGCAAGTACACGTAAGCTAAGACAGACCCGATCATACCAGACAGGATAATGCCAGATACATAGAATATCTGTCGGCGACGGAAGCCTTCCAGAGTGATTGTACTCCTCACACCCATGTACACGCACCTCAAACAAGTAAGGCTGAAACACCAACGATCAACGGGATAGTTAAGGCGTCAACAATGGACGTTAGCAGGGGAACCACCACGTTATCGGGATCTACACCCACACTAAAGCTTAGATAGACAAGAGAAAGCGCCATAATCGAGAATATGAAGATGCCCAGCAAGCCACTGATTAGTACGATCGACACCACCTGTAGAACGGGAGCTGACACACCTGCTATCCCAGCCGTTCCTATTGCGATTCCGGATAGCACTAATAGCGGCGTTATACTACCCAAAAGGACTTCTGAAACAATTGCAGGCGTCATTTTCAATGTGTCCTGCATACCGTACAGGTGTGATAACGTCGAGAGCTTCGATGCTGTAACACTGACGGCAGCACCTACATCCTCCATTATACTGGGAATAGCGTGCAATACTCCTACCGCGAGCAGTATAGTAGAGTATCCAACGAGGGAGTTGCCAGCGTATGCTTCTAGGAAACCAACTATTCCCAGCGCACTAAGGGATTCATACAAGAGGCGTTTCTTCCCTGGGAAGCCCCTTATGAGGATGAAAAATAACGCGATGGAAGCGTAGGAAACAGATAATGCAATAATAGCCTCATCATAAGGGATTGCGTTCAACAACAGGACTACAGCAACTATGGTGGGGGACGTGGAGATGTCTCCTATAACTGTTAATACTGGAGCCATATACCGGTCTGGATCCAAGTTCCTCTTGAACCCTAGTGTAGCAATGTATGCGCTTATTGGCGCCAAGAAGAGGATCGATATAAACCCGGATAGGGCCGCTATGCTAACCTCTACACTAACCGGGTAACCAGAACTAAGCGCCACAATTATAGCAGCGTAGACGCTTGTAGAGAGCGCCAGCACAATCAATGTGGGTAGTTCTCGTTTCAACACCTTAACCGTTGACGCTTCAAGGACACCCAGATGGAGGCTAGTAGAGACGCGAGACGCCATACTAGTGACGATGGCTCCCCTCATAGCCGCTAAGCTAGGCAGTAATGCTAGTGCTTCGGGGCGCTCGACTAGAAACTTAGTGAAGGTTGCCATTAGTAGTATGTTGAAGAAATCGCCAACATTAGCGGTGTGCAGTCCCATAGCTATTTCCATGATTCCTTTAAGGCTGACCTCTCCGAGTATCCATCGCCTAGATGGTAGCCTCCACTTCAGCAGTCCTCGCCCCAGAAAAACTACATTCTCTCGGGAGCAGGCACGCCCAAGAGTTCCAAGCCATGCTTCATAGTCTGCCTGAAGTAATCGACTATCAAAGCCTTACACTCTCTAGCCCCCACATCCGGCTCCCTAATGACGGGATCCACTTGATACCAACTGTTGAACTCGTCGGCCAACTTCAAGAGGTATGTTGCCAAATCTTCAGGAGCCATATCGTCAGCCGCCTTAGCCGCAACCATGGGATACCTCATGGTCATCAATAATAGATTCCTCCTTCTACTCTCGTTGCAGGCCTCGTAGTTGATTGACTCAAAGTCTATGCTACCATGCTTCTTCATTATTCCACAGGCCCTAGCGTGAGTATACTGTAGGTAGGGACCCGTGTTCTCCTCGAGGTTCAACACCTTCTCTGGGTCGAAAACTACTGGTCTAGGGGCGCTCGTTCTAATCAACGTAAACCTCAATGCGCCCACAGCTATTTGTTCAGAGACTCTCCCAATCCACGCCGCATCAGCATCGGGATTCCTCTTACGTACCTCTTCCTCCGCCCTTATCTTTAGCGAGTCAAGTATTGAGTCCATATCAACGAATCTACCCCTTCTACCACTCATTCGTATTCCTGGCAAGCGTACCATTTCATAGTCATAATGTATGAGGTTTAGCGCTTCCTTCCTATATCCCAGCCCTAGTAGTGCAAGTCTGAGCTGTAGTTGAGCAAGCCTTTGATCGGCTCCTATCACGTTTATGACTTCATCTGCGTTGAAAGCCTCGAACTTGTACAGAGTGTAAGCCATATCCCTAGTAGTGTATAGGGTTGTTCCATCCGACCTGACAAGTATTAGTGGAGGAATCTCCCATCCCCGTGGCAGCTTGATCTTCTTCCTAGCTTCTTCATCGGTTTGAAGTAGTTCCTTGATTATCTTGGGTATGTCGATAGCATCGGCCTCCTTATACTTTATATAATACCTGCTATTTTTAGCTTCTTGAATAATTTTTCCAACCCTGCTACTCCAAACCAGCTCACTCTCCCAGTCCCAATCATCGAACACAACTCCGATCCTCGATAAGGACTCTCGGAAACCCTCGAGGGCTGCATCGACAACGCCCCGTATCAAGGACTTCTCTGGCTCCTCGCCCTTCTCATACCTCACCATGATCCTCTGAATCTCAGCCTCATTATCATGAGTAGCAGTGACGTGCTCGAAGATCTTATCAAAATACGATCCAGGGTCCCTCTCTTTAAGGCTAGCTAGCGCAGCCATAATGCCGTCTAGTTTCTCCTGGAGCCTACTCCTCTCCTCATCGTTACCCGCATCATTAAGCTGTTTCTTCAAATCAACTGCTTCAATCGACGAGAAAGTCGTAGCATAGACCCAGCCCACGAAGTGATCCGGTTTCATCCCTAGCTTTCTACTCTCCGATAATGGATCGACTCCAAGTATTTTGAATCCATAGGCGGCTATTGCAACCTGCTTCCCAACATCATCGATGTAGAACCTTGTGTTTATGATATGACCTCTAGCTCTAAGCAGCCTTGCTAATGTATCACCGATGCTCGTGTTCCGTGCATGACCCATATGTAATGGGTGTATTGGGTTCGCACTTGTATGCTCTACGACAATCCTCCTTGGCTTATCGATCCTAGGAAGTGAGACGCTCCAACCTTTCCGGATTAGGCCAGCCAGCTTTTCAGCCATTCTAGGAACGTCTAGTTTAAGGTTCATGTACCCGCCTTCGAGGCTTACCTCTGATACGTCCAACCCGGACTTGTTTATCGCTTCTGTTATCTCCCTGTACAGTTCATCCGGCTTCACGCCTGTTTTTCTAGCGAATCTCATTAATGGTAGGGATAAGTCGCCATATTCTTTCCTCGGAGGGACAGTTATTAGCCATGATACAAATTGAGGATCTTCGCCTGTCTTCTCTGCTACTAGCTCTGCTAGCTTGGTGTGTACTGTGGTGTATGGATCGTAAATGTACTCGCTCATGCTCCTCCCCGCCATTAGCCACAATAAAAGGTTGTCCAGCTAAATATAGTCCTATTAATCCTCCTCCCCGTGGGACTATAAGCCTTGGAATGCCGTGAATGGAGTAAGAATCGTGAAGAGACGCTCGAACGACTAAGAGAGCATACTCAGAAGGGACTGGTAGATTATGATATCAAAGAGTTTCTCTACAAATTCAATTCAATCGGCGGCTGCATGTACACGACAAGTAGTTGTAGCGGGAGAGTAGTCGTTCTAACCGGAGAGGACATCTTCAGTAAGAGATCCGCGAAGATAATAGAGGCATGGCATGATCCCGAAGGATGTAGAAGGAAAATCACAAACTACTACAACTATAATACTAGTACGGGGATAACCTGGATCAGTCTGCAGCCACCAATACTCCACATCGCCGTGAAAGACATAGAGCTGGCAGAGGCAGTAGTCTCATGCGCAGTAACAAGCGGGTTCATAAGGGCCGGATATAAGAGAATGAAGCCCTGCGGATACCATGTAGAGATCGCCGCCCATGATAAGCTACATGTAATCCTCCCTGCACCCATTAGTATACTGACAAGCCTGTGCGAGATCCTCTCAAGATACAAAGAGAAACTACAACGACTGGAGGACTGTCTCCTCTCAATAAAGTGTAATAGTGATTAGGGCTTCATAACAGGCGTCTCACCGAACTTATCCAGGTATACCTTATCGCCCGGTTCTACATCTTCAACCGGTATAATCCTTACGCCCAACGGCCTGCCCTTGGCTAACGAGTAGCCCCTTGTCTCCAATAGGATTCCAGCTACATAGTCAATGTTAGCTGGTATCACAGCGAGATCCAAACCTGCCAGACATACTCCGCTAAGCCTCGCCAAGTCTCTAGCAGTTGTCTCGAGCTCTGATACTCGCGCCTTTAGTTTTGCATCCTCGGCGACAGGTAATTGTACCTCGTTAAACCCTACCGTCTCCATGTTAGAAGCAACCATGCCGACAGCCTTATTCACGAGCGCCAATCCATGGGCGAATCCGGCCTCAGGTAGCCTCACGCCTGCCACGTATTCAATTAGCCCTAGTGAGGACTCCTCCATCCATGGAGATATGCTGAGATCGACGCCTGCCGAGTCTACCTTTAGGATATTGGCTGCGATCTTCAAGCCCTCCTCTGCTTTTTTCGCAGCCTCCTCTATACCATGTACAAGACCATCCATCCCGTCCCTTCGGTATTCTCCTAGCAGGTAGTTGGGATAAAGTAAGCCTGCTGTTGCCCGCAGATGCTCCCTCGTTGCTGCTAGTGGGAAGTAGGGTGTATCTATCCTAGTACCTAGAACGTTTACTCCTATCCGCGTTGCCTTGCTCGGATCACTCTCCGTTAGAGCATGTATGAGCCTGCTTACATGCCTCGCTTCCTCCCATGAACCCTCCTTCAATAGTATTGCAGCGAAGAATCCCTCCTCCGTTAGTCTATCTAGGAAGTCTGCATCGATCGCACGGGCTTCATAGTTCCCGAGGGATATTAGGGTCTCATCCAACGTATAGTTCTCTATGATGCCCATTGCAATATCCTTGTCACAGTAATCTAAGACTATTCTTCGACTCCATACTGGTAGCTGGATTTCGGCATAGACAGTATCGGCGGCCTGTGCGAGCAGCGTTGAGTATTCCTCGAGAGCGCCCATGGGATCATCGAGTCGTCTACAGTCCAAGTGTAGCGTTATCATCCTCAGCTTGAAGTCATAGCCCACTATCTAACACCTAGCTATTGACTCTTCCACCTGTTTGATAATAATCTTCTGGCCTCATCGATAGGAGCAATGACCTCAATTATGAAGATCTCAGCTAGAGGCGATACTTCTGCTTCAATCAAGTGTCCTGCATATAGTGTATTGTGATCCTTCGATAGCGTAACATGTAAGTGGGTATAGTATGTGTTGTCGGGGCCGAACACGCTATTGCCAGATAACGAGAGTAGTTCGAGTATGTGTCCTGGCTCCGCCTCGACATCGTGGGAATAGTACTTGTTCTCGCTTGGACTGAAGGTTGCCACCCTTGCCCATCGTAGGCCTCCTATCCCCTGGATCATTGCGAACCCGATGTTCTGGGCCTCCAGGACCTCGTCAATGGCTTGGGGGAGTCTTGCACCCTCGTCAAGCCTAAGGAATATGACTCGACCAGTGCTTCCTAGAAGTTTCCCTTGTACCATAAAGCGGGCACCTCACTTTGTTAGTATATCGTGGGGTTTAATCTCCATAGATCCTATAGGCGTTATCTTTGCTAGTCTACCCTTCTCCCAGGCCTCCCTGATATTGCCTGCACCAGCATACCCTAGTGCGGCTTGTAAGCCGGTGGCTAATTCCATTAGTTTTATCATAGCGCTACCCGTGTAGGGTACGAGTCCCTCTATACCTTCCTCGAGAGCCTTACTCGGCTTAGAATACCTGTCACTTGCATGCCTCTTTTCCATAGCACCTCTACTAGCCATGCCACGATACGTCTTGTATACTTTATCGCCGATCCGAATCTTCTTGCTAGGCGCTTCTTCAGTGCCGGCGAATAATCTACCTGTCATAACACTGCTTGCTCCCGCGATTATCGCCTTAGCTGCATCTCCAGGATTCCTTATACCACCATCAGCTATGACGGGGATCTTCCCGTGAAGACCTAACTCCTTCAATGCACTCACAACATTTAGAACTGCTTGTAAGGTGGGGACCGCCGCCCCTGCCACTTCTCCCGTACTACAAATACTTCCACTTGAGATCCCAACCCTCAGCCCAGCGACGTCCTCGATCCTGGTTAGAATGTCTAGTGCAGCCTCTCTTGTTCCTATATTGCCTGCTACGACGTCTACACTAACGCTCTCGACAAGTTTCTTGAGCGATCGAATCGCTCCCTCATTATGCAGATGTGCCACATCTGTTACGAGGACATCTACTCCAGCAGACTCAAGCTTCTTAGCCCTCTCCAGGTCGAAGGGGCTAATCGCGGCACCGACCATCAAGTAACCCATCTCATCGGTTAGTGGGGCAGGGTTCACGAGCTCTAGTAGAGTGATCATGGCTTTAGCCTTACCACTCCAATACGCATAGTCTGCTCCCTTTTCGATGTATATGCCGACAGGCATTCCACCGTGATAGACGATCGCGGCGCGTGCATCAGTTTCTTCCAGTCGCAGTAAGAGGTCCTCCAATGCCTCAGGGGAATCGACACGAGGAAGCTCGGCCCACAAGCTTGGATTAGATTTCTTAACCTTCTGAACTTCTTTGGCTTGAGAATCGGAATCCATGTTTCGATGAATCACTCCTAATGCTCCCATACGTGCTAGTAGGATAGCCAGTCTATGCTCTGTCACAGTATCCATTGGACTCGATAGAACCGGGATGGGGAGCATTATGCTCTTGGATGCGTAGCCAGTTATATCGACGTTTGATGGTTCAACTGGTGCAAGGCCCGGAACTATTACTACGTCGTCAAAGGTGATGTATTCTCCAACTATTTTGCTCACATTATAGCACCAGGCTGGGTGTGATTGATTACAGGTTATAGTGTTTGCCTGTCCAAGATATGCCTTGCTATACTGGCTCCACTCTGAACGCTCTACCGATTCTGACAACTTTCTCTGGGTATACTATGATTCCCTTATCTGTTATCTCGAAGGGATGCCTTTTCATGCTGTGGCGCGTTCCCCTCATTTTCCAGACGATCATGCTCCTCACGAGTTCTCCGTCTACCTCGTCTAGGTCCAGCCTTATGATACCGTCAGCAGCATGCTCGACTCCAGGTCCACCGAAGCCTCTCTCCGTCACTGAGACTTGGCTTACTAGTATGCTAGTTGTACCTAATCCCGAGAGCACTCTTTTCAGTAGCATCACGGTTCTCCTAGCCAATGCTGGCTTGGCGAGGTATAGTGTCGAGACAGAGTCTACTGCTACGCGGACGGCTCCAGTATCCCTTATAGCTTGCTTTAGAACATCTACGAGAAGTCCAACGTCTTCGGGATCAGTCACAACGTATCTCTCCTTCTTTGCAGCTTCCCCGATTCCGCTCGTGAAAGCGTCAACTATAGCGAAAACACCCTCCCTCTCGTATGGGCGTATGTCCCAGCCGAACTGAGACATGTTTATTCTAACCTGTACCGGGTGCTCCTCTAGTGCCACGAATACTGCTGGTTCTCCCTGTTTGAGCCCGTTCCATAGGTATTGGTATGAGAATATCGACTTGCCGGTTCCGGGTCCCCCGCTCAATAGTACTACGTTTCTCTTCGGTATGCCTCCGTTTAGGATCTCGTCTAACCCTGGTATTCCTGTTTTTACTCTTTCAACCATACTTATCACCTTATTATAATTGTGTATCTCGAGGTAATTATTGGTTCCTAGAAATAATCGTGGAGTTTTTAAAATAAAAAGGTTAAAGGCCACCATATAGGCGGAACTCGTAGGGATGCGGTATTGTCCTGATGAGCTCCGCCTCTTGCCTCTTCATTTCAATGTATGCCTCGATTATGTCGCTATCAAAGACTGGTTTCAGATACTCGTTATCTGATTCAAGGGCGTCCAATGCGTCATCTAGGCTCTTAGGGAGCATGCGGATACCTCTCTGTCTTCTCTCCTCAGGTGTTAGCTTGTAGGCGTTCTTTTCAAGGGGATCTCCAGGGTCGAGCTTCTTGCGGATTCCGTCGAGGCCTGCCATTATGGTGGCTGCGATAGCTAGGTATGGGTTCGAGGATGGGTCAGGAGTCCTGAACTCGACTCTTGCCTTGCTAGCCTTAGTGTATGCGGGGACCCTTATCATCGCGCTCCTATTGCGATAGCCCCAGCAAACGTAGACTGGTGCCTCGTAGCCCGGGACAAGCCTCCTATAACTGTTGGTGGTAGGCGCTACTAGTGCTGCGAGGCTTTCGGCATGTTCCAGGATTCCCGCTATGAATGATCTCGCCATCTGTGTTAGTTCGCCATTCTCGTCAACGAACTCGTTCTTCCCTTCCCTCCATAGGCTCATATGCATGTGGAGGCCGCTGCCGTTGTCTCCATAGATTGGTTTTGGCATGAATAATGCTATCTTACCCTCGTATTCAGCTAGGACTCTTGCGATCCACTTCAGTGTTATCACGTTGTCAGCTGTCACCAATGGCGTGCTTGCTTGAATGTCTACCTCCATCTGAGCTAGTGCGACTTCGTGGTGTGTGACTTCAACCCGTGTATATCCGACTTCTTCCATATACTTGTGGAGGAGGAGTCTGTAGTGGACGATTCTATCGATAGGTTCAACCGCGTGGTATGCCTTCTTAATCATCCCTACAGCGTTTGGCTCCCAGGGATGTTCAGTTGAGGTCAAGCTGTAGCCAAATCCTGCCTGTGGGGTGCTGGTCTCAACCTCAATACTGTCTAGAAGGAAGAACTCGACCTCGACCCCCACTAGTGGTTTCAATCCGAATTGTTCGTCCAAGTACTTGGTAACTTTTTCTGCAATGTACCGTGGGTCTCTGTTGTATCTCTCACCACCAGGCCGGTAAATTTTTGTCAAAATACGATAATAGTTTTCAGCCCATGGTATTTTCCTAAGGGTCTCCTGGTCCCCCTTCAAATGTAGATCGCTGTCCTCGATACTCCTAAAGCCAGGAACGCTACTTCCATCAAATGCGGCCTCGAAGGCCCCCTCATACCTTACTTCGAGGCCCCTTAGGAAGCCAGCGAGATCTATGTATTGGAACTGGATAATGGATCCCGGGTTTAGTTCAGACTGCATTCTATATCACCCTTGCCCAGGTATACAAATACACCTCGTTGATCAGGTAAGATCTGGAATATAAGCATTAAATGAGAGATTAATGTTTATTCCACTATAACAACTAATGTGGAACAATATCCACATTACAAGTTTCCTAGCCTATAAACTTCACATAACGCAAATGGTATGGGGGCACCCGGAGTAATGCGGCAACTACTGTCAACAAGAGACGAGAAAGTGCTATCGATGCTGAGACCGTACGTAGCGGAATGGTTTAGACGTAAGTATCGTGAACTCACCGTGCCTCAGAGGGAGGCCATACCACTAATCAAGAAGGGCTACAACGTATTGATCTCCAGTCCAACAGGTACTGGAAAGACCCTCGCAGCCTTCACATCGATAATCGACGAGTTATTGAAGCTGTCAGAGAAGGGTGAACTCGAGGACATCATATACGCAGTCTACGTCTCACCACTCAGAGCGTTAAACAATGACATGTATAGAAACCTAATCGTACCATTAGAGGAGATAAAAGCAGTCGCCGAAGAAATGGGGTACGAGATTGAAGACATAAGGGTCATGGTCCGAACGAGTGACACCCCTCAAAGTGTGAAACAGAAAATGCTGAGGAAACCACCGCACATTCTCATCACAACCCCAGAGAGCTTATCGATAGCGTTAGTCGCCCCAAAGTTCAGGGAGAAATTAAGGACCGTGAAGTGGATTATAATCGATGAGATCCACGAGCTAGCTTCTAGTAAGAGAGGGTCCCACCTAGCATTGTCGATAGAGCGCCTAAACTACATAGTAGAGGAAAATGGAGGGACCCTGCAGAGAATAGGCATGTCGGCGACAATCGCTCCACTAGAAGAAGTGGCAAAGTTCCTGGGAGGATACAATGATGACGGAACGCCGAGGGAAGTAAAGATCGTTGACGCCCGCTTCGCCAAACCCTTAGACATTAAGGTCTTAACTCCTAAGGTTGACCTCATCAATGACCCCGCCGATAAAGTGAACAATGCAATATACAAGCTCTTAATTGATCTAATCAGGAAACATAGGACAACCCTTGTATTTACAAACACTAGAAGTGCAACGGAGCGAGTGGTCTACAAGCTGAGAACTATACTTGGCGAGAATGGGTTCTTCGACGCAGACATGGTCGAGGCCCATCACTCAAGCCTTTCTAGGAAAGTGAGATTAGAGGTAGAAGAGAAGCTGAAGAGGGGGGAGTTGAAGGTAGTAGTATCAAGTACTAGCCTAGAGCTAGGAATAGACATAGGATACATAGATCTCGTAGTCCTGTTAAGCAGTCCGAAAAGCGTGAGCAGACTACTTCAACGTATCGGTAGAGCGGGGCACCACATAAGGGCAGTTAGCAAGGGACGAATAATAGTAGTAGATAGAGACGATCTAGTCGAGTGCACGGTTCTAGCTAAGTCAGCGATGGAGCGCTTTATCGACAAAGTCCGCATACCATGCTGTCCACTTGATGTATTAGCCCAGCACCTAGTAGGTATGAGTATCGAGAAGAAATGGAGTGTACATGAGGCGTACAAGGTTGTCAAGAGGAGCTACCCCTTCCACAAGCTAAGCTGGGAAGACTTCATGCTCGTGCTAGAATATCTGGCAGGCAAATACGGTATGGAAGACGAGAAGGTATACTCAAAACTATGGTATGACCCCGACGAGGGAGTTTTCGGTAGGAAACGGAGCGCGAGGATGATCTATCAATTGAACTCCGGTACGATACCCGATGAAGCCGACGTCCGAGTAGTGACTAAAGAGGGCAGGTATGTTGGGAACGTTGAAGAAGAATTCGCCGAGATATTGATGCCCGGCGACGTCTTCGTCCTGGCTGGGAGAACGTTTAGATTCCTGAAAAGCGATGGTAACAAGATAATCGTTGAGCCCGCGAAGGGAGCCAGACCAACGGTACCAAGCTGGTTCAGCGAGATGCTACCACTAAGCTTTGACAGCGCCCTGAGGGTCGGAGAATTTCGCCGAATAATATCAGAGATGCTGGTTAAGGATCGAAGTAGAGCCCTTGATATTCTAATCAAGGAATATAGCCTGGAGAAACACGCCGCCGAGCTAATACTAGACTACTTTAACATACAGTTAAAGTATGTTGGGGTAATACCACACGATAAACTGGTCCTAGTCGAGTACTTCCCAGATGAAATGGGATACTGGGGGATTGCATTCCACACCCTTTACGGTAGGAGGGTAAACGATGCTCTATCAAGGATATTTGCAAGCATACTATCAGACATGGTCGGCCTACCTGTGAGAATCACTATTACAGACAACGGATTCTTGCTCATGTTAAAGATGAAACCCACAAAGAAACTAATCAAGAATCTAATCGATAGAGTATTAGAGAGCAATGCTAGGAAAACGCTGGAGAACGTTGTAAAGCACACAGAGTTAATGAAAAGGAGATTCCGGCATGTTGCTCAGAGGAGCTTCATGATACTAAGGAGGTATAAGGGCAGGGAGAGGTCGCCAGAACGGTTGCAGTTGAGCGCTCAACACCTTCTCAAGATCCTATTGAAAAACTACCCAAACCATCCGGTGGTTAAGGAGACCTACAGGGAGATACTGGAAGACTACATGGATATAGCGAATGCCGAGAGAGTCCTCGATTGGATGAGAAAGGGCGAGGTTAGAGTAACGGTTAAGGGGCCGTTGAGATATCCATCCCCATTCGCGCACATGATGGTTGTAAGAGGCCATAGTGACATAGTCCTAATGGAGGATAGGAAGAGGCTACTGGCCCTATTACACCAGAAGATACTTGAGTATCTAGGTGAGAAAAAGGGCTAGTGGGTTGTTTGTAAGGAGAGGATGAACCTGAGTATGTCTGTTCTCGTCACGATACCAACAGGGTTACCTGCGTTATCTATTACGAGGAGCCGTCCAACTCCATAGACGTCCATTAACTTCATTGCCTCTATGATCGTCTCATGCTCGTTTATCGTGAACACGTTTCTCCTCATAAACTTAGAAATTGGTGAATCGAGATCACCCCCAGTACCTACTATCATCGATATGTCGGTTGTGGTTATGAAGCCTATCACCTTGTTCGTCTCATCAACGACTGGAGCACCCCTGATCTTCCTCTCGTAGAGGGATTTCGCTACCTCCCTCACACTCATGTTCCATTTAACGGTGAAGAGACTACGGGTAGCAACCCTTCCCACGAGCTCATCCGGTATGATTACTAGCTTATCTATGTCAATTAGTACCTCGTTTCCTTGAGGGTTGATCTTGCCCACTCTTCCCTCAACGATTAACTTGCCGGCTGGCCCACTCTCGACTCGGACCTTATCGTTTACCTCGATTATACTAATGTCTCCTCCAACCCTGGTTAACGCTCTCGGCTTCTCAGGTTTGAAGAGGTTTATGATCTCCATTCTAATGGCGGGTAGTCTCTTTATGCCATCTCTCTTGTAAACTATCATATAGCCATAACCTAGGTGAGTATATGTTGTAGGAGCACCAAGTACCTCGTAAGCCTTAAGTGTAGGTACATAACCGCCTGCGGGACCCGTCCTACTCTCGACTAGGCCCATATTCTTCAACATCATTATGACGTTTCTAACGGTACCTTCATCCTTGTTCAGGATTCTGGCTACTTCTTTACTCTTTACCATGCTCTTCCGGCCTTTCTTCTCATAGAGGTCTACCAGCACCTTCAGTATATTCTTTTGCGTTTCAGTTAGTACTACCATATAGTATTCCCAAGGAGGAAGTATTGTCACATGTTGTGGTATATAAAATTGTGAGGATCTACATTCAAGGTCATCATAAAGAGTCTCATTCATTTAACTACTTTTCCTTTTACCCTTCCTCCCTCCCAGCAGGTTTCTTAGGAAGTTTCGCCTGACCCCAAATACCCCTGTGGCAATTTTCTCTATGTATGAATCGTCGGGAATAGCTCCTTGTAACTCGGAGAATGCTAGTGCAGTTGCCTGCTTTAATGCTTCTTTCGTTATCCTATCCCTTACTTCCCCGCGATAGATCATGGCGGCAACCTTGAATGCAATATAAAATCTTGCATATTTTACGGTTATTTTCTCCTTCTCGGGGAAAGCCTTTACAAACGCTTTCAACAATTGTGCAAGTCCGCTCTCGTCGCTGAAGCCAAAGTATATCTCTGTGAACTTCAACCTGAAGATTCTAGCCACTGTATTGTCGTCCAGCCTTCCACCCATTAAGGCCAGTATCTTGTCTCGTGCCGTTTCGGGTGGTTCTGTGAGTAGGATATTGATTGCCTTATCGTATCGTATCTCGTTGGGGAATATTTCGTCGAACAGGGATGGGTATAGTTCTTCTAGCCCCATACCGTATTTCCCTACTACGTAGAGGCTTGCTAGCTCTTTGTCGTAGATGTCTTGGGGTTCGCTGGCTCCTCTTAGAGGTGAGAGTTTTTCCTCCCCATAAGCGTTCTTGAGGAGCTCTATAACCTTCTTTCGGCTAAGCTTCTCGCCGTTCTCCCATTTGTCTATTATCTTGTTCCATAGATCCATGAGTATCGATAGTCTTCTCTGAACGTCTTTGCTCTTACCTACCATTTACTATTCACCTCTTATTTTTTACGTATTATAGTGTTTCATTGCTACTACCCTTACCCCAGGAGTAGGAGGCGCTCCGTTTAACATTTAAATTAGAAGGATACCGTTATCACATGCCTACGCGGTGCATACTAGTATATGTTAGCTGGTTATTAAATAATAGATGGGGGTCGCATGCTGCTATGAATGTCATCGATGAATACCTACTCGACAAGAGCCTAATGAATAAGACTCTCGCGATACTCATAGTGTTCTCAATAATAATGACCCTGTCAAGCGTTTTCTGGCAAGAACTCGCGAATACACCCATAGGCGACTACGCTCAAAGCGGCTCGCAGGACATCCAACAGGCAGCAGAATCCTTCAGTGGCATCAGATATCTCGTAATCCCCCTCTACATATTCATAAGAAACAGTATAGTAAGCATAATCTCCGCCGTTCTCGGAGTAACAATAATCGTACCCATCTCAATCATAGTAACGAACGCGATGATCATCGGATACGTGATATATGACGCAATAATGTCCGGCCTCCACATTGAAATCGGGAACACATCAATGCTCATAACAGCAGCATTAGTACCACACGGCTCAATAGAGCTACCAGCTATCGCCATATCAGCTTCAGTGGCCCTCTATCTGATAGATATCCTGAGGTCAAGGAGAGTAGATTTGGCACGAGTCATCAAAAGGAACCTCATACTAAGCTTGACGATGCTCGTGTTCGCAGCGCTAATAGAAGCGTTCATCACGCCCATGATAGCAATATTCACCATTGTAATTCACTCGGTGATAGGAGTTGGCTAAACAATCACTTCCCAACACAATACTCAATCGAGCCTTAGACTATGGGGTGGGAAAAGGAGACTCACTAACAGAAGTACTACTGGGCCTATACAAGCTTCTCGAGCCCAATCAGCTCGTAACTCAAGAAGAAGCGAGGTCACCTAGGCTTTCTCATATCATCGTTAGTGCCGCTTCAGAGAGAATTCTTGTATTCGGAAAATACTCGGGGTTTGCAAGGAACCTATCGGCATTCCTAGAGATAATTGCAGATAGGATAACCAGGATGCCAAAACTCATAGGCATCGAAATAGAGAGACTCCGGTCATGTGTAATCTCACTCGTATCGAGCTACATACAAGAAGCCATAGTAAAAACGTATGAATATTGCAAGAATATCGAGGGGAATCTACTCATCATTCCTAGAGGAACCCTTGCATATGCATGTGCTCTAGGCAAGAAGAACTCCCCCCTCAAAGGTAACCTCATCATACCTGTTGGAGGCGATGAAGTTCCTCCTCTTTTCAATGAGCTAAAGCCCAAGACGGTGTATTGGCATACATCCTACCAATCGATAGAAAATGGGGAAATACATCATGTAATATCTCAACTCGAATTCGCATCACACATGGGATTCATAGCCTCACTAGGGACGACCGAATTCTCAATCCTCCTCCAAGAGAAATATGGCGAAGCCAGGCTCCACTTGATAGGCCATCCCCTCGTCATGTTCCCAGGAGTCATGCCGAAAATTGAGTCGCTGCCACGGGTACGCGTCAAGACGACTACCGTGATAGAGGAGGAGTACCCTGTGCTAGAACTTAGCAGGTGGAACAATTTAGGCTCGTATATGGTAATCTTGAATGGTGAAAAGTCTCAGCTAAGGCTTCCAATGATAAGGGCAGGTGTGAAGAAAATAACGGGGGCGATGGTGTCACGATTGGAAGAAGCTTGCTAGCACCGGCTATCGCAATACTCGTTCTAGTCATTTTACAACTCGCTGCTTCAACTGTCTCCAGCGATGAATCAAGCAAACCCGTCTTGAATAGATGCCGCGATGAATCTTCAATTTACGCCATTGATATTAATTCATCAAGCATTGTCATTGAAAATACTACGTGTAATGATGGTTATATATCAATTGAACTCCAATTAAATGAGAGTTCCTGTCCTACCCATCTAACTATCCTTAAGCGAGGTGTTTCGTTCAATCTAGCTGTATCAAGTGAGGAGGCTGGAGGTAGGTGTTCAGTACTCGTATCCACAGTTGGCATCTCGCCCCTCCGCTTAGGCCTTAATGAGTCTTTAATCATAGATATTGGAGAAGTGGGCCAAATAACAGTATTAAGAAAGAATATTATAAATAATACAACTACGTCGATAACAAACCAGGCCAATGAATCCAGCGTATATATTCCTAACGATGCAAATGAAAAGGAAGGCAAAGTACGCAGTAATAAAATGTCCGGTCCAGACCTCTCACCAGTCGAAATAGCGGGAGCAATAGCGTTGCTGGCCCTCACAGCACTAGCAGCGGTGAAGGAATATGGACAAGGTAGTAAGGGCAATTGAGGCACTCAGGAATGGAACACCCGTATTAATATTTGATAGCAGTGATAGGGAAAGCGAAGTTGACATGGTATTCCACGCTTCACAGATAGATCACGACAAGATCCATATGCTCAGAACAAGGGCGGGAGGTCTGATATGTTATGCAACCGACTGGAGGATAGCATCTGACCTGGGACTCACCTGGGGAGACACACTTATCTCAATGTACGACGCCCTGAAGCCATTAACAGAGAAGAGATTGGGATATGGCGACCGCCCAGCCTTCACCATATGGGTTAATCACGTATCTGTGAAGACAGGAATATCAGATATAGACAGGTCTAAGACGATTAGGGCGCTAGACAACGTCATCG
>WAKH01000036.1 GCA_015523485.1 Thermodiscus sp. | reverse complement strand
CTCTCAAGCCTAATTGTAGCGGCGATAGCGATAATAGCAGATATCTTCGGCGCCTACGGTACAGGAACAGGTATACTACTCGCTGTCGGTATTATAAACCAGTACTACATGATGATCTCATACGAGAGGGCCCTCGAGACGTACCCGCTACTAAGGAAGATCTTAGGAGAAGGGTGATAGATGATGAGGCATCCCTTCAAAGTCGTAATAGTCACTGGGGTCCCCGGCGTAGGGAAGACCACGGTCATAAACCACCTCAAGAAGATAGCGGAGGAGAAACAGGTCAAGGTAGAAGTAGTCAACTTCGGCTCCTTCATGCTGAACTACGCGGTCAAAGAAGGGATCATCGAGGATAGAGACAAGATCAGAACTCTGCCACTAAGGAAACAATTAGAGCTACAGGAGCTCGCTGCGAAGGCAATCATCGAGTACGCCAAGCTAAAGCTGGGTGACGACGGCTTTCTCATAATAGACACCCACGCACTAGTGCGGACAGTTGCAGGCTACTGGCCCGGTCTACCGAAACACGTCATTGATCAGTTGAAGCCCGACATGATAGCCGTGATAGAGGCTGAGCCAGAGGTGATCGCTGCGAGGCAGGCGAGGGATAAGACGAGGTATAGGGCAGACTTCGGCGGAGCGGAGGGGGTTAGGAGGCTCATGGAGTATGCAAGGGCGGCTAGCTTCGCCAGCGCAGTCTTCTATGCGTCAACCGTCGCGATTGTCCAGAACAAGGAGGGGGCGGCCGAGGAGGCTGCAAGGGAGCTCATGAGCTATATCGAGAATCTCTAAGGGGTGTTGTTTTGGACCCCTATCCCTTAATCGTCGTTATCATTCCCCTCATGTTATCGTTGTCTGCGGCTTCAATCTACAGAAGCATATATCCCTATGAACAGGTCAAAAGGGCAATTGATAAGATGGCCGAGTACAGGTTGATGAAGAGCCAGATGGGTACTAGTAAGAGGGCTCGGAAGAAGCTTAAAGCGATGGAGGCTGAGTATAAGAGGGCTAAGAGGACTATCACAAGGAGTATTATTGTGAAGATGACCCTGCTACTAGTATCATACATGCTAGGAAGCATCCTTGTCTTCGTATATGTTCCAGCATTGCCGGCACCCTACAGTCTACCCCCGCTGACGGTGGCGGCCGAGGGCGGATACTACATTATGTCAGCGATACTATACTTCCTAGTCTACGTGGTAGTGTTCTTGTCCCTACGCGATACCTTCTTATAGCGCCGTCTGCTTGATATCCTCAAACGGGTGCTGGGAGCCATGGTCAGGCCTGCCCTGAGGAGCAGGAGCCTCAGGAGGGTCAAAAGGAGGACTCCCGGCGGTAGGACAGTGACGAGATACGAGAAGAGGAAGCCGGGGCCAGCGCGCTGCGCGAGGTGTGGTAGACCCCTGGCCGGCGTGCCAAGGTATAGGCCCTACGTGCTGAGAAACATGAGTAAGACGTCGAAGAGGCCGGAGAGACCATATGGTGGTGTACTTTGTCCAACGTGTCTTGCAGAACTCCTCAGAGAAGCGATAATAGGCGGCCAGTAATAGTGGTATCTGGCCCACCCGGATCCGGCAAATCTACATATGCAAGGAGGCTTGCGCGTGATTTTTGCCTGGACTACCTCACAACGGGCGATATCTTCAGATCAATAGCCCGAGAAAAAGGGTTAACTCTCGAAGAACTTAGCAGGCTGGCTGAAGAGGATCCGTCAATCGACCTCAGAATAGATGAGACAACATTGAAGAAGTCGGCTGCGGGAGGAGTGGTTATAGATAGCCATCTTGCTGGATGGGTTCTAGCCAACATCGCCGACGTCAGGATACTCGTACAGGCTGGTTTTCCGACACGTGTAGAGAGGATTGCTGGTAGGGAGGGTAGACCTATCGAAGAAGTCCTAGCCGAGACTGGGACCAGAGAGTTTAGTCAATGGAATAGATTCAGGGAATACTATGGCTATGACACGTCTCTATGCGCCGCCTTCGACCTGGTCATAGATAACAGCGTGCTTGGCGTTGAAGACACCTACCGGGTGATTAAGGGTTACGTCGAGTCTAAACTGCGTGCTTTGGGCTATGAGTTTGAAAGCCCACAGTAGTTCTTTTAATATCCTCAACACTCTGCCTCACTGGATATTGGGGTGGAAGCTAGTGCCTGCAATCGAGGTAGGAAGGATCTGCGTCAAGCTATACGGAAGGGAAGCTGGTAGGAAGTGTGTGATAGTAGACATCATAGATGAGAACTTTGTGTTGATAACGGGACCCAAGCAGTTGACAGGTGTTAGGAGGAGGAGAGCGAACGTAGACCATATAGAGCCTCTCGACAAGAAGATCGAGATAAGCAAGGGAGCCAGCGACCAGGAGGTATTAGAAGCTATTACCAAAGCCGGCCTCGTCGAGTTCATGCAGGAGAGGGTTAAGCCCGCTCCCGCAATATAATTTCTAACATAAATTTAAATAACAGTTTTATGCTGGCCTAAACCTATTTGAAATCCGAGAGACCCTTATCATCAAGGGTGAGTGACAGGTGACAGATATAACGAAGGAAGGCAGAGAGTTCATTGAATCACTCGACAAGTTTTGCGGCTTTAACAGGAAATGGCTAGTTAAGATAGATGAACCTACTGACGAGAGATACGGATACATACCGACCAAGAGGCCGATCGAGAAGTATCTAGAGTATGGTGTGATTAATCTAGACAAGCCTCCGGGACCGACTAGCCACGAGGTAGTTGCTTGGATAAAGAGGATGTTCAATATTAAGCGGGCAGGACATGGGGGGACCCTAGAGTCCCTCTGGGTAAACTAGTTTCCCGGGGGGACGGGGATACCCCAAGGTTACGGGGGTCCTGCCCGTAGCACTCCAGCGTATGACTAGAGTAGTTGGTAACATCATACACAGTGATAAGGAGTACATATGTGTGATGCAGCTCCATAAGCCTGTTGACGAGGAGAGACTCAAGGAGGTCATTAAGGAGTTCGAGGGTGTCATATATCAGAGACCCCCGCTCCGCAGTAGTGTAAAGAGGGCGCTTAGGAAAAAGAAGGTGTTCAAGATAGATTTGCTAGAGTATACTGGCAAGTACGCCCTCCTCCACATTTGGTCAGAGGCTGGAACGTACATGCGGAAGATATGCTGGGATATCGGCTTGATATTGGGCGTAGGAGCTCACATGAGGGAGCTCCGGAGGATAAGGACGGGTCCCTTCAGAGAAGACAATGGATTGGTTAGAATGCAGGATATTGCATTTGCTCTAATCAGGTACAGGGAGGAGGGTAAAGAGGATCTATTGAGGAAATACGTGCTTCCAGGAGAGTACTCGGTATGCCATATACCCAAGGTCGTTGTCAGGGACAGTGCTGTTGAGAGCATCGTACACGGAGCGATGCTAGCAGTGCCTGGGATTGCGATGCTTCACGAGGGGATTAAGAAGGGTGACCGTGTAGCACTGTTAACACTGAAAGGAGAGCTAATAGGGCTAGCTAGGGCGGAGATGTCTTCTGACGAAATAATGGCTGCGGAGCGTGGAATCGCGTTCAAGCCGACCAGAGTCATAATGGAGCCAGGGTTCTACCCTAGAATGTGGAAGTCTAAGGAAGGTGGCTCCTAGTACGGTGCAGGCAAATTGCATGGAAGTCTCCGTAGCAATGTATCCAGCAGGTTCCTGGAGCTCATTTATCTTGTCTCTCCCCTAGTTGTAATATTGATCCTATACGAGTATTCTAGAAGCCTAGCCTTCAGGCTAGGGCCTGCTATTGACTATAATCTTCCCTTGTCAGTTGAGAATGCCATCTTTGGGGCTCCGCTCGCTGTTTATTTTCAATCGGCGTCCTTCTGGCTCTTTAATCTCGTATTCTCTATCGTTTATTCCCTCCATCCCACCTACTTTATTCTATTATTATTATATTTATTAATTTATAAAAAGGATTTATATAAACATGCATTGGTCGCGGTGACGATCGCAAGTGGCATAGCAATAGCCCTGTATATTTTCTGGCCAGTTGCACCACCCTGGATAGCTGTACCAGGCATCACGAGGATTCCGAACTACGTTTTCCGCGTACTAGGGATAGAGAAATCCATCGACCCCAACGCATATGCCGCCATGCCAAGCATGCATGTCGCCTATGCATATTTCTTCGCATACTATTCCTTGATTCTAGGTAGTAGGTCGAAAAGACTACTTGTCCTGGCCGGGAGGCTGATTTTGCTATTCATGCCTATAACAGTAATCTATACGGGTAACCACTATCTGCTCGATGTTTTAGCAGGTATTGGAGTAGCGGTTCTCTCTATAGAAGCTGCGAATATAGCGTATCGTAAGATTCAACCTTCTTGGATTGTCTTTATGAGGCAATCGTAGCATATGACTGGTACCTTTACGCTCTCCTTGGATCCTATGAAATGGAATTCTATCTCGAGTGAGGGAACTTCGAGTATATAACCAGTTACTGTCATGTTCACCGTTTTCAAATCATCGTTTATAATATTTACTACAATTCTACTTATTATGTATTCATGATTCGAACCCGGTATAGGAACTATTACGTAATCATTCATATTCACATGTTTGGTGATCTCGTAGTAAAGGATATCATTCCATGCGAATTCCTTGACGTCAAGATATATCTTGGATGAATTACTCGTAACACGTATTAGTGCGGCCTTGCTAGTATTGGATATGTTCATGGTATAATCTAATGGTAGTATTACCCCTTCTCCAGGTAAGATATTATGGTATATCGTCAAGTTGTATTCGTTTTCGATTAATTCTCTTTCCTCTAATTGTATAATGAGGTCAGATATTGATGTATTGACTTGTTTTATTAGTGTCATTTCTTTGTTGTATGACTCTAGGAAGAATACTGCCTCATCATGAATCAAATGTAATATTAGGTCTGATTGGCTATTTGGTGATATGCTAATTCCTTTGAGTCCTACTGTTATGTTTATTGTTGTATTTTCATATCTTAGAGTTAGCTGGTTTAGGTATAGGATATCGTCATTATATGTATTGTTTACAAAGAATTTACACTCTAGACTGTTGGTCTCTAAGAGGCAATAGCCTTTTATCCCGGGTGTTATGCTTTGTTGGACCATTTCAGTATCATTAGCATTTATATATATAAATATAAATACTAATAATATT
>WAKH01000035.1 GCA_015523485.1 Thermodiscus sp. | reverse complement strand
CACTCCCACACTAACCCTGTAAGGGGGTTGGGGGCGGCGAAGATCGCTGAGAAGTTCAAGGAGAGCGGCGGCTGGTTTATGGCTATAGTCTCTCTTTCACCCTGGGCTTATGGGATCGAGTTCACGGGTATCGAGTCCTACAGGAGTAGCTTAGACATACTTGCACGGGAATGCATGGAGGCTGAGAAGGCAGGAGTGAAGACTGTCTGCCTCGCCGGGTTCCATCCAGCCGACGTTGACAGGTTGATCGACAGGTACAGGATGAAGCCTGAGGAAGTGCTTGAACTAGGCTTGAGAGTAGTTGAGATGATAGGCGAGGGGTGCAGGGAGGGGTTCCCTGACGGTATAGGGGAGGTTGGAAGACAGCACTACAAGACTACTGCGGAGAGGGTGTTGATTAGTGAATTGATCCTTGAGAGGGCCATAGAGATAGCTAGAGATAATGGCTGCCTTGTCCACATGCATCTCGAGAACGCTGGGCCCATAACGGCTAGGCTGGTCGATATAGTAGTGGGTAGGTATGGAGATAGTGAGTTGAAGAAGCGCCTCGTTTTCCATCACATGAAGCCGAGCCACGCCGTCTATATCGACAAGCTAGGATACCCGTCAACGGTCCCAGGGACCCCTGAGCTACTTAGGAATATTGTTGGCAGGATTCCCCCCGTCTACATGCTTGAAAGCGATCATATCGATGACCCGATGAGGCCTGGAGCGGTCGTCTACCCCTGGGTTATGGCTGAGCACGTTCAGAGGCTTGCGAGGAAGGCTGGAGAGGAGTACATGTATAGGGTTAACGTGGACAATATCGTTAAGGTTTATGGGGTTGAGCCGCCCTAGAGGTTTTCTCAACCATTTCAACTACTCTTACTACTTCTCTCCCCGTGAGTCTCGCCACGCTCATATAGCTTGATGATACAGATCTCAGCGACTTGTTATCTCCTCCTATCATGACCGTGTGGAGGTTGATCTTGCTTCTTGAGAGGATACCGTTGAGTATTGACTCCGATAGCCTGTCTTCCCCGTCTGTTATGAGTATGACGTCGGGGTTCTTCTTCACCTTGTTTGCCTCTATGTCGCTCGCTGCTACTGCTAGGGCTCTTGTTATGTCAGTGCCTCCTCCCGCCTTCACGGTTCCAAGGTATTCTAGTAGTGATACTATGTCGCGTGGCCTGGGCCTGCCTATCACGCTGAGGAGGTTGTGGGGCATTGCGTCGAAGAATCTTACATAGAATGAGCGCCCCTCTCTGAGTGCTGTCTGGAATAGTGCTATAGCTACTGCTCTCGCCCAGTCGATCTTGTTTCCTGACATGCTCCCGCTCTTGTCTAAGAGCACGTATAGGGGTCCCTCGTGGGCCATGAAGACTCGCTTGTATAGGAGTAGCCGTGACTCGGCGTAGAGCAGATAGAATACCTCGTCGGGTAGTGATAGTTGGCTTGGATGTACTCGTTCTAGGTCTCCTCCCAGCTCTACCCCCTCTATCCAGCCTTTCGTGAACCTCTCGGTTTTCCGGGCGAAGTTGGCCGGTATCTTTACACCTTCTAGCTTCTCTAGTACCCGTGACACGTCTGTTTTCCTGGCCAGGTTGAGTATCGTCTCGAGGACGTCTTCGAAGGCGAGCTCGGACGTGTTTCCTATGAGGCTACTGTTGATGAGGGATTCTATGCTCTTAGCTATCTTTGAATCGCTCTCCGCCTGTTGTAGCGCCGCTGATACTGCTCTCCTCACGAGATCGGTTTCCTCCGCCTTGCCTTCTGCGGAGCTCCTACCTCTCTGCTTTGGCAGATTCCTTATTATCCTCTCGAGTAGGGAGGCCGACGCTACTAGGCTGGTTATTCTGTCTACTACCGTTTGTGGTTTTACCCTCCAGAAGCCTGCGTCCTCGATAACGGACCTGAGTATTATCTTCTTGATGCCTCCCCCTGAGGGGTCTTCGTCTGACTCGAGTATTGGTATTGGGAGGTAGAATGCATAGTATATCGAGGCTGCCAGTTGCGGGTCCATCCATTCGGGAGGGGCCGACCCGCCTAGGAGTTTCCCGACGAGTTTTACGATTAGTTCTCCCTGGTATTCTGCTACGAAGCTGGGGATGCTGGGTGCTTTTACTAGGAGTTTCATTGTCTTCTACCTTGCTATACGTTTAACTTTGACATTACCTTGTCTATTAGGTAGTCTATCTTCTCCATTATCTCGCTCGCGATTTTTATGATTTCGGGGTCGTCTATCCCCTCGACTAGGCTCTGGACCTTTGCCCTTGTCGATTTGAGGCTTCTGTAGTAGTCTATTAGCCGGGGGTCGAAGGATGCTACCTTGTCTATCATTTCCATAGTAGAGTTTAGGTTTGAGCTTATCGCGTTCAGCTCCCTTAGGATCCTGTCCTTTGTTTTTAATTCCTCCATGAGTATCGTGTTAATCTTCGCGAAATCCTCAGGGTCCCTCGGCACGGTGTACTTTAGCACGATTAAGTCCTGTTCAGTCGCGTAATTCCTGCCTTCTAGGAGGGCGTGGGCTGCGATTGCCTTCAATATCTTGCCTTTCCTCCTGTCGGTTATGTGGAATCCTTTATCCTCCAATATCATGTATATTTTGATTAGCTTGTCTTTTATCGTGAAAACGTCTACCCCGGTCAATACTACCTCGTTGATACGCCTGATTGTCTCTAGGTCCATTAGGGGTTTTGGGGCTTCATAGCCTGCTCTCTCGATATCCCAGGCCGCCTTGAGCAGGGGGTCCCAGTGCTCTGGGGGTAGTGGTTCTACCCTGTGCCTGAATAGGAATCTGTCGTAGAGTGCCTGGAGTTCTTGTTCTTCGGGGACGTTGTTTGAGGCTGCTATTATTGTCCATAGGTTTGTTTTTATCTCCGAGTATCCGTCGTAGACTATTCTCTCCTGCATTATGCTTAGTAGGCTGTTTAGCACGGCGCTGTTGGCGTTGAATATCTCGTCGAGGAAGGCTATCTCTGCTTCCGGTAGCTTGCCCTTCACGATTCTCCTGTATTCTCCTTCCTTGAGGGCTCGTATGTCTAGTGGGCCTAGGAGCTCGCTTGGCTCAGTGTACCTGGTTAGCAGGTATTTGAAGAATCTGGCTTTTATGAGGGTCGCTAGTCTTCTTGCTAGGGCGCTCTTGGCTGTGCCGGGTTCTCCTAGGAGTAGGGCGTGCTCTTGGGTTATCAGGGCCATGACGAGGACTTTAGCCTCCTCATCCCTGTTTACGAACGGGGCCTTCAGTTCGTTGTAGAGCATGGATACGCTCTCGATAGCTGCGTTTATCTCCTGTTTTTGCATTAGCTGGCACCTGTCACCAAAACCATCTATCCCCAATTGACGTTTATCTATTTCCCTACAGTATTCTGAACAGGGTGGTTATTACCTTGATACGTGTGCCTAGGGATCTGTTTAACGCCGCATTATCCGTCTCGGGGAACTCGTATGCTCCCTATTCGAATTTCCACGTGGCTGCTGCTGTCCGCGATGAGCGGGGTAGGGTCTTTGCTGGTGTTAATGTTGAGAACTCAAGTTATGGGTTGACTATGTGCGCTGAGCGTGTAGCCGTGTTTAACGCTGTCACGCAAGGAGCTCGTGGGATAAGGGAGGTGCTCGTCCTAGCCCTGGATAGTGATGAACCGGTCCCGCCTTGTGGTGCTTGTCTCCAGGTTCTCTCGGAGTTTGGAGACGATGATACGGTGGTGTACATGGTTTCATGGAAGAGTGGTAGGATTGATGTTAGAAGGCTCGGGGAGCTTCTCCCCTCTAAGTTTAGGCTTAAAGGGCGGTCGATGGAGTAACCTTACCTCATGCACCCTCGGGTGAAACCAGTTCTCTCATCCCGCCCTCCTCTCTGGATATAGCGTGTCACCGGGTTACAAATACTATAATACCCCCTGTTGCCAGCGGCTTGCCTGGCCCATGTGGGGCCGCGCGAACAAGAGAAGGGAGAACTGTATTGGAGCAGGAAGGAAACGTTAGGAAGATTTCTTCTCTCCGTGAAGGAGAAGATAATGTTAACGTCAAGGTCAGGGTCCTCAAAACCATGGACACTAAGGTCGTAGAGACGCGTAGGGGTCCAAGGACGATAAGCGAGGCAGTCGTTGGAGATGAAACCGGCAGGATAAAGATGACGCTATGGGGCAAGCACGCTGGCTCTCTACGTGAGGGACAGGCCGTAGAGGTCAGTGGAGCATGGACTACATCGTACAGAGGAGAAGTGCAGCTGAACGTAGGCTTCAGGGGAGAGATCAAGGAGCTCGACGACGACGAGGTGGTCTCCGAGTCCGAGGTACCCGACGAAGTGCCTAAGGCTCAGTCGCCTAGCGGGTTCAGGAGGCAGAGGACCCCGTACCGTAGAGGGTCTGGCGGATTCAGGCCAAATAGGGGGTCTAGGTTCTAGTCTACCTCCTGGATATAGGGTAATTAGTCCCTAATTGAACAATATTCTTTTTGTTGGGGATGATTTTATTTGCACGTCTGTGAGGCTGGCCCGATGATCGGCCTCCACCGGAGATGACCCCTACCGACAGGATGTTATTTTTATTGATACTGTTAAAAATATAGGATTATTGGATGTGGATCCGGGCTAGGATGCTCCCCGTTAGCCTACTGGGTAGTCGTCGGGCACCTTTGCCCTGAAGAATTTGCCAGTCTCGCTCTTGAATAGACCGATTTTTACTCCTTTCCTGTTCTTTGGTTTTAGCTCCCAAACCTTCTTTGGTACTAGCTCTACTTCCTTGCCGGTGTAGGGGTCTCTAACCTTTACAGCCTTAGGCTTCTTGGTCCTCTTCCTTGCCATTCTTGTCCACCTCCATAAAATCGGTGTTTATCAATTAACCCTAAATGTTGATTTAAGGTAATATATGTTATTGACGAGTTTTAGTTTTAACACGCTGATTAAATCTAGGATCTTTAAAGGTATCTTTAAAGGTTGCCTTTAAGAGGTTATTGAGGGATGGTAAAGGTTAGTTTAACAGGTTATGGCTGAGAGTGCCATGCAGTATTTGAGGGCTATTCTCGCCTTGATGAGTGGTCCTCCTACCTTCCTTAGAACGTACTTTATCGTGTAGCTGTTCTCGAATATTTCATTGGCGTCTGTTAGGTCTATTGTTGTCCACACGTATCCTTCTCCGCCCTGGACTCCCACTTTTAGCGTGCTCCCCTCTAATACCATCTTGGCGTTCTTTACGCCCATCTCTAGCTTTCCGGGTGCTAGTTTTGCCGAGAATGGGTTCGAGCCATACTTTGCTACTATGACCTCGTCTCCTACCTTCTCTAGGAAGAGGCCTCCGCACTTGGAGTCGCAGTATCCTCCCTTGCATCCGCCCTTGTGTTGTGAGACGCATATTATCTTCGTCGCTAGGTCTCTGACTTCATTTAGTATTGTTAGCGCACGGTCTACTATCCCTACTGCTACTGCTGCCTTGTAACCCTCCTTTGGTAGGGATTCCATGACTGCTTCTAGCCTGGACGCGAGGTTTGCTCCTGGTATCACTAGTTGCTCCTGCGTAGACATTTTCATCGCCTCCGTATCCTGGAGGGGTTGCATGCTACTCCCTTTAAATGGGTTCCCCGTTATTCTCCACTGAATCCTAGCCGGGTTACACGGTATGTCCCTCCCGTATGGAGTGCTATTCCTTTACTCTTTGCGCAGTCGATGCATATCCTGCGGACATTGTCTACTTGTATTAGGCAGTCGTCGCAGCCTAGTCTGCCGCAGGATATGCAGTAGCCGATTGATGGCTTTCTGCCGCAGATCATACATAGGGTCTCCTGACAGATACTACATATTCCGTTGGATATGTGCTTGTTGCATACGTATCTCCCGCAGACTGTGCATTCCTGTGTAGCTGGGTTCTCACCACATATCTCGCATATTGCTACCAAATCACGACCCCTAGCGTGTCTGGTATGACTCCCCTCCTTACGAGGGTCTCGTATGTTCTCCATATTCTTTTATCATTGACGTATCTGGTGATGAATCCGTTGTTTTCGAGTATCTCTCTTACGAGTTCTGGGAATTCTTCTGGGTTTAGTCCCCTCGCCTTGTATGCTGCCTCTATTACGGCGTTTGCTATGTCTCTGGTTGATGGGAGGTTTAGCTTTTGTTTCCCTCTTGGCCGTATCCTTTCTTCTACCTCTTGTTTTGTCTCCATTAGGTCTTCTATTACATCGTCGGGTAGTTCTTCGTTTGACAATTAGGGCACCATATCGGGTGATTGGAAGCAGGGTTATTATTGGTGTGATTTTGTTTTCTGTATTCTATTAGCGTTTTTATGGTATTATTCATGTAATGTGATGGTAATCCCCCAAGATTACTGGCTATACCTGGTCATGTTCTCATTGATACCAATCCTGTTAGTGGTGCGGGAGTATGGAATACAATGGGTTTGATGAGAAGATTGGTAGGGTGTTTTCCCTGGAGATACAGAGGATAGTTGATGAGATTGCGTGGATTGACAAGAGGCTGTTGGAGCTTGAGGGGGATGAGAGCGATGAGGCTAGGGTTGAGAAGATACTGTTGATGTCGCTTAGGAGTCATTTGATTAGTGATTTGAGGGAGCTTGGAGGCTTCAGCGGTGACCCGTACTTGTTCGGGCTTGAGCCTGTAAGTGTTGCTAGTGGGGAGTCGGCGGAGGAGGCCTATAGTTATTCTTAAGAATAATTATATATTTTAGTTATATTTTAGTAATTTGTTATGTCTAGAAATCTCTTAAGTTATACCGTACGGTCACCGTCGAATTGTTTATAAACTTTAATCTACTAACGTTGGCTTTATATAGTTTTCTGATACTCTATATAATGGAGTATAAGAGGTGGTAAATATGGTACCAGTAAAGGCAACAATAGATGCCAGGTTAGTGGCTAGAGTTAGAAGTAAAATATTAAAGGAATTTGAGACTATGCGTCAGACGCTAGATACTGAGGACATAGGGATAGAGATCACGCTCGCTCTAAGCGATGAGGAGATAGAGAAGCTGGTTATGATGGCTCTCAGGGAGGCTCAGAGGCCGATCTCTTGGCGTGAGTTCAAGCAGATTTTCGCTGGGATCGTTGGTGAGGATAGGCTTAGGAGGATACTTGCTAATCTCAAAGCTAGGGATATCATAGTCGAGCTTACTCGGACTAGGTATAGTCTCCCGGAGTATGTTCCGGTTAGTGAGATAAGTAAGGTGAAGAATCCGAGGGTTCTATCTAAGGTTCTAAGGAGAACCACGATCCAATAACACACTATCTATATTGTGATTCCAGTGATGTAGTTGGGTTCTACTCTAGGCTATCGTGTCCGAGAGCTCAACTAGCCGTAAGGAATGCTCTGGGTCTATAGGGCTAGGCTGATAGTAGGACATGTTATCTGGGGCAAAGTATCATATTAAGCTGGCGGCATCCCACTAGGCAATACGAGGATCTCACTTGCCACTATAGCTTATGGTGGTATCGATGCCGAAAGCTACTATCAAGAAGGTTGGGAAGCTCGCCATAGTGGAGACCGAGTATGGGCAGAAGGCGGTGGTGCCCATAGACTCCCTCTGCGAGCTGATAATCAACTTCAACATCACCATAGTTAACGAGGACATTAAATGCGAGAGGGTTGGTAGGAGGGGTAAGAGATGAACACAGAGGAGCTAATCCAACTACTCAAACAGATACCAGGAGTAGAAAACGTCGTAAAAGGAGAAGCCTACCCACAATGCCAGGAAATCACAGGACTATACAAGGGGAAACCCTTCTTCATATACATATTCAAGGGAAGATACACAAACACACCAATACTAAGAATAACACCAACACCAAACGCATGCATAGAAGCACTAACCACACCACAAGGACTATACACAATACCACGCAACCAAGACACAAAAACAATAACAAAATCATTAGAAACAAAAATAAAAACAATAACACACGAAAACAACCAACAAAAATAAAACCCACACAACCAACAACCAACAAAACGGCGGGGTAAAACAGCGGGGTAGGGTAGCCTGGCAGCCCGCGGGAGGGCTGGTAGCGGCCCCCTCCGCACTCCTTCCATAAACACGCCTAGACCTCCAGTCACGGTTACAGTTGACTTCGCTCAATGCTTCTAGTTTCAACTAACTCACGTAAATACATTATAAAATCTACGAATTTTTGATTATATACTACAATTTCCCTCTTTCCACGCTTAAAACCATCACTAATATCGATGCCAAATGCATCCTTTACAAAAGACATAAATGATTGCAACTCGCTGAATATCATATCCTTGTTACGATTATTGTAAGTGATGTAAAGATACCTATACCCTCTACGGTGACGGACCTTGAAGTGAGATAGAAGATTGCACTCTCTTAGCGTATCGAGCAAGTCAATAGTCATGTTCTTCTTGATCTTATGTATATCTAACTCGACCTCGTATCTTTTACGCTTCCGAGCTAGGATCTCGATGTTCCGCCTCTTCCTTTTGCATTGAATATATCTTGAAAGAGACTCTAAGTTAACAACTTCCCTTAATTTTCTAGTTTTTATCCTTATTATAAATCTTTTATTATCAAAAGATATAGCCCCATTGAACAACCCATCAATGATCTCATATAACACGTCTTCCCTTGAAGTGGCTATTCTCAAATTATCCCTATCTGGTAGACCATCTCCATCAATGACTCCCGCTAAGAATCTTTCCATATATTTCTTATCCATACTATTAAAGATAATAGATGTATCCCTTTCTATTCTAACCTTCCATAGAAGGCCAGCGAGTTCAGGCCAATACACGACTACATTAAAAACCGGAGACACATTCCCGGTCCTCAAACTAACAAAATACCTAGGAACACTGAGAGAAAATCTTGGAAAATAGTTGAAAGAGGCATTTATCAAGCATGGCTGAGTAGTGGAGAATAACACTGATGTCTTCCCTATTACTGATGCATCAGCTATAGCCAGGCCTAGCGGGTACCATATATCATTTCTACTGTTTTTGTTAATTATTTGTATATTCTTCTCATTCAATCTCACTATAAAGTGGACGGGAAGATACTTTTCCAAGACATAGTAAATCTCTCGGAGGAGCTCCTTCTGTAGCCTTTTATCACCTAGATTACATACTCTGTACTTTCTTCTCCCCAATTGCTTGATATAGCAGTCATCATTAGAGCTGCCTCCTTCTTCCACTATGTAGCTCCTAACACGCTCAATTATAGAGTTCCCGAGGGATATTCTCACATCCACATACCCTCTATTGTTAATTTATTCCCCGGTAATACGTTATTTCAATAATTCCTCTCTTTCTGGATTTAATTAGTAGGTTATGTCACGATTATCTATATAAAGTGGGATTAGAAAACTAATCTAACGTGCGGAGGGGGCCAAGCTCCGCCCCGCGAAGCTCATAACCCCGAGGTCGGTGGTTCAAATCCACCCCCCGCTACCAGTGGGGGCCCCGCCGCCATTTCTCTTGTTTTTATTGGTTTGGTTGTTGGTTGTTTTGTTGGTGGTTTGTGGTGAGGGTTGTTTATGTTGTGTTGGATGGTGCTGGGGATGGTTTTGGTGTTGGTGGGAAGAGTCTTGTTTTGGCTGATAAGCCTGGGTTAGATGGTTTGGCTAGGAGTAGTGTTTGTGGACTTGTTTATACTGTTGGGCGTGGTGTTGCTCCTGAGAGTGATGTTGCGGTTTTGAGCTTGTTGGGTTATGATCCTGACCGGTATTATACTGGTCGCGGGCCGTTGGAGGCGCTTGGCGCTGGTATAGAGTTTAGGAGTGGGCAGTTGGCTTTGAGGGCTAACTATGCCACTGTGGATCCGGGCTCGTTGAGGATTATTGATAGGAGGGCTGGGAGGAGCGTCTCGACCCGTGAGGCGAGGATTCTCGCCGAGGCCCTAGACGGGATGGAGCTAGACGGGGGCCGGGCCACCGCGTTGTTCAGGGCGACAATAGGTCATAGGGGAGTTCTAGTCATAAGGCATAGGGACATCCCCCTGTCAGCGGATATCACGAATACTGACCCGGCATACGAGCGTGTGGGGAGGATAAGCCACGCGAGGAGCAGCTACGAGCCAATCCTACAGGAGGCAAAGCCCCTGACAGACAGTGTAGGTGCGAGGAAGGCGGCTGAACTAGTGAACGAGTTCACGTGGAAAGCCATCGAGATACTCGACAAACACCCGGTGAACGAGGAGAGGAGGAGGAAAGGCCTACTACCAGCAAACGCCGTCCTACTCAGAGACGCTGGCGACAGGCTCCCCGAGGCGGAGCCCTTCCAGGAAAAGTATGGGTTAAGGATGGCTAGCATAGTGGAGATGGTTGTAGAGAGGGGGATAGCACGTGCCCTAGGACTAATCGATATACCACTGGGAGTAGACCCGCAGACCATCAATAGACCAACCCTGCTGAGAAAGGAGGCTGAACTAGCACTCCAGGCCATAGAGAAGTACGATGGAGTATACGTCCACCTCAAAGGACCAGACGAGCCGGGCCACGATGGAGACCTCGAGGGGAAGATAAAGGCGATAGAAGACATAGACAAGTATTTCATACAACCACTCCTAGACAGGATAGACAGGGAAGAAGTACTATTCATAGTGACAAGCGACCACGCAACGCCATGGCACATGAAATCCCACAGCGACGAGCCAGTACCACTAATGTTCTCCCACCCACGATTCAACACGGGCCACGACTCCTTCAACGAGGAAACCTGCAAGAACGGAGAACTGGGAGTGCTGGAGAAGGGGTCCCTCATAATACCAACAGCACTCAACTACCTCAGGAAACTACAAGGATAACCCGAATACACTAGCGATAATCTCCCTCAACACCCCACCATACACTCTCCCCTCAAGCATCCTCCCAACACTCCCCAACATGTTAGACTCTATCTCAGACACCCTCTCAAACCCCAAACGCCTATACCACCTAGCCTTCAAGGCGGTGGCTAACAGCTCCGACAACCGGGCGATGAAAGCTTCATCCGACCCAGACTCCTCGAACTCCCTAATCAAATCCTTAACCAGGCCATGGACTGGGAGACTAGAGACAGCGTTCATCTCAGCCTCACGCTTAGCCTCACCTATCCCCGCAGTACGCGGTATATCGCCTATAACGGCCTCACCAAGATCATGGACGAGCGCCATAACAGCCGCCTTGAACGGGTCAACCATGTAGCCGGCATCGCGGAGCCTGAGAGCCAACTCCAACGCTATAATAGACGCGTGGAAGGAATGCTCAGCCACAGTCTCCGCAAGACCGTGAGGGACCCCTCTCAGCATCCAACCAGTCCTAGACAGCGATGATAGCGCCTCAACCATCTCCTCCAAACGCTCCAACACCGCCACCCACTAATACGCTAGACTGTAAAACTTTATACTCTCGAGTTTTAACGGCTCCCTCAAACCCCTACCCCTAGCCTTCAGCAAAGCCTCTTTGACCCTGAAGAAATCATCCTCAGAGACAAACCCCAACCTATACATGACAAACGCACAGGAGGACGTGGCAACGGCCTCGAACAAGCCGCCCTCAACCAGTAGATCAAGGCCCGACTCCAAATCCTTCAAAGACAACATACAGGAACCCTCGGGATGAGTATGTATGCTCCCAGTAGCCTTAACGAAGGGGAGAGAAACACGGAGGAACTCGCCCTCGAAGAACGCCACCCTCCCATCATCCAAGTAGAGCCCCATATACTCGATACCATTCCTAGTAGTCTCAAAAGCCAACTGCTTAAACTCGATAGAATCAGCCCTCAAAACAATCCCCGGCACAGCCTCATACAGGGAAGACAGTGAAACACCCCAAAGCTCCCTAACAGGCGTCAGCCTAACCACAAGCCTCCTATCACCAAGAGAAAACTCCTCCTCATACTCCTCCATGCCACCCTGGCTATGGGAAACCCTCACCTCCAAAAGACCCGACTCCACCCTCTCCAGCACCCATGAAGGGTCGAGCAACTCCTCCTGCACAATATAGCCCAAGGGTGACACATCAGTCTCACCCGACAACCCCTCAATAATATCAATCACACGATAGTAAGCGGCCAGGAGCAGGGACCCCCTAGTAACCTTAATCCACTGCCTCTTCAACCCAAGACACACCTGCTAAAAATACCCTCAACACACCACGATTAAACCCGAGTATACACCACAGGCTTAACTGCATGATGGTGAGATACGGTTGAAGAACAAGTACATCGAAGCAGTCATCGCGCTAATAGACGAGATAGCCGTGATAACAATCCTACTATACACAATACTCTACCTACTCCACAGGTCAGGCTACATAAGCCTAGAATGGATAATCTTCATCTCAATAATATTCGCCGCAATAGTGGGAGCATTAACCTACAGGGTCGCAAGAATCCAAGCCTCAGAGGCGAAGGTAGGGCCAGAATCCCTGATAGGCGTGAAGGGAGAAGTCATAGAGGACCTAGACCCTGAGGGAAAAGTACTCGTAGAGGGAGAAATATGGACCGCCATATCACGGAGTGGAGAAGTGATTAGGAGGGGAGAGAAGATACGTGTCACCTCCTATAAGGGCCTCACACTAATCGTAGAGAAGGTGCCCAGGAAGCGATGACATGTCCATGCGAGGGTAAGGAAGGGATAGACCTAGTAGTCTGCATCTCTCCTCCCCCAGGAGAGCATGAGATCGACATACCCATATCCAGGAACAGGAGCATAATCATCAATAATGACGGGATATTCATCAGGCAGGTGATACTTGAGGACACACTCCCATTCACAAGAACAGTCACGAAACAAGTAGACCCTGAATTTCTCCAAAGAATAGCAGTCCGGGTCGATGAGAAGAGGCTAGCCTGCCAGGCGGCAAAGTCGCTGGTAGAGGCGGCCCGTGGAGGGTCCCTTGTAGCCGGAGAGAAATTAGATGAGTGTAGAGGCCTCGTGGAAAAAATGCTGGCGGAGTGTTAGCCCTTAATGTACTCTCTCCCAATCACTTCCCTGGCAATAATGTACCTCATAATGTTCTGGGCTCCCTCCGCTCCAACCAGGTATGATAGGACTCCTAGGAAGCCCCTCGCCACATTAGTCTCCTTCACATAGCTGTTAGCGCCATAAGTCACCATCAACGTCTCGAACGCCTTGAACCCGGTCTTCACAGCCTTCAACTTAGCCGAGGCAGAATAGAAGCTCAGATCCTTCGGCTTCAGCCCAGGCTCCTTCTTAATGTAGATCCTGTCTGCCATCCAAGCCGCCTCATACACCAGGAGGCGGGCGGCCTCCAACTCCATCGCTATCTCGGCTATAGGGAAGCTTACCCCCTGGAACGACGATATAGGTCTACCGCCGAATAACTCTCTGCCACGCGCCCACTCGACCATCCTCTCCAGCGCCCACCTAGACGCTCCAATGTTAGCGGCAGCCACGAGTATCCTCGCAAGGGTGAAGCCCTCCATAGCATAGTAGAAGCCCCTATTCTCTTCGCCAATCAAGTACTTCCCGGGAACCTCAACGTCCTTGAAAGTGAGCATCCCCGTCGATATACCATGCCTCCCAATCGTATTCAGAATAGAGTACTCGAAGCCCTCGGGCACCTCGCCATTCTTATTCCCAATGAAGGCGAAGGCAGATATCCCCTTATGCTTCGCCTCGTCAGGACCAGTACGAGTTATGAGATACCAGGATCCAAGCTCTAACTGCTTCATAGCCTCCCTTACTCCACTAATGAATATCTTCTCGCCATTCACAACGTAGCTGTCCCCCTTCTTCACAGCCCTAGTACGGGTCCCTGCAACATCACTCCCACCGTGAGGCTCTGTCGAGGCGATGCCGAAGAAGCCCCTACCCCTACCAACCAGAGGTAGGATCTCGCTCTTCACCTCCTCGTTACCATAGAGGTAGAGTATGTATGGCCAGGCGTTGTTGAGCAGAGTGAATACTGCGACGGCAACCGATGGGTCATGGTAAGCTATCTCCTCAACTGCGATAGCTGCAGAGGTAAAGTCCCCACCCTGGCCACCATACTCCTCGGGGACTGGGATGGCGAATAGACCCTGCTCACCCATCTTATGTATAAGCTCGGTGGGGATCCAGTGCTCCTCATCTATCTTATCCCAGAGAGGCTGAAGCTCCTTGGCGAGGAACTCTCGGACAGCCTCCCTGAAGATCTTCTGATCCTCACTGAACTCAAAATGCATCCATCAAACACCTCATATTCCTCAATTCGAAGATGTCGTTTGTATTGGTATAAAGGTGGGAATGATCAGGGATACATATCCAGGCCCAGTTATCTATAAGCACCTCTAGGACGCACCAGGTAACCCCTTGGAGGATAGGTTTCCATGGCCAGCGAAGACCTCCTCGACATACACGTAGAGCGTAGGGAGACAATGGAGTTCCCGCTCACAACGCCATCAAACTACTACATCGTGAGGTATGGGGACGAAAAGATCCTGGTAGACGCGGGTGCACGGAAACTAGACAAGAGCCTAGGAGAAGAGGTGGCAGCCGTAATCCTAACACACTGGCACTGGGACCACACATATGGTATAACGGGGCTGGAAGAGCCAGTGATCTGCACAGGCCCGGAGACGGGAGAAATACTATCATCGCTAGACACGATAGTAAGCAACGTATACAAGCCCTTGGAAGCAATGGGGTTGAAAGTAGAGGAGTTAGGCGGTCCCGTGGGACACTTCTTCAACATGATCAAAAACCTATACTCGGAGATCGTCGAGGCATACAATTCTGGGAAGAAACACGGGATCACCAACTGCCCCGGTATCAGGACTGTAGAAGCGTTCCCATGCCCAGGTCACAATGATGATCACCAGTGCATAAGGCTGGGCAACTATATCTTTGTAGGCGACAATGTAACCATAGGAGAATCGCCTACAACTATAAACTACAGGGACTACCTAGTCACCATCCATAAGATACTAGCCAGCGAGTGGCAGTACCTGGCCCCAGGCCATGGAAGGATAATGGAGAGACCCGTCATGCTCGAATACTTCAACAACGTAGTAGACAGGAAGAATAGGAAGATGATAAAGGTCCTCTCACTAGTCTCCAAGGGCGTAGGCGACTTCAACAAACTGTTAAAGCAGGTATACGGCGTAGACCCTGTACCCCAATCCTACGTTCAGGCTAGGACGCTGATAGGCTACCTGAGGCTATTAGAGGACTACGGGGTAATCGAGATAGACTATGATAAGGGACCCTGGCGGGTAAACTATATGGGAGAGTAGGAGTCTACCTCCTTCTCCTACTGAGACGGCGCGCCTCTCTCTCAGTCTCCCTCAATATCAGTATGTCTCCCAGCCTGACGGCCCCCATCACGTTCCTAGTAATGATACGTCCCTTATCCCTTCCCTCGAGTATCCTAACCCTGACCTGCGTGACCTCTCCAGCTACACCTGTTCTACCGATTATCTGGATGACCTCGGCCGGGTAACCGATCTCCTCGATTATGTTCGTCTTCTCCTCAGACATCCAACCGCACCCGCAGTCACATACCTGTCGGATAGGGCTTAAAGGTATTAATTCCTCCCCCTACCGGTGTTCAGCTAGGTGTAGATAGAGTGCCGAAGCTGAGGACATGCGACTATTGCGGACGCTCGATAGAGCCAGGGACAGGTATAATGTTCGTCACCAGGAGAGGCCAAGTACTATGGTTCTGCAGCAGCAAGTGCTACAAGAACTTCCTCAAGCTAAGGAGGAGGCCGGACAGGCTAGCGTGGATTAAGAAGATGAAGAAGAAGTTAGCCTAGGCGGCCAGGGAACCTCTAATATACCAGCCACCATGCGGTTCTAAACGGTGATATGGAATGGCGGTGGAGAAGACCCTCGTACTCGTGAAACCTGACGGCGTCAAGAGGGGTTTAATCGGAGAGGTCATCTCGAGGTTCGAGAGGAAGGGATTGAAGATAAGGGCATTGAAGATGATATGGATGACGAGGAGCCAGGCCGAGGAATTCTACAGCGTCCACAGAGACAAGCCATTCTACAATGACCTAGTAGAGTTCATAACGAGCGGGCCGATAGTAGCCATGGTCCTCGAGGGAGACGAAGCGATAAGCGTTGTAAGGCTAATGATCGGTGCAACTGATGGTAGAAAAGCCGCTCCTGGAACAATTAGGGGCGACTTCGCGCTCTCGATCCAGAACAACATAGTCCATGCAAGCGACAGCCCGGAGAGCTTCGAGCGAGAATTCAAAGTTGTGTTTAGTGAGGAGGAGGTTGTGCCGGAGTACTAGGCCTTCATACTCTTCAGCTTCATGAGTACTCCGGCGTAACCTATATCTCCCTGTCTCCTCTTTATCTCGGCTATCTCCTTCAACACGTCTAGCTCATCCTTGCTCAATAGATCCTTGAACTCGACAACCAGCTTCCTAGCATGCTCCGCAGGCACGTTAGTGTAGAGTATATCGCCCTCGTCAACATGCCTCCCTATCAGTATACGTCCCTGGATCGATACAGCGACCTCCATTCCAAGCCTAGCCTCTGGGAGGCTCCTATCCCTATCACGTATAGCTAGGATCCTGCCAAGCGGCCTCCCATCCTCGTCCATCACCGGGTAACCTGGACGGATCACGCCGCCCTCAACCTTTATGCCGACGATTGCTGGGTCACTCCTCCTGAAGATGAATCCTGGAAGAATGCGGAATTTCCCAGGCCTTACCAGCTCGGAGAGCTTCCTCATCCTCTCCCTCTGCTTCTCCTCCTCAACCCACTTCTCATAATCCTCGAGTAGCCTGTAGATGACGTTGTCCTGGAAGATCTTTACGCCCAGCCTCTTAGCCTCCTCCTCAGCCTCTGGGTGGATCTTGACGTTGAAAGCGATTATCACGCCGAGATACGGGTCCTCCTTCTTAGTGATCGATGCATCGATAACATCGACCTTGGAGACCGGTCCTATATCAGCGATCCTCACTGGTATGTTACTCCTCTTCAACGCGGCGACAAGGGCCTCAAGAGTCCCTAGGGTGTCAGCCTTCACCACGACGCCAACCTTATCCGTTCTAATCCTAATCTCCTCGAGCTCCTTCTTGACCTCCTTCATGAGCCTCTCAACATCCTCCTCGCTAGCGGCGACATAGATGGGTGAACCAGCCAGCGCCTCATCAAGTCCTGGAGCAGCTATCCTCACGCCAGCTGCAGCATATACGGCGTCTACATTGACGAACCTCGCCTCACGAGATCTCAAGTCCTGGAGGGGCCTTGGCATGAGTAGGGCCCTTACATTGGTCTTGATCGGGCCATTCTTCCCGCCTAGAACTATGGTGTCACCCACGCGAATCACTCCATCATAGATGACTACATCAATCGCCGTACCTAGCCCCGGGTGCTCCTTGACCTCCAGGATCACACCCTTAGCAGGTCCCTCAGCATACCTCAACCTCTTCTTCAAATACTGCTGGGTGAGGCCTGCCAGCACCGCTAGCAGCTCGGGGACCCCCTCGCCAGTCCTAGCAGAGACTGGCACTATTGCTATAGCCTTAGTGAAGTCCTTTATCCTGGTGAAAAGCTCGGCTGGAAGCCCCAGCTCGTAGAGCTTACCCACTATCTCATAGACCTTCTGTTCCAGCAGCGCCTGTACCTCGGGCGACTGCTTCCTTATAGTGAATATGAAGGGCTCGTCGGGATTAGGCTTCCATCCAGGTATCCTGTCGATCTTGTTAGCCGCAACCAGGAAGGGGACCCTCCTCTCCCTCAACAGCTCTACGGCCTCATACGTCTGCGGCTGGAAGCCCTCCATAATGTCGATCACAACTATGGCGAAGTCGGCTACGCTGCCACCCCTCCTCCTAAGGTTGGAGAACAACTCGTGGCCCGGAGTGTCTATGAAGAGGAGTCCTGGAATCACCAGCTTCACAGGTATAACCTTCTTGAGGGGCTCCGCAATCCTCTCAATAACCTCTGCTGGGACGAAGCTGGCGCCGATGTGCTGCGTTATCCCTCCAGCCTCCTTAGCCGCAACTGCAGTCCTCCTTATCTTATCCAGCAGGCTAGTCTTTCCGTGGTCCACGTGTCCCAAAACCGTTACTATCGGCTGCCTCAGCCTGGGCTTATCCCCCTCACCCGAGTTATTCGACGCCATTTCAACCTACCCGAGAAAGGGTCTATTCGGTAAACGTTATTAGGTGTGTGGTAGAGGCGTCTTTATCAGCGGGCTGGTCGGCGTCCGAGGAGGCCATACGGTGCCCCTCGGCAGACCGGCTGGAGGTGTAGTGTATGGCAGAGGAGGCACCCCCACTTAGAGTGGTAATCTCGGATCCGAAAGGCGGTAGGAAGATCGTAAAGGTCAAGGTCAAGGGAGTAGAGGATGAGCAGCTAGAATACACTGATGAAATGAGGCGTGAGAAGGAGAAGGGAAGAGTTAGGAAGGAGAGGTCCAAGCTGCCACTAGCCAAGCTCAACTCCAAGCTTGCTAAGGAGCTAGAACTAGACGATAAGGTAGGAGTCATAACAATCCGCTTCAAGACAGAGGACGAGAAGATAAACGAGACATTCAAGGTGATCATAGACGACAACGTCCCCGACGGCGAGATACACGTCAACATGGAACACCTAGGCGAGCTCGTTGGAGACCTAGAGAAGGAGGGAGAAGCATTCAGGGCGAAGGCATGGCAGATAGCCATACCCCAGAAACTCGTTGAAAGGCTAGCTGGCCTCGAGATAGGCGACGTGTTCGAAGGCACAATAATCGGCCTACCAGGCGTGAGGCTAAAGATAAGGGGTGGAAGCGACGCCACAGGCTTCCCAATGCACCCAGGAGTACCGGGCTCGGCCAAGAGGAAGATCCTGCTAGCGGGTCCCCCAGGCTTCAAGCCCAGGGAGAAGGGGGAGAGGCGGAGGAAGACAGTAAGGGGTAGAATGATACCGGACCCCAGAGGAGAGAGGAGAAAGACTGTACTAGCCCAGCTGAACGTAGTAATACACTACGAGTAGTCACTAAACTCCTAATATCTCCTAACATCAACATTCTTTCGGGGTGACTCAAGAGAGTTGAGCGGTGAGAATGGAAGGCAACCAGAGGTAAACATTGGAGTTGTCGGACACGTAGACCATGGAAAGACTACCCTAGTCCAAGCCCTCACCGGTATATGGACCATGAGACATAGCGAGGAGATAAGGAGAGGAATGACCATCAAGCTGGGATACGCTGATGGAGAGATATGGGAATGCCAGGGATGCGGGTTCCCAGAAAAATACTCCCCAGAACCAGTATGCGAGTGTGACCCCAACGCGAGCCCCACCCTGCTGAGAAGGGTCTCCTACGTAGACGCGCCTGGCCACGAGATACTCATGGCAACAATGCTCTCCGGAGCGGCATTAATGGATGGCGCCATACTAGTGGTAGCCGCCAACGAGCCCTGTCCACAGCCCCAGACTAGAGAGCACCTAGTAGCACTCGAGATCATCGGAGTAGACAAGATCATTATAGTCCAGAACAAGGTAGACGTCGTCTCCCCAGAGAGGGCTAAGGAGAGCTATATGGAGATCAAGAAGTTCATCGAAGGAACAATAGCAGAGGACGCACCAATAATACCGGTCAGCGCGCTGAAGAGGGCCAACGTAGACGCCGTACTAGCAGCTATCCAGGAACGCATACCAACCCCTGAGAGAGAGCTGGACAAGCCCCCATTGATGTTCATTGCAAGGAGCTTCGACGTAAACAAGCCAGGGACCCCGCCAGAACAGCTAGTCGGCGGAGTCATAGGAGGAGGAATACTACAGGGAGTATTCAGGGTTGGAGACGAGATAGAAATCCTCCCAGGCGTCCCGGTGAGAAAGCCCGGCGGTAGGATAGAGTATGAACCCCTCCACTCGACGATAACAAGCCTTAAGTTCGGGAGGATAAGCGTAGATGAAGCCAAGCCCGGAGGCCTAGTCGCTATAGGAACAGAGCTCGACCCCTCGGTGACGAAGGCCGACAACCTGGTAGGAAACGCTGTAGGGAAGCCGGGGCAGCTACCGCCAGTCATGGACTCAATCAGGGTCGAGTACAAGCTGCTAGAGAGGGTCGTGGGGTTGAAGGAGGAGGTCAAAGTAGAGCCGCTGAGGAAGGGTGAGATGCTCATGATAACCGTCGGCACGGCAATAACACTGGGTATACTACAGTCAGTCTCAAAGGACTACTTCGAGGTCAAGCTAAGGAGGCCCGTTGTAGCCTGGGACGGTGCAAGAGTAGCATTCAGCAGGAGGATACATGGAAGATGGAGGCTAATAGGCTGGGGCCACGTCAGAGAATAACCCTGCTAATGGATACAAATATGGTAATCGCACTGGCCACAGGCCTAATAGCCCCCACACATATAATAGAAGCCCTAGAATCCTCCTACTCCATAATAATCCCTCGATCAGTCCTAAGAGAGCTTGAGAAACTAGAGAAAACAGCCCCCAGACCCACCGTATCAAGGGCTGCGAGGCGGACACTAGACTTCCTATCATCAAGGAGAATAGACTATGCCGTGGTGGAATCAAGGGTCCCCGACAATGTAGACGATGATATTGTCGCCCTAGCACTCGACCTGAAGGCGAAGGGTGCAAGGGTTGTTGTAGCGACAAGCGATCGGGGACTGCGGAGGAGGCTACGGAGCCACGGGGTCCCAACCCTATATTACAGGGAGACCGAGGGCCTCCTAGAAGTAGACTGGCTGCCCCCATAACCTTATAAATATCGGTTTAATCGCCTAGAATCATGCTTGATAACGAGCTAGACGGGAGTACGGTTAACGAGGTGGACCAGTTGTACGTAGAGGTAGAAGCGGAAGAATGGATCGGACTACTAACGAGCCCCGGCGAAGACGT
>WAKH01000034.1 GCA_015523485.1 Thermodiscus sp. | reverse complement strand
TAGTATGAAGCAAGCACGCCCATCGACAACTCGATCGCTGCGACAGGCAGACCTGTATAGTGGGCCAGGGGTCCCGATATTATGATTAAGTATGCTATCAAGCCAACAACTACGAACTCTTCCTCTCCCCTCTCAAAGTGCGAAGTGGAGACCAGGCTGAAGCCCTCTAGGCCCAGGAGGGCAAGCATAATGAGTAGGGCGAGCAAGATTATTCTTCTCGAGAGGTTCAAGATACATACGCCCTCCCAGGCTCAAATTGTGTTATACAGCGATGCCCTCTGCTTTCATATGCGACTTTATTATCCTGATGAGCTCGTCCCGGGACGTCTGCCCTAGTATCGTCTCCACCAGCTTACCATCCCTGAATATCGCAATGGTGGGTATGTGCTGTATACTGAATCTATCCGCGAGTGAATATGACCTATCAACATCGACGCGTGCAAAAACCACTCCTGGCCTAGCCAGTGTAAGAGCGACATCCCTAAACGTCTCTAAGAATGATATACAGGGTCCGCACCAGTCAGCAGTGAAATACAGCACTACGACCTTATTCTCCTTCATGATGGCGTCGAAGTCCTTTCTAGTAATCTCAGGTACCGGATCCCTGGCCAGTTTTTCGACAAACTCTGCCCTTTTAACAAGCTCCTCCGCAAGCCTCCTCGCTAACTCCTTGACGTCACTCAACCATTCCACCCACCAACCAAACTACACATGCCAGGTTAAATCTGAATAACATTGACGCGGGACAATATTATATTCCCAAGCACGTTCTCAACATCAAACACGTGTCAAGGGTTATATATGGTCCAAGGATATTGTTTAACCGAGAGGGGGTAACAAAATGGCGATTAAGCCTTCAACATTACCAAGAAAAATCATTGAGACAAAAACGCTTCCACCCCCCGGAAGACTGCTAAGAATTAACGGATCGACCTACGTCGAGATAGCTGGCAAAAGGATTCCAATCGGAGGTCGACTTCCAGAGCTAAAGCCTGGAGAAAAACATGTGCGGGTGACCTCAACCCTATGCCCCTATTGTATGAGGCTTCTTCCGGGTAGGATTGTAGAGCGTGACGGTAGAATCTACATCAGAAAGGTCTGTCCAGAGCATGGCGAGTTCGAAGAACTCTACTATGGTGACGCTAAACTCTACTACAGGATGATGAAATACGAAGAAACGGGTAAAGGAGTAGGCGACGTGAAAGCCTACGTAGGCCTCAACGCTCCATGCCCATACAACTGTGGCCTATGCGCAATGCATGAAAACCATACAGCTCTAGCTAACCTGGTCGTGACAAACAGGTGTGATCTCTCGTGCTTCTACTGCTTCTTCTATGCCGAGAAGGCAGGCTACGTGTATGAGCCAACGCTTGAACAGCTCAGGTTCCAGATAAGGCAGTTGAAGAAGCAGAATGTCACACTTGCAATACAGATCACTGGCGGAGAGCCCATGATGAGGTCGGACCTCGTTGATATTGTACGCATGCTAAAAGAAGAGGGAGTAAGGCACATCCAGTTGAACACTAATGGAATATGGTTCGCTAAAACATACTTCGACGACCAGGAATACGCGATAAAGTATACAAGGATGCTTAGAGAGGCGGGCGTTAACACCGTCTACATGAGCTTCGACGGAGTAACTCCTAAGGTTAACTGGAAGAACCATTGGGAAGTACCCTTCACCTTCGAAGTATTCAGAAAGGCAGGCATGACTAGCGTAGTCCTTGTACCCACAGTTATCAAGGGAATGAATGACCATGAGCTAGGAGACATAATCAAGTTCGGCGCAAAACACATCGATATCGTCAGGAGTGTGAACTTCCAGCCCGTCAGCCTGAGCGGGCAATTAAAGAAGAAGGAAAGAGAGAGGATGAGGATAACGATAGCTGACGCCATCAACAAGATAGCAGAGCAGACTGACTACCAGATCCCGCCAGAGGCGTGGTATCCAATACCCGTCGCTGCGAAATTCGCGAAGTTTATTGAAGCATGGACAGAGATACCACAGTTCTGCATGTCGAACCATCCAATGTGTGGAGCAGGCACATACATCTTCGTCGAGAGAGGAGCAGATGGAGTGCCAAAGAGAATAGTGCCGATAAGCGAATTCTTCGATGTCGATGCATTCGTCGAGTGGCTAGAAGAAAAGAGGCTATACCTGATGGCCGGCAAGAGCAGGAGAATGTTGATGCTGAAGAGCGCCATAGACCTGAGGAAGTTCGTTGATAGTAAGAAGATGCCAGAAGGCTTGAGCTTCACAAAGCTACTCTGGAACGTCTTCATCAAGAGGAACTACGATGCTCTAGGACAACTCCACTACCACATGATGTTCCTCGGCATGATGCACTTCATGGACCTATACAACTATGATGTAACGAGGGTAAGGAGATGTAACATCCACTACACCGCGCCAGACGGTAGGATCATCCCATTCTGCGCCTACAACGTGCTCGAAAGCATCTACAGAGACTACGTATTGAAGCAATACTCGACTGATCTAGAGGCCTACAAGAAGGAGCTTGACGTGAAGACCTTTAACCCAGGAGAGAAGTATGATAGGAGCAAATACATCAAGCTGATGAAGAACCATCCAATATACAAGGAAGCCTATAAAGGTATAATATTTTAAATTAAATATCTAATGGTAGGCGGGGGGTTAGCACCTCGTAGCGTAGGTTTACCCAGCTACCACATAAAACTTTTAGACCCTTTAATCTAAATGAGGCCTTACGCTCTAGTCCGTCGAACCCTTCACCATCAAACACCGATACTCCTGCACCGAATACGAAAGGTGACACAGTCACCCATACCTCATCAACAAGCCCCTTATCAAGCAGGGCATAGTTTAAGTGACCACCACCTTCAACCATGACCTTTGAAACCCCCAACTCCTCATACAATAATTTCCATGCCTTGACAAGATCTACTACTCCCTTACCAGCTCGAATCACGGTCACACCCACTTCAATATAGGGTTCGAGCCTAGCATCGTCGTGGTCTTCGGTTGTAACGAGGACACCGCCGGGTATCGAGAAGAGTTTGGCCGAAGGAGGGACCTTTAGACGCGAGTCTACTACCCCTCGGAGTGGAGACTTACCAGGTACTCTTCTAACCGTTAGCTTGGGGTCATCAACTAGCACCGTGTTGCTACCTACAATCACGATATCACTCCAAGCTCTCAACTCATGTTGTAAGTCGAAGTCCTCATCACAAGATAACCTACTATAGCCTGTCCTCGAAGCTATTCTCCCATCTATAGTCATCGTAGAGAAGATCCTTGTATACGGTCTCACCCTAGATACCCTTGCAACACTATATGAACCATCTATAATAATTATAGCATGGGTGTCATTGAACATGACGTGTAGGTTGCATAGGGAAACCATTAACGTCTCGACAAGTGAGAGATTCGACGTTATAGACGTCACAGGACAAATAGAGCATATCGTAGAGGCATCGGACATTTCTAAAGGCATACTACACGCCTATACTCCACACACTACGGCAGCCATCACCATAAATGAGGCAGAACCAGGGTTAATCAAAGACCTAATCACATACATCAAAGAACTCACAAAACCCGGATACAAGTGGATGCATAATAGGATAGATAACAACGCTCACGCACACCTAGGCCAAAGCACCTATGGTCACAGCGTAACTGTACCAGTAGAAGGAGGAAGACTCATGCTAGGAACCTGGCAGAGAATACTGCTAGTAGAGATGGATGGACCAAGGACTAGGAAAATAATAGTAACGGTCCTGGGAGTTGACTAGTTGGGGAAAGGGATGAGAACCACCTCGAACTCCGAGCGACTCTAGCCGCGATGAGGATGTGGCGGCTGTAAGACCCCCCAAGCCCGTAGAGGAGGAGACCTGTTGGCCGAGCCTGTATTCCCCTACAACGAGTTCCGAAAGGGGCAAAGAGAGCTAGCATTACTCGTTAAGGAAACCGTCGAATCGGAATCAATTCTATCTATACGTGCACCAACCGGCTTCGGTAAAACATCAAGCATAATCTACGGGTTAAAGCTAGCCAATGCAGAAAGGGTCCTCTACCTTGTAAGGACTGTCAACGAGCTATTCCCGGTTATACGTGAGCTTAGGAGGTTCAACGAGCCATACACCCTCCTCTTCAGCGCGAGGAGAAACTGTCCTTTAATGACCGTCGAGGGAAGACCGCCTTCACCGGAGGATTTCTGGGACAACTGCCGGATTGCTAGACTCAGGGGGATATGCGAATACTACTCCAGAGTAGACGAGCTTGACTTAGATGAAATAAGGCGTCTAGTTTTATCGAGTAGTGATCTTCCAATTCCGCTCTCGAGGCGAATAGCAGAAGTACATGGAGCCTGCCCCTTCTTCACATTTAGGAGGCTCGTGGATAGCGTAACATTCACAGTTGCGACATATCCCTACTTCTTTAGGAGTGATATTTTCGAAAGCATACTGGACCCATTCGATTACAAGGACTTCGTTGTTGTTATAGATGAGGCGCACACGCTGGCCACGGTTCACTCACTACTAGAGAGGAGGCTTAGGAAATCGATTGTAGAGCGGAGTATAGAGGAGGTTGAGAAGTATATCGATGACAATGAAGCCTATGTGCAGGAACTCAAGAACCTAATTGAAGCAATAAACGATCTAACACGGGATAAGATCAAGAAACCCAGACGTGTAGACAAGGAAGCCATACTAGATAGAGGCATAGATTTTGAACTAATAATAGACGCTGCGGAGGCCGTGCGCGAAAGGAAGATGGAAGAGGCCGTTCTAAGCGGTACGATGCTCGTAGGAAGAATTAGGTCATGGATCTCCAAAGTAGCCTTATGGATAACCACTCTGATTCTCCCAGAATCGCATTTGTTCATTGAACCTGGCGAGGAGGAGCATGAACTCGTAACGATGCCCATGGATCCCTCAGTTATTGTGAAAAGGCCACTACAAGAGGCAAAAGCCGTAATCCTAGCTAGTGGAACACTCCCTAGAGGAGATTACGTCTCAGAGTTATTGGGCGTGGAGAGGCCTACGAAGTACGTTGATACTGATATAACGTTTGGCAGGTTCGTGAAGCTAAATAATATCTACACAATAGTAGCGAGAGACGTTACCACAAGGTACAGGGAGAGGACTCCCTATATGTTCAAGAGGCTATCCGCCTATGTCACATTGATCTCGAGAGCACTTCCAGGCCTCAAACTCTTTATCTACCCAAGCTATGAGGTGATGAGAAAAATCGTCGGCTACCTACCCGTCTCCCTTGACCTAGTTATTGAGACTAGGGATACTAATCTCGACGAGGTCGAGGATACTATCCGTGAGACGCCTGAGATAGGAATACATGCTGTCGCTAGCGGGAAGCTAGTTGAGGGAGTTGAATTCGTTGATGATGAGGGTAGAAACCTTCTTCACGTTGTAACTATGGTGGGTGTACCGTATCCTCAACCAGACGACTACACTAGGACTATGGAGGAGGATCTCACTAAGAGGATAAGCCCGGGTAGGGCGAGGTACTATGTCTTCGATTTTCAAACTCTTGTTAGAATCAAGCAGGGATTAGGGAGGGCCATTCGATCTCCTGAGGACAAGGCGGTCTATATCATGCTTGATTATAGGTATTTGAGAAAGGATTTGAGGAGCGAGCTAGAGATACCCATTACTCGTGTCATTTCAAGTATGCAGGGTTTAGCCTCGGCCCTAGCCGAGGCGAAGAGGCATATCGCAGGTTATTCTTCTTCGAGGAATGACTCCAGCGCGTCGTAGACGTCTAGGATAGCGTTTCTAGTGTCTCTCTCAACCTTGAAGCCTTCCTCCTTCAGCTTCCTCACTGAGTAGTCTACTACCATGACCATTGTCTCTATGACGTCCTCCAACTCGCTTCTTGGATCAACATTATCCTCCAGTAACTCAGATATGCTCTCCTCTAGCTCATCGCCTACCCTCATCTCTACACGGTATCCCTCACCGCTCGGCTCGACAACTATTTCCAAAGGATACTCCTGGTGTTTTATCACTACGCGTCCACTCTCCTCATCTACCTCTGGCTTGAGGCCGAAGCGGGCGGCGTATTCGGCTATTGCCTTTATTGATTTACTACTCGATGCCATAGCCATACACCATACCACTAGTATTGTATGAATCGCATAATAAAGGGAATCCTGCCAGGAAGGAAGTTATTAAAAACATTAATCAAATTAAATATTAATGTTACACATTTCAACCTGCCCGGTGTCAACGTCGATCAACGCGCAGTTACCGCGGGCTAAGGGGCCGGGGTTAACGAAGACAACCCCGTCCTCGCTAACAATCACTCCAGCACTCTCATGAATATGTCCGAACAAGTGGAACCTCGGGGATAACAATTTGATGAGATCCCATAGCTCCTCTAGACCAGCGTTTACGCCGATAAACGTCTTATCGAGTACGCCTCTAGGCGGGTGGTGCGTCAACAGGATGTCGACCCCTCTTGAAGGGGCTCTCGACTTAATCATCCTGAGGTTACCGACGACCTCCATTCCGCCTACTCCAGCTATTAGCAGGCCCGATACTTCCACGACGCGTCCATCTATGAGAATGTTCTTCTCGCGGAGCAAGCGAGATACGCCGGGGTTGTCTAGGTTTCCGGTGACAGCGACAGCAGGAGACCGGGCTTTCTCGATGAATAACCTCGCAGTGTCAACGCACTCGAAATCGCCAGATACCGTTACGAGGTCATAATCTAATTGCTCTAGTGCTTTCTCTAGCTTGTCACTCCTGCAATGCACGTCTGACAAGTGTAGAATACGTGTCACGCTACCACTCCACATGGTGGAGATGTTGCCTTTGACTATTATTCGTTATTACTACTCGCCCTCCAGTCCGCGTACAAGCCTCCTCAGCCTCTCCAACGCCTTCAACTTCACCTTCTCACCGATACGAGCCTCCTCTAGCGCCTCCCTCAGGAAATTATACGCCTCGATAGCTGTCTTGGCATCGAAGGGATAGGGGATACCATCCTTCCCTCCAATAGCATAGGCATAAGCGTACGGGTCAATAGGATGGGTAACCGGGTCCCTCACACTTGTAGGGACCCCGTATATTATATCGGCGATCAACGCCAGTGCTCTAACAAGCTTAGGCCCGATACCAGGTTTCAGCGCTAGATCAAGCTCATCTATCGGGGGATTAGACGCTATCCTCTCAATTGACAGTATAAGTCTTTTAGAGGGGATGACTGGCCTGTAGTAGATAATCTTCCGGTGCCGAGTACTCGTTCTACCCTCTATGAAATCAGTGATGGATGGCTGCCCTCTTACTATCCTGTTAGCCTCGTTCAGCAACTTTACGATCCTGTTTGGAGACTCGTTTAATAGATCGATGTAGAGCCTTCTCGCTTCCCGGCTCTCTGACGCGATTGCATTCAATACATCCCCTGATAATACTCCTGCGATTCCAGAGTTTGGTTCATTCAATTCAAACCTAGTTACATGGTATCTCCGGGCCATACCCTTAGAGGTATTCATTCCCTGCTGGACGACGATATACTCGCCTTCCTCAGACAGGAATAACGCATGGTGGTATAACTCATAGCCATCCTGGAGGAAAGTTGAGTCGGCCCTAGCAGATATGCGGCTGGCCTTAACTAGCTCATTAGAGTCTACGTTGTATATCCTAGCGGCTTCCTCTGCTTCCTCCGGGACCTTTCTCATACGCCCTCCTTTACCTCCTAGGACTAGGATTCCGATGGAAGGGTCCCTCCATGTTATTGTCTTCAATATGCCTGTCACTACGGTTGTACTCCCGCTACTGTCCCAGTCCATTCCGATTACGTTGTTGAAAGCCTGGAACCAGGCTGGATCCGCTAGAAGTGCTAGTACTGTTGAGGGACCCCTCACCTCTACCATATACTTGATGATAGATTCGGCTAGGTTCTCCATGATCCTTAGCATCCAGGGAGGGACCCTTCCCCCATGTAATGGCAGTTCTGCTATGCGGGGCATGGTATAGTTTCCTCTCCCATCTAAGGTCTATCACTGTAATACTATAGAAGCGGGTGGAATATTCTTTTCCCAATGGGGGATAAAGGATAGTATAGTTTATTGTTTCTTCTTTCGTTCAACGAATCCTCTAGCCCTTTCACGAGTCTCCTTTCGAGCTGCAGAGTAGACAAGGCTCATTAGTCCTCGCTCGAGTAATACGCTTGGGCGAGCTCCCCTCAACAGCCTCTTAATTGATCTAACAGCCCATTGGTCGTTGTTAGCGATATCGGAAGCTATCTCCTTTACCTTCTCAATTAACTCTTCCTCGTCCTCAACTACAAAGTTGACAATACCCATCCTACGAGCCTCTTGCGCCTCGAGTAGTCTACCAGTTAGTGCGATGTAGGCCGCGTTCTTGTATCCTACGAGTAGTGGACCGATAGTTGGTGTTGCTGGTGGTACCATCCCCCATCTGACGGCTGGGCTCCCCAGCTTAGCGTTTTTCACCGCGACCACGATATCGGCATGGTATAGTATCTCGAATCCGATACCTACAGCGTGGCCGTTTACAGCCGCTATAACGGGCTTCTCACAGTTGTAGACCGCCTCGCACACGCCTCCCAGACCCTCGTACATGAGCTTCCAAGCATCGCCCTCATCCTTGATCTCGGCGACACTTGTCAGGTCAACGCCTGCAGAGAAGAATTTGTTACCAGCTCCTCTTATTACAACGACGCTCGTATCCTTAACTTCACACTCCTCTTTTATCTTTGAGGCGAGGAGTCTCGCCTCCTCGTAATCCAGACTATTCCCTTTGTCCTGTTTATCGATTATTACCCAGGATATCGGAGGGTCCCTCTTGACTAGGATCGCCAATACAGTGCTCACCTCTATTTATGTTGGGTTTAGCGTTACCTAGATATAATTACGCTATAATTCTCCTTGTTTCTCTGATCTCCTTACCTCGTATAACGTGTAGGCGAGGGCTATGGTTATGCTTATCAGGATTAGTGTGGTGGCGAGGGCCGCTATGGCGGGTTGACTCGTGTAAGGTGTTAGGCCCGGTCTCCTCGCCCTGTTCCATACTAGGATTGGTAGCGTGTCAAAGCCGGGTCCCTTGGTGAATAGCGTCTTGATGAAGTCTGTGAAGCTCATCATGAACGTCAAGCCTAATGCAGCTATGATTCCAGGCATAGAGACGGGTATCGTGACCTTGAGGAATGCCGTGAACCTATCTGCCCCCAGTGTTCTCGCGGCTACTGCCAGCCTTGCACCAGCTCCTCCGACTGGTGATAACGCGATGTAGGCGTATGCGATATTGAATGCGGTATGCCCTATTAACACGCTAACCAGGCCGAGCGGGAATCCTAGATAGATTAGGAGTAGCATCAAGGCGACAGCCTCTGTTATTTCTGGTATTATGACTGGTGGATAGATCATTAGCGACACGATATCCTTCTCTCTATCCCTGGCCATCAGCGCGGCTGGAATAGCTATTGCGGTTGAGATAACAGCGCTGAGTACAGCGACTACCATGCTATTCTTGAGGGCTGACCAGGCCTGAGTATCGTGGAGCAATTGCTCGTACCATCGGAGCGTGAATCCATTCCATTCTCCGAAATACTTGCTATTGTCAAAGCTGTAGAGTATCATGACTATTATTGGTATGTAGAGCATTGCTATTAGAGCATACGTGTAGTATCTTAGTAGCTTCACCATCCCGTTATATCACCCGCCCTCTTCGCGATTACGAAGGCAAACACCATTAACATGACCGTCACGATCATAGTTAGCGCCGCGCCAACCCCCCAAAGGCCGCCGCTGAGGAAGAGATAGTAGATTAATGAACCAATAGTGAAGCCCTGCGTACCCCCGAGCAGGGAGGGTATCACGAATTCGGTCATCGACATTAGAAGCACTAGGAGGGACCCTGCGACTATCCCGGGCAGAGTCATGGGCACTATAACACGGCGTATGAGGTCCCAGGTGTTTGCTCCGAATACCCTTGCCGCGTCTATGGCGGAGCGGGATATGCGTGACATTGAGGCGTAGATTGGGAGAAACATTATGGGGAGGTATTCGTACACCATTCCTATCATCATGGCGGTGTATCCTTCTCTTAAACCAATGGTGTATATGATTGTCTTTATCGCGATAGATCTTAACAGTACGTCTATCCAGAAGGGGGTTAGGAGGAGTGCTAGTAGGATTATCTTCTCTTGCCCGCTGGCTATTCTCGCTACATAGTATGATGCGGGATACGCGAGTAGGAGCGTGATTACTGTTGTCTCAACCGCTATAACTATGCTGTAGAGGATTACGTGGAGGTATGTGGGGTCCCTCACTAATGCTAGATAGTTGTCTAGGGTGAACTCGCCGCCTAGTCCCTGAAAGCTCTGGTATCCGAGGATTATGAATGGGGCATAGAAGAATAGTGCGAGGAAGATTATTAGTGGTAGTATGATGGTGGATATTTTCATTCAGGTACCACCCGGACGTCTTTTTGCAGCCAGCCTATTCTCACCTTGTCTCCTGGCTTCACGGCCATACCATTTCTTGGCTTTATAATTTTTATTATTTTTCCATTGACTCTTGCCTCTATGTGAAGTAAGGGACCCTGGAAGACTACATCCTCGATGTAAGCATCATATACGGTATCAGCCCTATCCGGGTTAATCAACACCCTCTCCGGGCGGATTACAATAAAGCCACCCTCTCCCGGGAGAACGTTTGCCTCACCGAAGAATGAAGCCACGAACGATGAATTGGGCCTCTCATAGACCTCCTCGGGGGAGCCGACCTGGAGGATCTTTCCATTATTCATCACTGCTATCCTATGGCTTACCGCCATAGCCTCGTTTTGATCATGTGTAACATATACCACTGTAGCTCCAGTCTCCCTCTGTATACGTTTAAGTTGTAGAAGGAGCCTCTGCTTTATCTTATAGTCCAGGTGGGCGAAGGGCTCGTCAAGCAGTAGAACTGCCGGCTCGATTACAAGGGCTCTCGCGATCGCGACCCTCTGCTGTTGGCCTCCGCTAAGCTCGTGTATCCTCCTCTTAGCGAACTCGCTGGGATCAAGACCTACGAGGTCAAGAGCCCAGTAGACCCTCTTCTTTACTTCTGCTTCGGGGACCCTCCTTACTCTGAGTCCAAATGCTACGTTTTCGAACACATTTAGGTGGGGGAACAATGCCAGGTCTTGGAATACGAATCCTATATTCCTCTTTTCGGGGGCGAGGTTTGTAACGTCTCTCCCATCGAAGTAAACGCGGCCCTTGGTTGGGGGCTCTAGGCCAGCTATAATCTTGAGGAGAGTCGTTTTGCCGCAACCACTTGGACCTAGGAGGGTTGTGATCTCGCTAGGGGGGATTCTAAGCGTTACCCCATCTAGGGCTGTAGTTGAACCATACTTCTTCGTTATTCCCTCTACATAGACCTCTACTCCCTTCAAATCTCAGATTCCTCGCCCCCTGTGGGGATAAGTGAGGAGTAGGTGAGCCTTTAAAGAATACCCTATCTAACCCCCGCCGAGGACGTGGAGCCTCACGGTCTCCACGTAGCTCGACATTTGCTCGTCTAGGACCGGGCTTGGTATCAACTTGGTATCGCTCGGCGGGTATACTAGGGGGTTGTTTACGATATCTAGTAGCTCCGTATCATTGTGTTGCTCTGCCCAGGTTACAAGGAGGTCCTTCCTGATACCGGAGGCATACCATACGAACTTCACGTTTTCAGCAGCTATGTCTGGTCTCAGAAGGAAGTTTATGAATTCGTGGGCCTCCTTCACGTGCTGAGCGTCTCTTGGGATTACGATGAAGTCCACCCAGAACAGTGCTCCATCTTCTGGATTGATAAACTGCACAGTATCTGTAGTGTTCTGAACCACAAGAATGTCGCCGCTCCAGGCTTGGGCAAGGCATATCTGCCCGTTCTCTAGTGCAGGCATGTATTGTGAAGCGCCATAGAATCCTACAAGGTATGGCTTAATCGACTTCAGCAGCTGCTCTACTTGGGCCATCACCTGGTCGTTCCAGTTGTTTCTGTCGCTCGGGTCATATCCTAGAGCGATCATTGCACCCATTATTGTCTCGGAGAACTCGCTGAGTAAGGCCACCTTGCCCTGGTACTTTGCTAGATAGTTTGGATCTAGGAATTGCTTCCAGGTTGTGGGCGGATCGTCTACGCATGTTGTAACGTAGGCTATTCCTGTGGTTCCCCACATGTAGGGTATCGCGTACTCTTGATTGGGGTCAGCAGGGTGTGATGCGACTCTGGGATCAAGGTTTGCCAGGTTGGTTAATGCTGACTTGTTGAGTGGCTGTAGTAGGCCCATCTTCTTCGCCAGGCCTACGTATGAGTGAGCCGTTATGATGACATCATAGCCTGCGCCTCCTGCTTTTAACTTGGCCCATGCCTCTTCCGCAGCTTCATACTCGTCTAGTACTACTTTGATCCCGTATTCTTTTTCGAACTGTTCCAGAACCTTGGGGCTGATGTATTCGCTGTAGTTTAGCACTCTTAGTACCTTCTCTTCCTTGTGGTTGCTGTATAGCGAGTACGCGGCTATTCCTACTATTATCAGTATCACTATGATAGCTCCGACTAGTGCACTCTTCTTCACGTCATACACCTGGGGGTTAGACCCCCCTTTTAGCGGATATTTAAGTTGTTACCCTATTCTCCGGCGATCTCTTTAACGGCTTGGAGTGCCAGGTCAGCGTGTCTCTCAGCCGGTCTGATATTGATTAATACTTTCCTTATTATTCCATTTTTATCTATTATGAATGTTGCTCTCTCGGCTGAAACCCTCCTCGCCCCCTGCCTCTTCACACCATAAGCATCTGCAATCTTGCCGTCAACATCGCTGAGGAGAGTAATCTTCTGGAACCCCTCCTTCTCGGCGAACCTCTTATTACGCTCCGGTGGGTCTGTAGAGACGCCTAGGATCACGGCTCCGTATTTCTCGAATTCACT
>WAKH01000033.1 GCA_015523485.1 Thermodiscus sp. | reverse complement strand
TCTCCACTTCGCACTTTGAGAGGGGAGAGGAAGAGTTCGTAGTTGTTGGCTTGATAGCATACTTAATCATAATATCGGGACCCCTGGCCCACTATACAGGTCTGCCTGTCGCAGCGATCGAGTTGTCGATGGGCGTGCTTGCTTCATACTATCTGGTACCGAGGACCAGGGCTCTAGACCTTCTAGCCGGGATCGGGGCCAACATGGTATTGTTTATGGCGGGGGCCGAGATCGACGTAGTTCTTCTCAGGAAGAGGTTGAGAAGTGCAGTTAGTCTAGGTGCGCTGTCAATTATCGGCCCAATTATTATAGCATTAGGCATATCACTCTACTATACTCCTGACTTGCTGGTATTGACTCTCGCTGCTTTAGTAGCGACAAGCGCTGCACTGACTTATGCGATTCTACAAGCAAATGGACTGGTCAGAACAAGGACTGGCCAGACTGTTCTAGCGGCTGCAATGTTCACAGACATAATAGGCATAATATTATTGAATATCGCTACCAGCGGTGCAAACCCCCTCCTACTACTATATGGAGCAATAATAATCATCGCCATATTGATCCAACCATTACTATCCAGGATCGAAGGGTTACAGTTCGAGACGGAGATTAGGCTTGTGACGATGGCATTGATAGTGCTGGGTGCGGCCACAGAGTTCCTCGGGATTCACTCTGTATTGACGAGCTTCATATTAGGAATCATTGTCTCTGAGACGCTTAGGGAGAGGAGACTTTTGAGGGAAAAGCTGGAGGGAATGGCCTTTGGCTTCTTCGCCCCCTTCTTCTTCGTTACCAGCGGGTTGATGATAGATCCGTCACTGCTCGTTAAAGAGTTGATCCTCGTGTTAGCGGTCGGGGTAGGCGTGTTTATGTTCAAATTCATCCCATCCTACATGTACTTGAAGAGGAGAATAAAGTCGAGGAGAGCAGCTGCACTGTACGCTTCCAGCCTATCACCTCTCCTAACGGTAACTCTTATCGCGGCCCAAATAGGACTTGATTCTGGAATATTCGATGCAACAATGTATGTTGTAATAGCAGGTAGCGCATTAGCAACCTCTATACTATCAAGCGCTGTATCACTAATAATGAGGGGGAGGTCACAATACCTCGACAGACACTTCTTCTAACTGTCGAATCACATAGTTCCTGATATCATCTACGCTCGGCAACTCTCTTATTATTTCTCCGTTCTCCATGTATTTGATGGTCAATGGCTCCGGCTTCGACGGACAATCTGGTTCCTCATCCCATAATGTGACTACTCGCTTACCATTACACTTGTAGAGCTTCTTGGCACCTGGGAGTTTGCCTCGTTTGGATATCTTAATCCATCTATCGCCTCGGTTTATCTCTACTATATCCATGCTGAGGTCTACGTTGGGGGCTGAGGCAATACTTGTCCCCACACCGAATCCATCTACAACATCGCGGAGTTCAACTATTTGTTTCTCACCGATACCGCCGCTTACGAAGATCTTCACGTTTGAATAGCCTTTCAGGTTGAGGAGCCATCTTATTTCCTCAACGATCTCCTTCATCTTACCTCTCCTGCTGCTTGGAGTGTCTAGCCTCACTCCCCAGAGTCTGTCACCAAGTGTCTGTAGAGCCATTTCGACCTCAACGCGTTCATCGTTGAAGGTATCTACTAGGGCGATTACCGGCGTCTCCTTCTCGAATAGATCGGCGAACCATTTCCACGCCTTTGTCTGGTCTCCAAATGCTATGATTAGTGCATGAGGCATTGTACCCTTTGGTGTGACCCCGAAGTATTTCTCTGCGAGTACACCGCTTACCCCATCTGCCCCGCCGATGTATGCGGCTCTATCTGCCGCGGGGTATACTGCGGGGTGTAGTGCTCTTAGTCCGAAGAACAATATTGTCTTACCGTTGGCCAGCTTCTTCATCCTAGCTGCCGCTGTCGCTATGGTAGATGAGAATCTGAGGGCTCCCAGTATGGCGGTTTCTAGCTCGGCGAAGTCCTCGTAGGTTCCCTCGATTATCATCAATGGCTCCTTTTTGTAGAATATGGTGCCCTCCGGTACACTGTAGACGTTGACTTTCCTGCCTTCAAGCATGGCAAGGACTTCTTCAAGTCCAGCGAAGACAGCCCACTCGTATCCCTTGGGCATCGAATAGGCGTGGATTTCCATTCGAACCTTTAGGTCGCTGAGACCAGCTTCTCTCAGAATCTTTTTAGTCCTCTTGAAGTAGATGTCGGTTGCCTCGCCCGCCTTGATTTCGTCCTTGCTTGCTGAATATATTCGTGGTCTTCTTCCCTGCAATCCGCATCCTCCCATAATTGCGCCGGGATATCTACATCATATATATGAATAGCTCTAGCTTTCTAGGTACCTTTTTCAACTCGGGTTGGACCATCCACTGATTGGTGTAGTGAGTAAATGAGAGATTCGTGGATAAGGGACGCGCCCTTCAACCTAATAGTGACTCACCTGCCAGGCTGGCCTCATGCTAGAGACGCTGAGAGACATCTAGAGTGGCTCCTAGACGGCGTGGAAATAGTCCATAGAGCCCCAAACATACTACTGGCGAAAGTAGAAGATCCAAGGGATGCTGTCGGTAGATTGAGGAGGAGTCTTCCAGCATCAACGCCGATTTTAAGAGTGATCCCGGTCGATACCGTTACTTACCCCAATGTTAGTGACGTGAGGAAAGCTGTTCATTCCCTCATAAGCAAGCAGGGGGAGGGAACATATGCAATCAAGCTCGACGGACACTTGTATGATGAGAATGGCGAGTTAATGCATAAGGTTGACTCGATAAAGATAATCGCAGAAGGCATTGAGAGGCCGGTGAACCTATCATCGCCCGACATCCTAGTTTACATTAAGATAGTAAGATATAGAAGATCCCATCTAGCCGCGATTTATGTGGGTCCACGTAATGGAATCCTCTCTACGGTTAAGGAGAGGGGCTAGGGTTGCCGAGGCTATTCGGCACTGCCGGTATTAGAGGCAGATACCTTGAAAAGATAACCCCGGAGCTCGCCTATAGGGTTGGTTTAAGCGTTGCATCATACGTTGGTGGCTACGGGTCAGCTACTGTTGGATACGATATAAGGACTACGAGCCCCCTCCTCGCCCAGCTTGTAGCTGCTGGATTAATGGCTGGAGGCCTAGACGCCATAGATGTAGGCATGGCTCCAACTCCTGTTTTAGCATATTCAGTGCCTAAAACCAAGTCGAGAGCTGGAATAATGGTGACTGCAAGCCATAACCCTCCTCCCGACAATGGATTAAAGGTATTCGATTCTGAAGGGATGGAGTACACCCTAGCAATGGAAAACGATCTTGAAGAACTGATTTTCAACGGAGACGTTAGAAAGCTCCACGCTCCCTGGGACAGAGTTGGAAGACTAGTGGCGGGTCACGAGGTGATAGAAGAGTATGTCTACGACCTGCTCGAGGTCATGACAGTCGACAGACCTAAAATCGACCTACGAGTAGCAGTAGACTGCGCCAATGGGACAGCTAGTAATGTAACCCCCAGGGTACTTAGGATGATCGGTGTAAACAAGGTAGTAAGCTTCAACTGCCATCACGACGGCTTCTTTCCCGGTAGACACCCAGAGCCGAGGCCTGACACGATACGCCCCTACATCAGTGCAGCTTCAACACTCAACATACACTCGCTCCTGTCACATGACGGAGACGCTGACAGGTTGGCTATCGCTGTACCCGGCATTGGATTCATCAAGCAGGACTTGATAATCGCCTTATTCTCCTGGTGGAAGCTAAGAGACAGGAAAGGCACCATCGTCGTATCTGTCGATGTCGGACTGGAGGTCGAGGAAATAGTTGAAAGGATGGGTGGTAGGCTAGTTAGAAGCAAGCTAGGAAAACTACATGAGAAGCTGAAAGACACGCCGGGCGTCTTACTGGCTGCTGAACCCTGGAAACTGATAGACCCATCGTGGGGTCCCTGGGTTGACGGCATTTACCAGGCAGCGCTATTCGTAAGAATCTCTCTTGAAGAAGGCGAGCCTCCTGCATCCCTACTCCAGAGGCTCCCATTCTATCCTTCGGCTAGAATAAACATCAAACTATCAAAGGAGGAGGATAAGTTGAAGATATATCCCGTCCTGGAGGAGAAGGCGAAGACCGAGTTGGCCAAGGGGTCTGTAGACATAAACGAGATCGACGGTGTGAGAATCACTTATGAAGACTCGAGCTGGATACTCTTAAGAGTCAGTGGCACCGAGCCGAAGATCAGGATATACAGTCAGGCTACTAGCAAGCAGCGGCTAAAGGATCTCATAGCGAGAGCAAAGGAACTCGTCTACTCGACGGCAGCCCAACTTGGTATACAGATACTCGGTCTGGAGGAGCAAGTGGATTTGGGTAGGCCTTCTATGAGCGTCTAATCCCATACCTCTTTATTATTTCGGCGAGTCTCTTAGGGTTCCGCGTGTAGAGGCGTAGTTTCAGCACAGTCCTCTTCGAGTGCTTTACTAACTCGACGAACTTTCTCTTCTCGTTGACATTGATTTCTACATCGTCTGGTAGAGGGAAGGTTATTGTTGTCTTACCTACGAGGCCCTTCAGCACGATGCCCTTGTCGGTTACTGTGAATCCCGGCGGTGATTGTAGCATGGTGACTTTTCCGACCTTTCTAAGAGCCCATACGTAGACGCCTTGGTTGATTACGAATAGGCCCTCGAAGTATATGAGGAAGGCTATGAATTCTGCTAGCTTGCCCTCTCCTATTCTTAGTGCTATATACTCGTATAGGTGGTCCACGTAGCCCCATAGGAGGAAGAAGTAGAGCATCGCAATCATCATTCCCATGCTAGTATACATTGTGAATTTTGATTGTTCTTGCATGTCCTTCATTATCTCTGTATCCTTTGTTTGCAGTTCTCTAGCTTTCTCCTCTTCATAGAGTTTCCTACCCTTCAATAGCTCCTCTGGCTTAACCTTCTGTTGCCCGAGCGGGTTCTTACCTGACCTATTCTGGATCAATGTTATAACAATTATCAATATGAATACTAGTATGAATGCTTTATAGTTCCTACCAAGTATTGCAGCCGCGACAGAATATAGGATAATCGATAATTGTCCAATCAGAACCCTACTTTTCACGTTCTCAATCTGATTCGTCAATCTGACGCCCCCTTAGACACGGGAGTACTGGAGATGCTATTAATCGTTGCTCAACACCGTGAGCCTGGGAAGTAGGATATGGAGGGAGAGTTCGCTGTACGCGCAAAGCTAGCTCTGGTGGGAGACGACCTTAGAGTAGAGAAGAACATATGCATAAACGTTAGAGACGGGATAATAGAGTCAATAACCTCCTCAGCGTCATGCAGGGTTAACGCGTTTGGAGGAGACTCCTTGATAGTCACACCACAGCCAGCATTACTCCACACTCATAGCGCGGACCACTCATTCACCGAGTACGGGGTGGATAGAGATCTTGAATCCCTAGTCGCACCACCGAACGGTTTAAAGCATCGGAAGCTATCCGAACTAGACAAAGAAGCCATTATCGAAGGTATACTAGAATTCTATCGCCTCGCATGGAGATACGGAGTAGGCCTACTAGCCGACTTCCGTGAAGGCGGAGGAGTAGGATGTTCGCTTGCGAAGGAAGCGTATAAACAAGCACCTGACGGATTACAGATTATCGTCCTTGGCAGGCCGGGTCCTGAATTCCCAAGAGGATGCGATGGCTTGGGTATCTCTAGCCCGTTAGACCATAGCCTAGAGGAGCTGAGATCGCTAACTAACATGTTGAGACCCGCTCTAGCACACGTCGCTGAGACCAGAGAAGCTAGAGAAAAGGGGGATCTTGAACTGGCCATCGATGCAGGATTTGATGCTATAATTCACGGAACTCATTTAACCGAAGAGGATCTTATGTTGATTAAGACCTCTGGACTTGGCTTGGTACTCTGTCCTAGGAGTAACCTCTGGCATGGTATAGGCACACCACCGGTCTATGAGGCCTTAAAGGTGCTTGATAGGATCGGTTTGGGTTCCGATAATGCTGCGTGGATGACTCCAAATATATGGAGGGAGATCGAGGTCGCCGTACTCATTGCAAGGTCTAGGGGACCCGTTGGAGAATGGCTTGCTAAGAAGATCCTGAGAGGGGTATTCGTGGAGTCCTACAAGATAATGGGGTCTAAGCCCAGGATTATTGAGGAAGGAGAGCCTGCCAACTTCCTAGTATTTAATACTGCTGATTATGGTTTTGAGAGGGCAGAAAGTATCTATTATGCGTTGACTAAAAGGTTGGGAGGAGAAAATCTGGTTGCAAGGATTGATGGGGGAGAGATTTCTTTCCTTTAACCCTTTAGCCCGGCATCTAGTAGCTTCTTTAGGTTCATAGTGTCTAGTACGTTGCCCGTGATCTTGATTTGCCTCTTCATGAAGGCGGCCATAGCGTCTAGCTCGCCGGTCATTATCTTCTCGAGAACCTCGGCGGTGCCGATGATGGTTGCTATTGGCCTCTCGTGCTTGCCTTTCTCTACCTTTAGATTGCCACCGGAGATCTCGACGTAGAATTCCTCGCCAGCATCCTCTACTACGAACTGGTAGACCTTGTTCCAGCTAGTTACTTCGGGTAGGGATGTTTTGGCTTTCTCGAATATTTTATTGAAGGCTTCTACTGCCTTCTCGTATACTGCCATCCATACCACCTCTATCTAGTCACGTAATATTCAGACCATTACGGGATTCTATTCCTTGGGTGGAATTATATCATTACGAGGATATCATTATGTATTTATATGTGTTCCCGATCGCTTCCCAGGGGTTATTTAAGGTTCCAACGTCGCCCCGGTATGTGTATATATTTACCTACTGATATCAGTCACCGATTCCCCCTAGAGTGGGTGAGGACTCGAATATAGACAGAGGGGTTTGTTATGGGCAGAAGGGTTGCAATAGTAGGCACTGGCCATTCAAAGTTCGGAGTAAGAAATGATGTCAACATACCCGAGCTAGCATATGAGGCCATAAGTAAAGCCATTGCCGACGCCGGCATCGAGCGGAAGGAAATCGACCTAGTAGTCACAGGATACGTTGGTGGATGGAGCAGCGAGGGACTAGCGCCAGTCGTGATCATGGAATACGCTGGTCTAACAGGCAAACCAGGCTATAGGATTGAAGCAGCCTGTGCCACTGGAAGCGCGGCGATCAAGGCAGCCCACGACGCCATCGCGGCTGGAGAGGCGGATATAGCGCTCGTAGTCGGCGTTGAGAAGATGAACGAGAGTCCAACGCCCACAGTGGTAGAGTTCATTGGCAGGGCTGGCAACTACTTCTGGGAGTTCGAGAACTTCGGCCTCACATTCCCAGGATACTACGCTCTATACGCAACAGCCTACATGCAGAAGTACGGTGCAACAGAGGAAGACTACTGTAAGGTAGCAGTCAAGAACCACTACTATGCAAGCATGAACCCGAAGGCCCAGTTCCAGAGGAAGATAACGCTAGAGACCTGTATGCAGTCAAGATACATTGCATGGCCTCTAAAGCTCTTTGACTGCAGCCCAATCACCGATGGAGCAGCAGCCGTAGTCCTAGCAAGCGAGGAGGTAGCACAGAAGCTAACCGACTCACCAGTATGGATAGAGTCAATAGGAGCCTCAATAGGGACAAGCAACCTGTCCAAGAGGACACAGTTCACAAACCTAGAGGCAGCAAGGCTAGCCGCGCAGATGGCCTACAAGAAGGCTGGCATCGACCCAGAGAACCCCGTCAAATACCTGGACGTCGCCGAAGTACACGACTGCTTCACGATAGCCGAGATAATGGCATACGAGGACCTAGGCTTCGCAAAGAGGGGTGAAGGCTACAAGCTAATCAGGGACGAGCAGACATACATCGGTGGTGTCATCCCAGTAAACCTCAGCGGCGGACTAAAGGCCAAGGGACACCCACTAGCCGCGACAGGCGTGAGCATGGCTGTAGAGCTCGCCAACCAGCTACTAGGTAGAGTCGAGAAGGGTAGACAAGCACCAATCAAGAATGGCAGAGCTATCGCACACAACATCGGAGGCACAGGCCACTACGCTTACGTGACGATCTACTCGCTTTCTAAGCCCAGGTCCCCAGCCTGATGGAGGTGATGTGTGATGAGTAACCAGAGAGAGCAGGCGGACATGTTCCTAGCCCAGATGGACCAGTTCGCAAACACCATGAAGGAGAGCGTAGGCATACCTGTACTAATGGACCAGAAGACAGGAGTTAGGATGTGGTGGGACCAGAGAGAAATCAAGCTGAGATTCGTCATAAGCGTAGAGAAGACGTTCAAGTTCTTCGAGGCACTAGCAGAAGGCAAACTACTAGCAACAAAGTGTAAGAAGAGCGGCAAGATACTCTTCCCTCCACAGGTGGACTGCCCAGACGATCCAGAAGACGAGGTCGAATGGGTAGAACTGCCAAACAAGGGCGAACTAATAACCTGGACAGTCATCTACGTAAAGCCCTACAGTTTCGGCCACTACCAGGACTACACAGTAGGTATAGCGAAGCTAGAGAACGGCGTGCAGATACTAGCCTGGGTAAGGGAGACCGATCCAAAGAAGCTCAGAATGGGCATGCCAGTCAAGATCGAAATAGTCCGCAGACAGCCGGAGAACTACCTAACCTACGAGATAGTACCACTAGAAGAGTAACTGGAAAAATAAAACCTATTTTCATATCTTTTTACCACTCCTATATTCTATAATAGCCTTCATCATCTCAGTAAAAGCCATCCTGGAATAATCCCTGTCAGCATGTCCCAGACCAATCCTTAATGTGCCAGGGAGATCGAAGCACTCGCCTGGGTTAACCAGGACTCCTCTCTCCATGTATATACCCTGGGCGAGCTCCCAGGTATCCCTCGTCCAGGGAGTCTTCACGAGGATAAACGCTCCAGCCTCTGGCCACCAGGGCTCTATGACACCGGGATACTCTTCAACAACGCCTCTTAAGACCTCAAGATTATCGCGCACTATCCTCTTTGCCCTCTCCTCCAGCTTAACCCTAACACTAGGCTCCAATACGCTAACAGCGACAGCCTCGCTCAGCCTAGCGGGACTTATCGTTGTATAATCCTTAACAGACCACGCCTTCTCGACAACACCCTTCACGTTACTAGCTATCCAGCCTATCCTGAGACCCGGTAACCCGTAGACCTTCGATAATCCACTAGTCGATACACCTATGATGTTATACTTCCTTGCAAGGTCTATGATTGAGGGCGCCCTCTCGCTTGAATGCTCTAGTCCCCTGTATACCTCATCGACGACGATAATAGTATGATACTTCTCAGCCTCCTCGGCGATCGCCTTCAACGAATCGGATTCAACAGCTCCTGTCGGGTTGTTTGGATTGGTTATGAAGATTGCTCGCGGTTTCACTTTTCTTAGAAGGCTGAGTATCTCGTCTATAGGCATGTGCCAGTTATTCTTAGGGGATCTCCAGGCCTCGTATATCTCAGCCCTCCTAGCTTGAAGGAGGCCGTGTACCTGCATGTAGTTAGGCATATCCACGACTACGATGTCGCCAGGCGATACAATGCTCGACACAGCCAATAGATTAGCTTCAGCCGAGCCCGTCGTGACAAGGACGTGGTCCTCGGTTAAACCACCATAATAGTCGGCTATCGCCTTCCTAAGCTTTGGATCCCCCCTTGTCCAACCATAGCCCAAGTCTACAGAAGAGAGGTCTATCTTGGCACCCATCCTCTCGAGCTCATCAAGACTTACTGGTTCAACGCCGCTCTCGCTTAGGAGGATCTTAGCACTGGTTTCCCTTTCACTCTGCCATCTCTCCAAACAGAATGGAGGAAGCTCGTAGGGGAAAGGCAAGCTCTATTCCACCCGGCTTTGAATGCTCTAATCTCATTATATTAATCATATAACTCGGGCCTGCGTAATTCCAGCAAAGGTAGCTTCTCCCTCACGGGTCCCAGCTCTCTCAGGTCTACGTCTACCGTTACCGTCTTCTCACCATATCCAGCATCCGATACCACTACTCCCATCGGGTTCACGACAATACTCCTGCCGGTAAAGTAGTCACCATAGAGTATCGGCGCTGCTACCCAAACAGTGTTTTCATGAGCCCGTGTCTGAGCCAGGAACCTGTACTGCTCCTCTTTACCGGGACCCGTGTACCAAGCGCTTGGAATCACTATCAACTCGGCGCCGCGAGTTACCTGGTACCTGAATATCTCGGGGAATCTTATCTCGAAGCATATCGCTACTCCAATCTTAACTCCACAGAAGTTTACGGGCTCGAATAGCTTCTCTCCACGGGCGAATACATCGCTCTCCCTATACCCGAGGGCGTCGAAGAGATGAGTCTTCCTGTAAGTAGCGACAATCTCGCCTTCATCACTTATTAAAGCAATAGAATTGTAAGCCTTGCCTCCCTGGTTCTTCTCGAAGAACGTAGCTACAATACACGAGCCCTTCCTCCTAGCCTGTTCTCTAAGCATAGTGAGCCATGGTCCTTCGAGGGATTCGGCATTCCGGTTGATAACCTCGGCGCTTAAGCCTGTAGGGTCGAACATGGAGTACTCGGGGATTGCTATTATCCCTCCATCCGGTACCTTATCGACCAGTTTTCTCAGCGTCCTTAGTGATTCCTCCTTATCTCTCCTTGCCCGTAGCTGTATAAGCGTGAGCTTTACCTTTTCCATTAGCCAACCCCTCGTAATCCTAGGTTGTTATAGTGGAGTCACGATAATATAGTGGAATCTTCGATTATAGGTATTACCAGCATCATGGACAACGGCGAAGGCAGGAGAGCGGAGGAACAGGGAATGAAGCTTTCAACCCATCTAGCGTTCGGCGTGGGGGTTGCAGGCCTCCTAGCGTCACTGGCAGAATGCGATATAGTATGCTGGATGCTGGCATTAATCATCTCCCTCTCAATCAACCTCGTAATAGACCTGATCGGGCACAGGGCTAGGCTTTTCCATCCCCCGGTAAGGACTAAGATAACCCACAGCCTCCCCGGCATTATAGCGATATCGATGTTAGTGACATTCATAGCATCTAGGGGATTATTACTGGCTGACTCCAACCCACTCTTCCTCTATGGTATTGGCCTTGCAAGCGGACTCTCACACTGGCTGCTTGATGCATTGAATCCAAGCGGGGTCTACTTATTCAGGAGGAAGTTCCGCCTAGCCAAGATACCATACTATAGTTTCGTGGCGAACATGGTGTTCCAAATGATTGGTGGCGCGATGCTCCTCTACTCTATCCTTATCCTGCCGAGATAGAATTCTAATGCTTGATTATACACGGGTATTGGTTTCTCGATATTAATCGGATCAGCCTCAACATCTATAACATGGTGGAGTCGAGTAATGGTCGATGTACGCGTTCTCGACGTGACTCCTAAGGGCTGGGGTAGCGAGCTCATAGCATCGTACTTAATCGTCTCGGAGAAAGTGGCTCTCGTCGATATAGGACCAGGGAGCTCCGCTGAACAGTTAATCGAGGCACTCAAAGAACTCAAAGTAAAACCCGACTATCTAGTAGTGACACACATCCACCTTGACCATGCCGGTTCCGCTGGACACCTTGTTAGGGAGTTTCCGGGTGCCAAAGTGATCGTGCATCCAAGAGGGGCAAAGCATATAATCAATCCCTCTAAGCTGTGGAACGCTGCACAGGCTGTACTAGGAATCGTAGCTGAAATCTACGGAGAGCCTCTACCAGTACCTGAAGGTAACGTAGTTGCTGTTGACGACGGGTTCGTGCTTGACTTGGGGAAAGGAGTATCCCTCTCTATACACCACACTCCAGGTCATGCCAGCCACCACCAGAGCATATTGTTAGAACCAGATGGAGTACTCTTCACAGGTGACTCTGCGGGCATCTCAATAATAGTGGATGGCAAGCCCGTTGAGCTACCGACAACGCCTCCCCCGTTCCGCCCGGAGTCCTATCTTGAGAGCTTGGAGAAGATGAAGGCTCTCAAGCCACGGAAACCCGCTCCAACGCATTACGGGATCAAGGATGAGGATGCCGTAGAGTATCTTGAGAGGGAGAAGGAGAGGAATATCAGGTGGTTCAACATAGTCAAGGAGATAGTCTCTCAGGGCGTGACTGACGTCGATGAGGTTGCGAGGCTATTGGCTGAGAGGGATGCTGATGCTAAGATAGCGTATGAGCATCCTAACCCGATTGTTAAGCAGGTGTTTTATAGGGGGACGATTTGGGGTCTAATAGAGGCGGTTAAAAAATAATTTATTTTTTATAGGTAAAACTGGTTACTACATAGGTTAGTAGGGTTGGAGTTACTAGATGATAGAATACAGTTACTAGGAATACTAGTCCTCCCCCGATCCCGGCTATCAGGCTCACTCCCTCCAATCCACCGGTTAGCCCTAGTGCTATTGCATACCCGGTTAGGGCTGATAGTAGTGCTATGGCCATAGATGATCTCGGCGTCATCTTACTGAGGCCGACGACGATAGCTACCATTACTGGGGCTAGTGTTAACCCGATACCTGGCACGTAGAGGGCTAGCAGGTATAGGATGCTGGCGGCCAGCCATACGAGCCCGCTTCTAGCCACGTTCATCCCTTAACCACCTCCAACAAAGTATAGTGAGGGACCAGTGTAGGAGTCGGGTTCTGAGCCTAGCGTGTAGTTCAAGTAGCCGCCCTTACTCCAGTAGTCTAGGTATATGTCCTGGTAGTGTTTGCTGAATGGGTTGCCACTCTCGCCTCCTGGCAGCGCGATGTTATAGGTCTGGGTGGCTAGATCAACGACCTGCCTTATACTCGGGCCGTGTGTTACAGGCATCCCAGTATCTGGGTCCACGGTTGATGGCCTAGCGACATTGACCGTGTATGGTCCTCCGCTCGCTGGGACCCTGTCGTAGTTCATAGCATCAAATGCTAAGTGGGCGACGAGATAGTAGTGGATGTCTCCATAAGTCCACTTGGTGTAGTCGCTAGTGCCATAATACTTCTTGAGCAGATCAAGGGCCTTGGTTAGACTATCGTTTACCAGCGATTCTAGACTTCTCCCCGGTATTAGTTGTAGGGCGTAGTCGTCCCCAGCGGCTGCTGCCTTCACTATGCTTAGCGCGTAGTGGAATCTTAGGAATCCAATGTCGCTCTCGTTACCGTATAGGTGTGTCCAGAGGGCTTTGTGGAACGAGTATATCCATGCTACCGCGATGGTGGGCCTATAATCGTCTTTTGACATGACGGGTCCCTCGGTTGATAGCCATGCCCTCAGTAGCTCGGCGTATTCTGAGTTGGAGTATGGGAGTATCGCCGTCTCAAGATAGTCCTTTACGCTCAAGTCTACGATGTCGTTCTGTATCTTCTTCACCTCGTCAACTGTTATAACGCCATCGCTTAACGCCTCGTCTAGGAGCTGCTTTATCC
>WAKH01000032.1 GCA_015523485.1 Thermodiscus sp. | reverse complement strand
GTTAATAATAGTGTAGTGTATGAATGCTACACCTGTACAATTGATACACATGTGCTTATTAGACGTCATAATTATATTACTTGCTTAAGTGAACGGTATAGGCAAATGGTGGGTTTATTGAAGCCAACACGGAGAACTACGAGTATCACCAACCTACTTAAAGCATTGCTTATAATTATACTGATGATAACCCCCCAAATCACAGTAACCGTCGCAAAAGGGTTTGTCACGGACAGCGGCTTCCAGATACAGGAGAATTCAACTCTAGTATCTGTCATGAAAAAATACTCAATCATAGGGCCAAAGGACCTTACAGTAATGAAGCTCATCCCAGGACAGTCTAAGCTACTCCTAGCAGGCACGGGATACGTAACCCTTGTAGATCTCACGACAAGCCCGCCTGACATAGCATGGGCTGATAGCATAATCGGTAAAGCAACAGCTCTAGCAGTGGATGATTCGTATAGTCCCGAATGGTACGTTGTAGGTACAGATGCCGGAGAAATCTTAGCGATAAACGCAAAGAACCCGGACTTCAGGAAATCATACTTCACCGCTGGGAGGACCGAGATTACGCGTATAGGGGTTGGAACAGTCAACGGTGAATCCACACTATTCGTCCTCGATAATGAAGGATACCTGTACATTTACAAGTTACCAGAGAGCGGATGGTTCGAAATAGGCGACAACCCACAAAATGGGCCTGTAGGGAGTCTCGCTAACTTCAATATCCACGATGCCAGTATGCCCATAACATTCCGTGACACAGGATTCTGGTATTATGACCCTAGCACGATAGCCGCAATAATCAATACAATGGGAGAGGGTGCATATGGGGGCGTAGTCCTCTACCCCTACTATAAGACTAGTGATAACCAGCTCAAACCAGCCGTTCCCCAACAGCCCACTGAACTTCAAGGAAACGAGAACATGACTGTAGAAGCACACCTTTATTATGGAGTAATCTATTACCCCTACAACTTCATTCCAGGACTCAATGAGGTAGTAAACGCAACAATAATAGATAACAATCTCTACCCAGTTAAACAATCCCTATTCGTAGCCTACGTCGTAACTGTAAAGGACAAAATCACGGGAGAAACAATTAACTCAACATGTTACTCAACCGTAACGGGAGGATACGATATAAAACCAGGGCAATCATTAGATCTAGGTAGAGTAATCCTCGAAAAGCATGGAGAAACCCTCTCAGACTGTCTAAGCTACCATAATATTGAGAACCTAGAAGGAGTGACATTCGACCAGCTACTTGCAGCAAAAGGCAGCACACTACCTTCAACAACTCCAAACTACGGAGTAAATGGAGACCTATGGATGACCCTCCTCTGGAGGCCGGGAGACCTACCAAGCATACAGAATAGCTATATTTTCAAGTACTTCCAATACGAGTCTAGACCCGCGAGCTGGCCAGCAACCGCCACCGGGCTACTAGCAATGGGGGTTGCAAGATACGTTTACATATATCTTGTCGACTCCCAACTATACCCACAGGAGATCTCGACCCCCTACAAGTACGTTGAAGTCGTCGATGTCGGCGGTGCAGTATCAACGATCTCATCCTCCCCGAACGGCACATCATTATTCATAGGGACGATTACTGGAAAAGTCCTATGGCTTGAATGGAATAGCACCCTCAAGAGGTACGTTGCCAAGGCGTCACTACAGGTGGATAGCAGGGATGTCACCAGCATATCATACTTGACAGGAGGATACCTTCTAATAACCACTGCCTCCGGCAGAATCCAGCTTGCGAAACTCGAGGATAACGAGATGGTCCCATTATGGAGGGGACCATATGGTTACAATGGAATAGAGACGGGGCTTAGCAGCCTAGTAGGCGAAGCCTACAGCCCAAGCCTGATAGCAGCAACAGCTCTCCAATCAAGCAAATCAGTATTCTACGTGATAAAGCTCGATAACCTGGATATAATCAGGGTCATGTTAACTTCCAATATACTCTACGTGTCTAAGGAAGGTTCAAAAGTACAACCCCTCCCCGACGGATCTAAGCTAGAAGTGTATAGTGCAACTACCGGTGACCTGGTAGCGGTAGTACCGGCAAACTACAGCAACTTCTCATTCTACCTGGAGAAGGGAAGCTATATATTCAACTTCTATATACCCGGCCTCGGGTATATTTCAAAGCAAGTAACAGTAGAATTCCCCGAATATAAGGAGCAAATAAACTTCGCTCTAAGAGAAGTAACGGTCCGGGTAAGAGTCCCACTACCCGCTGAAAATGAGACTTATCCGGAGAATGTCAACCCTGGTCCAATCGAGAACGCGATTGTAACTCTCGTGCCAGTAAAGATAGAACCTGGCCTCGGAATGAATGTTACACCATATGCCATAACGGGAGTAACTGATAAGGATGGTAAGGTATCGTTCTACGTTTGGGATGGTGTCTCATATAATTTGACAGTGAAAGCCGTTGGATTCGGCAACTTCACTTCAATAATCCCATCATGGGGGCCTCAGGTTATCGACGTCCAATTGAAGCCGACTGTTAAAAAGAAGGAAGAGGAGAAGAAGCTACTACAGTATTATACTGTCACTATTAAGGTCGTCAACGACCAGGCTCAACCATTAAAGAATGCTATAGTAAACATATATGACGCGAACAACAACCTAGTTTATTCCTCTGTCACCTTAAGCGATGGAACAATAACCGCTAGATTGCTCGAAGGGACCTACCGGGTCGAGGCTAAGGCGAGCGGCTACCTGGATAATTCTGTGCCATTAAAGGTACCGTTGACTGGTGAATTAACTGTAGCGCTGGAGCCTACCAATGTAACAAGGGCCAAGAGAATGCTTCCATACATCTTGATACTTCTGGGTATAGTAGCTATCGCTGCAGTATTCTACGCTATCAGAGATAGGATTGCCAGATGGTTGTCTGAAGAGGAGGAGTACTTCTAAACAATTATTTTTCACTTATAATACAACTAATATAAACATAGTCAAAAACAATATAATTATGACCTGGAACCCGAAAACCGTGTGAGGTGGCTCTATTGGATCCACTAAAGGAGCTAGAAAAATATGAAGAATTCCTAAAGATTAAACCCCTCTACTGGGATGACGAGGCAAACGAGTTCGTATGGCTAGATACCCGCCTACTACCCTTCAAGGAAGTATACAGGAGGACAAAGGACTACAGGAGAGTGGGAGTCGCAATCAAGGATATGGAGATAAGAGGAGCACCAGCTATAGGAGTCTCAGCAGCATTCGGAATGGCCCTAGCCGCCTTAGAAGTCAACACAAAAGATGTGGCCGAATACCTGGATAAACTAAAGGAGGCAAAAGACTATCTAGCCTCAACCAGGCCCACAGCCTTTAACCTGTTCTGGGCGCTAGACAGGGTCTGGAACGTCATAGAGTCGAATAAGGATAAAGGCGTAGAGGAGATAAGGGAAGCGATACTACGGGAGGCATTAACTATCTACGTGGAAGACATCAGGAATAACATAGAGATGGGAAGGATAGGATCCAAACTCATAGATGACGGTGATAGAATCCTAACTCATTGCAATACTGGAGCAGTAGCAACAGCTGGATTCGGAACAGCCCTAGGAGTCATACGATACGCCTGGTACGAGGGCAAGAAGATCCACGTAATAACAACTGAGACAAGACCAGTGCTTCAAGGAGCAAGGCTCAATGTGTGGGAGTTGACAAAGGAAGGAATACCATTCACACTAATAACTGATGGAATGCCAGGACTAGTCTTCAAGCGTGGCTTGGCTGACCTCGCAATAGTAGGAGCCGACAGGATTATACTAACCGGGCATACAGCCAACAAGATAGGAACATACATGGTAGCACTGGCTGCATGGGACAATGAGAAACCATTCTATGTAGCCGCGCCTACCAGCACGATACAGGCTACAGCAGATCCGTCAAGCATAGTCATTGAAGAGCGTAACCCCGACGAGGTCCGCAAAGTCATGGGCCAGTACCCAATAACACTCCCCGACGTAAACGTATACAATCCTTCATTCGACGTGACACCGCCCAAACTGATTACTGCCATCATAACGGAGAAGGGAATAGCCCATCCACCCTATTTGAAGAGCCTTAAGAGACTCCTGCAACAATAACAATATACTTCAATCAATCCAGCCATTTATACCCTATTTTGCGCCTCCAGAACATGAGGTGAATTAAAAAGATGCCTACATATGCATGCACTAAGGATGAACTAAAGCCACCAAGCGAAGGCTCCTTGGCAAAGTGGGAGAACGGTAAGCTAGTGGTTCCAGATAATCCAATAGTAGTATTTATCGAGGGCGACGGAATAGGTCCCGAGATAATGGCCTCAGCGAGGAAGGTCCTAGACGCGGCAGTTGAGAAAGCCTACGGTGGAAAGAGGAGGATCGTATGGTGGGAGATGCTAGCAGGCGAGAAAGCCCAGCAAGAGTGCGGAGTCCTCCTACCGGAAGCTACCCTCGAAGCAATAAAGATGACCAGGCTAGGCCTCAAGGGACCCCTAACAACACCGGTAGGCAGCGGTTTCAGGAGCCTAAACGTTGCAATCAGGATGGCGCTAGACCTCTACAGCAATATTAGACCAGTTAAGTGGTATGGCCAGCCGGCACCCCACAAATACGCCGACAAGGTCAACTTCGTGGTATTTAGAGAGAATACTGAGGACGTCTACGCGGGCATCGAGTGGCCAAAGGACAGCGAGGAGGCCAAGAAGATAATAGAGTTCCTCAAGAAGGAGTTCGGAATCAACCTACCCCTCGACTCGGGCATCGGTATAAAGCCGATCAGCGAATTCAAGACGAAGAGGCACATGAGGAGAGCGATGGAGTGGGCAATCAGGCACGGCTACAACAGGGTTACCATAATGCACAAGGGTAACATAATGAAGTACACCGAGGGAGCCTTCAGGCAGTGGGCATACGAGGTCGCACTACAAGAGTTTAGAGACTACGTTGTCACCGAGGACGAGCTCTGGTCACAGTACAACGGACAGATACCGGAGGGCAAGATCCTAGTTAACGATAGGATAGCCGACAATATGCTCCAGCAGATAATCACGAGGCCATGGGACTACCAAATAATCGTGACTCCAAACCTAAACGGAGACTACATCAGCGACGAGGCAAACGCCCTAGTAGGAGGTATCGGAATGGCTGCTGGAATGAACCTAGGCGACGGTATCGCAGTCGGAGAACCAGTACACGGAACCGCTCCAAAGTACGCAGGCAAGAACGTGATCAACCCGACAGCCGAAATACTAAGCGGAGTCCTCCTAGTGGCAGACTTCATGGGCTGGAGCGAGGTAAGACCACTAGTAGAGAACGCGATAAGGAAGGCAATAGAGAACAAGATAGTAACATACGACCTGGCAAGGCACATGCCAGGCGTAGAGCCGGTGAAGACAACAGAATACACGGATGCCCTAGTAGACTTCATAAAGAACGCTTAGACCCGGAAGCTGGGGCAATCCCCGGTTTTTTCTATCTCATCAACTAGCTCCACAACCTCGATAAGTCTATGAATCCTGCACTTCACTACACTCGTCAAATAGTCGCATTTATCACCATATGCAACCGGATACCCAACAATCCTCATTGCAGTGGCATCCCATCGGCTATCTCCAACGAACATCGACTGACTTGGAGGTATACTGAACTCCGCCAGTATCCTCCTCACTGTAGCTGTCTTGTCTACACCAACCACAGGAACACCGCCTGGCAGCAGATACCCTTTTTTATCGAATTGGAGTTTGTTAGCAGCCCATACATCTGCTCCTATGGCTTTCGCTACCCTTCTCGTCAGGAGGTCTATTCCTCCTGAGACTATGCCTATGATTATCCCTCTTCTGTGTAGCTCGATACCGACCCTCTCTATATCGGGGTTTAACTCTACCTTCTCAAACGCTTCTATGAGCTCAGTTATGTGTATCTTGTCTTTCTTCTTAAGCCATAGTGATGTGTCTCTCCGCATCCATTCTATGTAGTCGAATTTTCCCTCCTCGTATTCTTTCATTATCTTTCTTGCTTCCTCCTTCACGCCGAAATATTCGTGGAGATACTCCCAGCTACTTGGTATATTCGCTAATACTCCATCCATGTCGAATAGCACTATCTTTACTCTTCGAGTCAAATTCTACTTCCCCTAATTTATGGATGCGTTTAGGACGAGAATATATAGGTTAAAAAAGGATTTTAATTTATTTTACCTTCTCATAATATAGAATGCGGCTGCACCTATAATTACGAGGAGTATTACTACTCCGGCTATCAGAGCGGTATTGGTTCCTCCGGTCGTAGTCGTCTCTGTTTCAGTTGCTCCACCGGTACCGGTTGTCCCTCCGGTTGTAGTCGTCATGGTCTCGCCAGTCTCCGTCTCAGTCGAGGTTGTACCTGGATGTTGTGTTTCGCTTGTGGTTACTGTTGTCTCTGTGGTTGTGCCCGGGACCCCTGAGGCTACTGGTATGAACGTTGAGAAGCTGTTTGCAGTGAATATCACGGTCCCGTTACCAGCCACTATTACATTTGTTATCAGCTTAGTTGAGCCATCCGCACTGATCTCTAAGACTGCTACACCGCTACCTGATCCTGAGATTGGTAACTGGATCTTTGCTGCACCCTTACCTATACCTTCGACCTTAACACCCGGTCCTAGAGCCGAATAACCATGGCTCTGGGCCATGCTGTTTGCTTCGTCTTGAGTTAGAGATTCTATCATTAGCTTACCGTTGATCATCGTGTTCTCCATTATCTTTACGATGACTTGATGTCCCTCAATTGTTATCATGTGGAAGGTCTTGGGTGTTGAGATAACAACTAGTCCAGTATTCACTTCTATCTTCTTTGCATGCACCTTTACCATGTTCATTGACATAAGTGACGCCATGCCTAGTTTTACTTCATTCTGGCTCTCGACCTCAAGCACTCCCTTCATTGAGGGCTTTACCGTGGTGCCTTCTGGTGCTACGATTATGTGCATTAGGTCTTCTAGGTTGCTGCATGTTACTGTTAGTGTTGTTCCTAGGTCTTCACCTGTTACTGCATTGTAGAAGTGCACGCTACCATCTGTCTGCATGTTTACATTTATCGTAGTTCCCTGCTGGCATGCTCCGTGTTTGAAGGTGAGTAGGAAGCCTTTTGCCATCTCAAAAGCCACTGAGGGGTCTCCGTCGCCCTCGACATGAATTGAGAGTTGTCCATTGTACTCGTTCAATTGACCGTTTACTTGGATTGATGTTGGGAAGAATGCCATAGAGTCCGGGTTTATTCCATCGATACTACCACTGAATTGACCGTTTACAGTGATGGTTCCCTGGGCTGGGTTGCCCTCTATTGTGAGGCTGAATGATCCCTGGCCTGATGCGTTCTCATAGAATAGCGGCATCATTGTCATGTTCATGGTTGGAGTCAAAGTCATGTTCACCATGCCCATGCCAGGCATACCCGGGCCCATTCCTCCAGGCATACCAGGCATCATTGGCGCCTGTGGCATCTGTGGCGATAGCATGTTAGATACTGTGTGTGTCACTATGATTATCGATGTTCCACTTAGTTGTACATCTATTGTCGTGTTCATTCCATAGGAACCCATACTGCTTAGGTATTGGTAGAGGGTTTGAGCTATGAAGGTATCAACCTGAGTGTTGCCACTATTGAATGTTATGTTTGTGGTTGAGTCTTTCACCGATGTTCCATTCACAATATGGTTTACAGAATGATAGGTTATTGTACCTACTATATCACCGGGCATTCCAAGTATCATGGCTCCGTTCGTGAGGTTGAAGTCCCCGCTTGCTTGGGTTTCAATGTGACCGTTTAGACCCTTAATCCAACCGCTGGTTTGCACGTTTAAGTTGAAGTGAAGGACCATCGGCCCAGTTAGGTTACCGCCTGGCGGCATTGGAGGTATCGGTCCAGGGTATGATGTTGTGGTTATCGGTATTGGTGGTATCTGTGAGGGTACAATAGCTGAGGTCTCTAGGGAGTATCCTCCACTACTCGTGCTACTTAGATTCGCATATATTGATACCTGAGCCTGCGATGAGAAGTTTGCACCGTCAAATTGTCCTGTACCTTGTATGTTCACTCTAAAGTCGGGAGCACTGCTTGTCTTTATCACGAAGTTGATGTTTCCTTGGCCCGACAGGCTTGTGTGATCGCTTGAACCAGTTATTGATAACTCTAGTGTTCCAGTAGCATTAGATGGCTCTGTTGAGCTCCCTGTCACTTGGAGGTCGACCACGCTATGCGTTGCGCCAAGATTTACCTGGCCTGTTACCTCCGCCTGGTAGGACTGGCTGGCTGCGGTTAGTACTGATACTGGTGCAATAATTAATCCAATTAGAAGCGTGAGTGCCATTATTTTCTCAAACGACAATGTCCACACCCTTTATACTCTTGCTGTGTGTATTGAGACTAGGGATTATATTTGTAATCTCATATTCTTATAATCACAACTCTTAGAAAAAATACCTTCTAACTAGGAAAAAGAATTCCTAGATATTCGCTCTTCTTGAGAAATTATATATCGATATGCCGACCAATTTATCGCCCTTGAGGCTTAACACTATATCGTCCTCAAGCATTATACTCTCATCTGGCTCCTCGTCGCCAAATATTAGATATAATATGTCGTTTTGCTTATCATATTCTATCCACATCTTAGTAAGGTCTCCAACCCTGAGCTCTTTCAGCTTGTTGAGTGCCTCTTCGTATTCCCTAGCCCTTTCATCCTCCATTAATACTCCACCTGTTATTTCATTAGTCGAATCCCGGCTTTCTTACTTTTACTACATCCTTATTCACAAGGGTTGGAGGGACTTCTCCCTTTAGGAATGCTATAAGGTTCTCTGCAACAAGCATCGCCATCTTGGTCCTAGTCTCCGTTGTTGCACTTGCAGCATGTGGAGCGAGTACAACGTTGTCAAGCTTTGTTAACGGGTGATCTGGTGGTAGTGGTTCTTCTTCGAAGACATCTAGTGCTGCACCAGCTATCCATTTCTCCTTCAACGCCTTTACCAGAGCCTCTGTATCTACCACTTTGCCCCTTGCTGTGTTTATTAGGTAGGCTGTTGGCTTCATCATCATTAGCTCCTTCTCGCTTATTAGGTGATAGGTCTCCTTTGTTAATGGTACGTGTATACTCACGATATCCGATTCTTTGAGTAGGGTCTCGAGTGGTACGTATTCGGCGCCTAGCTTCTCCTCCATTTCTGGAGGGAGCCTGTAGGCGTCATAGTATAGTATCTTCATCTTGAATCCTTTCGCTCTCTCTGCAACAGCGCGGCCTATTCTACCCATCCCGATTATTCCCAGTGTTTTACCGTTAACCTCGAACCCAAGCATCATGAGAGGATGCCATCCCGTCTTCTTACTGTACCATTCACCACTCCTCACGAATGCGTCTGCCTCAACTATGCGACGTGTTATCGCTAATATCAGGCCCCATGTGAAATCAGCTACAGCCTCCGTTAGCACTCCAGGAGTATTTGTGACGTATACTCCATACTTAGTTGCACACTCGAGGTCGATGTTGTCGAATCCAACCGCGTACTGTGCGACTATTCTGAGCTTCGGTTGGCTCTCCTTTAGCAGGTTGCAGTCGATCTTATCTGTGAGTAGCGTGACTAGTGCATCGTACTCTTTGGCTTTCGACAGTAGGACTTCATATGGTGGAGGAGTGTATTCCGGCCATAGGTCTACTTCGTAGTATTCACTTATCTTGTCTAGGCCTGGCTGGGGGATTTGTCTTGTAACAAAAACCCTTGGGCGTTTACTCATAATATACACCGATTCTGTAATAGCCCCCCTTTGACAATATAATAATGATGGTGAGACCTTGAAAATTGGAGTAATCAGTGACACTCATGATAATCTTGTGAACGTGAGGAAGGCTGCCGAAATCTTTAATTCTGAAAAAGTAGACTTAATAATACATTTAGGAGACATAATCGCTCCATTCACACTAGCAGAACTCGCCTCGCGAACCAACACAAAGATAGAAGCAATATACGGCAACAACTGCGGTGAGAAGCTGGGCCTTAAGAGGATCGCTGAAGCATACGGTGTTGGATTAAGGGAGCCACCATTCACACTCGAGATAGACAATAGAAAGTTCCTGCTTATACATGGTTATGGCTCCCCCGACAACACGATAGCAGTCGTGCGAGCCCTTGCTGAATCAGGGAAATGGGACGCAATCCTCTACGGTCACACACATAACGCCGACATATCATACAAGAAGGGAATACTCATACTGAATCCCGGAGACGGTGGAGGGTGGCTGAATAAGCCGAGCATCGCTATAATTGATAGCGAATCGTTAAAGGCGAAGCTGGTATGGATAGAGTAGACATTACAGGCTTCTCATCACTCTTCAGAAACCTAGCTCGTGACAGGAGGGAACATGTCGGGTTAATGTTTGGAAAAGCCAATCGTGTACTGGTCTACTCGCCGTTAAAGAATGAAGCCAGAGTAGACCATTTGTTCACAGGGGACCCTTGGGATACTGTGATCGCCTTCACTTCGACAGAAAGGTATGGGTTGGAACTGGTAGGGGTGTTCCACACTCACCCTTGTGGCAAGCCAAGACCAAGCCAGTATGATATTGAGGGAATGAGGCGATGGCCATATATATGGGTGATTGCATCGCCCTATGGTATCAAGGCATGGAGATACACGGATAAGGGAATAGTAGAGATAGGTGTAGTGGCTTGAATATATCTACGAGTCCGAGGAGAAAGAGCAGGAAGCCAATAGTGGGAACAGGTAGCATTATCGCAGCCTTTGCATTAGCATACATAGTGTTGAGAGCGACAAGCTCCCCCCTCCTTGCAGCAATGGCAGCGGGTGTACCAACCTACATTGCCCCGGTATACTATGCCTGGAAAAGGGATCCCTTCAAGGCTTACGCGTCAGCTGTATTAGCTTCAATGATATCTGGCGCTATAGCATGGGTTGTCTTCTCGATAGAAGGAATCAGCGAAGAGCTAAGTATAGACTCTTTTACAGGCTTCCTCTCAGGTCTCTTCAGCGCCGGATTCCTATCGCATTTAGTAGCTAGTGCCTATTTCGTTAAGCTACTCGATTCCGTTTCTGTAGCGTCACCTAGTTATCCAGCCCTTGCTGCTTCTTTCCTCGCTATAGCAAGTTCTACTGCATTGGGCTTGGCCCTTGTCTTGTCAATTAGAAGGCCCAGAGATATACTGAGTCCAAGTGTTTTGTTTATCGCGGTAGCCAGCTTATCCTTCCTCGTTATTTCCATTATTGCAAGTTAGAATAGGGTTTTAGATACGCCATAGACGACTAGAACTAACCCGGCTATTATGTATAGGGCAGATAGGAATGCTATAATTGTCTCTAGAGTAGTGGCTTTTTCGTATGATGTGTAGGGGGCCTCGGGTCCCGTGGATGCATATATGTCTTTTACAGTGTCGACGAGTAAGATATAGTCGGGCGAGCTGGTGGTGTTCGTGTAGCCTAGTAGTCTATGTGACTCTATCCTCATAAGGAGGCCGCTTGACTTGTCGAAGTAATAGGTTGTGAATTCATAGTAGTATGACCCCTGGTCCTGGCCTGGCACCATCCTTGGCTGGAGGTATACCTGATATGCCTGTGCTGGTCCTAGGCCTGTAACGGCACCGCTTGGCTGGCCATATAGGGCTAGGAGGTCTGTGCTGGCTATCAGTACGCTGGTTAATCTGTCGAGGCTAACGTTATACTGGTTTGGAACGGGGGAGTTGCTTGTCTTTAGGATTACATTGGCATAATTGTCGTTGCAGGCGTCGTTTAACACGTGGATTTCCC
>WAKH01000031.1 GCA_015523485.1 Thermodiscus sp. | reverse complement strand
TATATTAGTGCTATGTCATCGGCCTTCGTTACAATCTTGTTGTAACCGACTCCTCCTTCAGATAGGAGGTCCTCGAAGTATAGCCATCCCTTCCTATCCTCGCCGATACTGACGAAGTCTTTTACTCCAAGGTCTTCTAGCTTGCTACGTATTGATTCTATTTTCTCATATGCATGCTTATCAGCGAACACGGCTTTAACATTGGCTCTCTTCACTCTATCGATTATGTCTTCCGTTGAGAGGAGGATCGTAGCAGGTACTATCGGCATTCCTCCCTTTAGAAGGCCTAGGAATATCGTGTAGAGTTCTATATCGTTTCCAGTCATGACGAGTACCGAATCACCCTTACTATACCCTCTACCCTCTAGGGCATTGACTAATTTGTCGGAATCTTCTTTTAGCCTTTGGAATGTGAGTGTTTTACTATCTCTAGAATCAAGGAGTTCATCGTCAACCCATATTACTGCGGGGTTCGATGCTTGCTCAGCTAATACTCCATTGAAGTACTGGACTCCCCAGTTCCACTTACCGAGCTCAGGCCATTTGAAGTTTGCTTTGGCCTCCTCATAGTTAGGGCGGGAGAGGATGAAGTCTCTGGCCTCTAGGAAGTTCTTAAGGGATTCCTGGGAGGAGGGTTCAACTGCCATATGACCACCTCAGGATTATCTGATTGTGTATTTATGGTGGGATTTCGGTTTAATTTCTGGAAGTGTTTCTAGTATATATTGTATTAAATATTTTCATATAATGAATTATATGATTATTTAATTGATGATAATATAATTCATTTATGAAGCAAAACAAGGGCCAATACAGTAATAATCCATCAAAACAGCACCATCTAAGAATGGCTTAAGTGTAATATAACAACGCATCGAGGCGATGTAAATATTGCCACCACCTGAAATAAGACTAGTGAGAAGCAACATATCACTATACCTGTCACTAATAATAAGACTAGCTGTAAGTGTTGGATTCGCAATTATAGTAGCAAGGAAACTAGATGTAAACGAATTCGCAACGATCGGTCTAATAATGGCGTTCTATACCATAACACAACAGTTAACGACAATATGGACGTTCTGGGCTCAAAGATGGACATCGAGAGGAGAATACAAGGCCGTAAGTACAGGGCTCGTTCTATCCATATTTTTCGCCTTCCTAATCCTACCAGTCTACATCGCCTTTAGCAAGCTCGAATCCTGGGTGCTAGGAATAAACGAACGACTACTATACACTGGATGGGCATTCGTGTGGGTATCACCCATACTCTATTATCTCACAAGCATCGCACTAGTTACAACACCATCAAAGGTAGGAATCCTGAAAGGGGTGTATGAGACCTCTCGCTTCATAATAGCATACCTGCTCGTCGTCACCCTCAGACAAGGTTATAGCGGGGCTGTATTGGCTCTGACAATAGCTGCGGCATTAACAACAATATGTTACTTCGCAATACTAGCACGCTCTGGTATAAGGGCCAAAGGCGTTGATTTTAAATTAGCACGATACTGGCTTGGGAACTGGAAAATCCCCCTACTCTATATGATTACTAGGATCATGAGGTTATTCAACAGACCCTATATCTCATGGGTTACGGGTAGTAGTACCGCGGTCGCGTATTTGAACGTGGCTGTCGCTAGTGAAACACCATTGATTATGGCCAGCAACCTTACTGCAATGCCTATGTATTCACGCATACTCAGGAAGCCTAGGACAGAGGACGTAGAAGTATCGATATCGCTATTCCTTCTCTTCACCGGGCTCCTAGCAACAATTTTCATAGGTGCAGCGAAACCGATAGCCAACCTTTACAATCCCGATTACCTGAGAGCATCGACAGCCCTTCAACTCGTCGCCATATTCGCTATTGTTAGCGGAATAGCCAACATCATTAGGCAAGCTTTACTAGCTTTAGAACAACCCGAAGTTAATATGGAGAAGATAGAAGGAGGCAACCTGCTATACCGAACACTCAAATATGCGACAATTCTCATCATAGTTCCCTACCTAGTCGCCGCTCCCATAGTTTATATAACAAGAGAAGATCCAGCATCCGCGGTTGAGACTTTCCTGTCAATCTTAATACTATTCTCTCTAGTCCAACTTGCCTTATTTGGTAGATGGCTTACGAGGATGCTAGAGTTTAAGCCACCCGTGCGTGATATATCGGCCGTCGTTGCTGGATTGACGCTATCTATCCTTTATCTAGTGTTATCTGGAGTGAACTCTCAGCTATATGCAAGATTCTGGGACCAGATCAAACCTCTCGCAATTCATTCAATCGTGGCCTTAGCAATCTATACGATTGTTATAGTAGCTCTGTCTCCCTTAGCAAGAAGAATTATCAATAGGGGTTTAGAGGAAGTAAAAAGATGGTAAAACAAGACGCTTTATGCTCCTTGTTGCTTTTTCATCTCTTCCTCTTTTAAGACTCTCCTGAGTATCTTTCCTACTGCCGTCTTTGGCAGATCATCTCTGAACTCTATTATTCTTGGATATTTGACCTCTCCTAGCTGCTTCTTTGCCCATTCCTTGATTTGATCTTCTGTGACTTTGCCTTTACACTCGTCTTTTAGTACGATGAATGCTTTGGGTACCTCGAAGTATTCTGGATGTGGTATTCCTATTACTGCAGCCTCTTTCACGCACTCGTGCTTGTATAGTACTTCCTCAATTTCTCTTGGGTACAGGCTGTAGCCCTTGTACTTGATTATATCCTTCTTCCTATCAACTATGTAGAAGAATCCGTCTTGATCCATCTTAGCGATATCGCCAGTCCTTAGCCATCTCCTACCACAGCACTCGAAGAACACCGCCTTATTCTCTTCAGGCATATTGTGATACTGCTTCATCACCTGTGGACCACTTATTACAAGTTCTCCTACCTCGCCTGGAGGTAGTAGTTCAGGCTCCTCTACTTTAGCTATTGCAGCTAATGTGCTCGGAACTGGGAGTCCTATGCTACCACTCCTAGCTTCTCCTAAGATTGGGTTGACGTGCGTGACAGGGCTCGTCTCTGTCAACCCAAAGCCCTCTCGGAGCTTTGCACCGGTCAACTTCTCGAACTTCTCCCTAATAGCCACTGGTAATGGCGCCGCACCACTAATACAGACCTCTAGGCTCTTTAGGTTGAACTTGTTCACCTTGGGATGATTGATTATCGCGATGTACATTAACGGTACTCCATGGAAGACGTTTGCCTTATGCTTTTGAATAGCCTTCATAACCTCCTCTACATCCCACCTGGCGAATACGATTATAGTCGCTGCCTTGTAGACACCATTGTTTAGTACCGCCGACTGGCCATAGATATGGAACCACGGGAGTGCTCCGACGAATACGTCAACACCCTTTTGCCCCCGCTTATACCACGCGTCTATTTGAATAACGTTGGCTAGCAGGTTGTAATGGGTGAGTTCCGCGCCTTTAGGAACTCCAGTCGTGCCCCCAGTATACATTAGGGCGGCGATGTCTTCCTTGGGGTTGATGTGGGGCTTCTCCTTTATCCTCTCGCTCGAGGCGAGGACCTTTTTGAAGAACTTGTTCCTCGAATCCTCTTCTATCTTTGGGGGTTTAGCTTTTAGCTTGTATAGGAAAGACTTTATTCCTGGTAGGAAGTCCTGTATCCCTGTCCACAGTATTTCTTCCACGCTATCTGGTACTCCCGCGAGAATCTTCTCCTTGAATATATCGATCGCTACAAGTATCTTCGCCTTATTATCTTCGAGCTGGTGTCGGATTAGGGCTGGGCCGTAGAGGACGTTCATCGGAGATACAGTAGCTCCAGCCATAAGCGTGCCATAGTAGGCTATAGCGAACTGTGGACTATTTGGGAGGAATAAGGCAACTACATCTCCTGGCCCGATACCCTTGCTTCTAAGGTATCCTGCGAATCGCTCAGCCTTCTCGAGGAGCTCCCTGTAAGTCATTTTGTATCCATAGAAATATAGCGCTATCCTGTTGGGGTAGTTTCTCGCCGTCTCCTCGAGTATCCAGTAAAGTGGCTTTTCTGGTATCTCTACGTCTGGAGGGACTCCCTCGTCATAGTTCTTCAACCAGGGTCTACTTGCATATGCGTTGAACGCCTCCTCTGAAGACATGAACAGGACACCGTCAACATGTTCTAATTAGGGAATATTAAAAGAGTGGGCTTATTGGAACTCTAAGAAACTTATTCGAGGAATATTTATTAATCCCTATCCTTATAGGGATAGGGATCCCTGTAGACTTATAATCTCATCGATAACATCGTCACCGGGGTTCTCTATCGGCCTCCTTTTGAGCACGTAATTGTATATTAGCTGTGCCGCATTATGATATAGTTCTATTCCGAGCACGTTAGCCATATTCTCCATTAAGATAACAGTGAAAGCATGACCAAGATCCTCCAGTATGTATTTTGCGTTGAACTCAGCCTCTTTCGGGCTCATTGACACGAGCCTTGAGAGTGTCTCGCTTATATGCTCGTAGGCTTTCTTCGCTACTTCCTTATCGTAGGCCTCTCCAGCTAGTTGGAGGGAATCCTCGAGTAATGGTTCGTGG
>WAKH01000030.1 GCA_015523485.1 Thermodiscus sp. | reverse complement strand
AGCTGAGGGAATCGTATTAAAACTCGAATGCAAGCTCCTATGAGTCTGGGGAGAAGACCTATAAAGCCAGCAGTGCTCGCGCTATTGGGGGGTTACAAGGGTGGCTAAAGACATAGAGTTCCCGCCAGAATGGTCGAGGTTCAGGTACAGAGGGAAGAAGCTAGAGGAACTGCTGGAGATGCCTCTAGACGAGCTAGTGAAGCTTCTACCAGCCCGGCAGAGGAGGAGCCTACTACGCGGTTTCACGCCTGCTCAGAAGAAGCTACTATTAAAGATACGTAAGCTGAGGCCAAAAGTAGTAGAGGCCTGGAAGAAGGGTAAGAGGCCTCCAGTCATTAAGACGCATGTAAGGGACATGATAATTCTACCCGAGATGGTTGGCTATACCATTGCCGTCTATAACGGTAAGGAGTTCATCCCTGTTAGGATCGTTCCAGAGATGATAGGCCACTACCTGGGAGAGTTCAGCCACACGACAAAGATAGTCACACACGGAGAGCCCGGACTGAAGGCTACGAGGAGCAGCCTCCACATAGGCAAGTAGTGAGGTGGTAGGTAGTGCCGAGATGGAAGTACAGTGTTAAACTGAGGGATGAGAGCAGGATTGCAAAGGCTATGATATGGGATGTACCTGTTCATCCAAAGATAATGAGGGAGGTGGCAGAAGCCATCAAGGGGATGAGGGTCGATCAAGCCAAGAAGTTCCTTCGAAGAGTTATCGAGCTGAAGGAGCCTGTGCCCTTCAGGAGGGCTCATGGAAAGCAGGCGCATAGGAGGGGACTCGCGGACAAATGGGGCTGGCCGATAGGCAGGTATCCTGTTAAGGCTGCCAAATACATGTTGAAGCTGCTCGACAACGTAGAGAACAATGCTGCTCAGAAACAGCTCGACATCGAAAGGCTCAAGATAATCCATGTCGCGGCCCATAAGGGCCTGGTCCTGAAGAGATGGATGCCTCGAGCCTATGGCAGGGCTACACCCAAGAACAGAGTACATAGTCATGTAGAGATAATTGTAGAGGAGGTGGGTTAGAGAGATGGTTACCAGGACGCACAGGGTATTCCTCCAGCAGGGCCTTATAAGGGCCCGTGTAGACGAGTACCTGGCCCAGAACTTCTATGAGGCTGGTTATAGTGGCGTCATAGTAACCCAGTCTGGTCTTGGAACAAGGATACACATCTACGCTGAGAGGCCAGCTCTAATCATAGGGAGGAGAGGATCGACTATCAGGAGGCTCCACAACATATTCCAGACGGTATTCGGCTTTGAGGGAGTACAGATTACTGTGAGCGAGCCGGAGAACCCGGAGTTAGACGCTAGGGTACAGGCCTTCAGGATCGCTAGGAACATTGAGAGAGGATTCCACTTCAGGAGGGTGGCATTCGCCGCGCTAAGGAGAATAATGGCCAATGGAGCTATAGGCGTGGAGATCACGATTAGCGGTAAGCTCACCAGCGAGAGGGCGAGGTTCGAGAAATACACTGTAGGCAAGGTATACAAGTCAGGCCATAACGTTGATGTCCTCGTGGATAGGGCAGTCGCCCACGCAAAGCTTCCGAAGGGAGTGATAGGAGTCAAGGTTGTGATAGCGAGGCCTGGAAAGCCCGCTGATTACATTAGGATAAAGGAGGAGGAAGAGGTGAGAGACCTGCTCCTCCAACTGAGAGGAGAGGAGGAAGAAGGAGAACTGCCATCAGAGCTTGAAGAGTTAATCGAGGAGGTGGAGGAAGGTGGCGAAGCATAAGGTTTCAGCGCAGGAGCTGAGAGAGAAGAGTAAGGAGGAGCTATTGGAGCTGTTAAGAGAGTTTAGAACCGAACTGATAGTGTTGAGGCACAAAGCCGCCGTGGGTGTATTGGAGAATCCCGGGCGGCTGAGGGAGTTGAAGCGTAACATAGCCCGGATACTCACAATCCTGAAAGAGAAGGAGTAGGGTTTGTTGAGTCTTGAAGATAACTCCTAAAAACATTATTTTCCATGAATTAATAGGCTTACAAGTCGAGGTCCTAAATCACCCCGACCCCCGGCTCCTCGGGGTAAAAGGAAGGATCGTCTGGGAGACTCGGAATACTTTACACGTTGATACTGGTCGAAAAACGTTGGTAATACTTAAATCTGGGGGTTTATTCCGAGTTACCTTACCAGGCGGAAAGACCACGATAGTGAGGGGAGACCATATATTGGCTTCCCCTCCAGAAAGGGCACGGAGAATAGTGAGGGGGAGGTAAGAAGGATGCCTGCACCTAAGCCTGTAAAGGCGCTGAAGATACCTGGAGTAGACCCACCCGAGAGAGAATGCGAAGACCCCAACTGTCCATGGCACGGCAGCTTGAGGGTTAGAGGTATACTCCTAGAGGGAACTGTCGTTAAGGTTAGGGCCAAGAGGATGGCAGTAATCCGACACGAGTACCTGTACTATGATCCAAAATACAAGAGATACGCTAGGAGGAGCAAGAAGATACACGCCCATCTACCAGACTGTATATCGATAAACCCCGGAGACAAAGTGGTTATTGGAGAGACGAGGCCGATATCAAAAACCGTCAAATTCGTCGTACTTGGAATAAAGAAGTCTAGTTAAACCCCACTTGACTGCAATATTCGGAGGGAGGTAGAAGGTGCCTAAGAAAAAGTACGGGGCCGTGCTCTCAAGGACGGGAGTCAACACTGGACTCCAAGTCGGGAGCTACGTGAAGGTAGCGGATAACAGCGGTGCGAGAGAAGTCATGATAATCAACGTGCCAGGAATCAAGACACGTGTAAGGAGGCTACCATTCGCTGGCGTCGGAGACCTAGTAGTCGTAACCGTAAAGAAGGGTACACCGCAGATGAGGAGACAAGTCACATACGCTGTAATAGTGAGGCAGCGCCGTCCCTTCAGGAGACCAGATGGAACATGGGTCTCATTCGAGGACAATGCTGTAGTCATAGTATCGCAGGACGGTACACCGAGGGGTAGCGAGATCAGAGGACCTGTAGCTAAGGAAGCAGCTGTTAGATGGCCAAGAATCGCTAAGCTAGCAACAATTATAATATGAGGTGGAAGGCGATGGCGAGGTTAACCTTAAGCAAGCAGCCCAAGAAGCAGAGGAAGGCCTACTTCAACGCGCCACTCCATAAGAGGCAGAAGCTAATGACTGCGCCGCTGAGCAAAGAGCTACGCGAAAAGTATGGTGTAAAGAGACTACCAGTCAGGAAGGGAGACAAGGTTAGGGTTGTAAGAGGAGACTTCCGGGGTACTGAAGGCGAAGTAGTGAGAGTAGACCTTAGGAGGTATAGGATATTCATTGATGGAGTCGTTATAGAGAAGGCTGATAAGACCCCGGTCTTCAGGCCCATACATCCCTCCAAGGTCGAGATAATAGACTTGAAGCTTGATGATTGGCGTAAGAAGATAATTGAGAGGAGAGCTCGTCCGGTTGAGGAGGAAGAAGAGGAGGAAGCAAGCGAGGGTGAAGAGTAATGGCTAGAATGGGAGGACAAAGGAGGCTAAAGGCTCTAGCAGCCCCGAGGTTCTGGCCTATACTCAGGAAGGAGTATAAGTGGACCGTGAAGCCCAGGCCAGGACCTCACCCGGCAGAGTTCAGTCTTCCACTACTATTGATAGTGAGAAACGTTCTAGGATATGCTAAGACGGGTCGCGAGGCAAGGAAGCTAATAGCCGAGGGCCACTTCAAGATCGACGGCAGAGTTAGGAAAGACTACAAGTATCCAGTCGGCCTGTTTGATGTAATTGAGATCGTTGATACTGGGGAGGCATACAGGTTCATCCCCTACCCCGTGAAATTCTTCAAGCTCCACCCGATACCGAAAGAGGAGGCCTCCCTGAAGCCCGTTAGAATCAATAACAAGACGACTGTTTCGGGAGGCCACATACAATTGAACCTCCACGATGGGAGAAACATACTGATCAGGGTGAAGGATCCCAGGAATCCTGTCGAAGACGTATACAAGACAATGGATACCCTGCTCATAACCTTGCCAGACCAGGAGATCAAGGATCACATAAAGTTCGAGATGGACACGTTAGCGATAATCACTGCTGGAAGAAACGTTGGAAGAGTAGGAAGACTAGTTGGTCTGCAGAGGGGCTGGGGACGAACTAGGAGTATAGTCACGATCGAGGACCAGAACGGTAATAGGTTCCAGACAAGCCTTGAATACGTATTCATAATTGGAAGGGATAAGCCTGTGATAAGTCTACCGGAGGGTGCATGGGCATGAGCTTGCCAATAGAACCGGAGAAGGTATCTCAGATACTAGAGGATTGGGAGAAGAATCCCATGAGAAAGCCTAGGATTGCAAAGGTCACAGTAAACATCGCCCTAGGCTATAGTGGTGAGAGGCTCCAGAAGGCCGCCCAGGTACTTGAGGAGCTAACAGGTCAGAAGCCGGTATTCAGGAGAGCGAAGAGGACCATAAGGGCATTTGGAGTAAGGAAGGGTGAGAACATAGCAGTCATGGTCACGCTGAGACGAGAGAAGGCGCTGAAATTCCTAGAGAAGGCTCTCGAAGCTGTAGGTAAGAGGCTGAAAGCCAAGAGTATTGACGAGTTCGGAAACATAGCCTTTGGAATAGAGGAACACATCCTAATCCCAGGAGTAAAGTACGATCCCGAGGTTGGTATCCTCGGAATGGACGTCATAATAACCATTGAGAGACCCGGCCACCGTATAGTCAGGAGGAAGAGGATGCGTAAGAAACACATACCACTAAGACACAGGGTCACGAAGGAGGAAACAATGGTATTATTAAACCAAATGTTCGGAGTCACATTCATCTAGGGGAGGTGACGATTGGATGGCTAAGATAAGACCGCCCAAACCTAAACGCATGGGTAGAGGAGCCCAGAGATGCCAGAGGTGTGGGACGAGAGACGCAGTAATCCAGAAATACGGATTATACTTGTGCAGACAATGCTTCAGGGAGATCGCCCCGTTACTCGGCTTCAAGAAGTACAGGTGAGGTGAGAAGGGAATGGTCATGTTAGACACGCTAGCAAACGCTCTAGCAACCATCCAGAACGCTGAGATGAGGGGTAAGAAGGAGACAGTCATAATGCCCGCATCAAAGCTAATCGCCGCCGTGCTCAGAGTCCTACAACAGGAAGGCTACATCGGCGAGTTCGAGTACATTGACGATGGAAGGTGGGGTAAGTTCAGGGTACAGCTTCTGGGTAGAATAAACAAGACCAACGTGATTAAGCCAAGAATGCCAGTCAGCTATAGAGAGCTAACTGCTATGCCAGAGAGCCTCAGAAAATACCTAGCGAGCAGGGACATTGGAATACTCATACTATCGACTAGCCAGGGAGTTATGAGCCATAAAGAGGCAATAAAGAGGAAGATAGGAGGAGTACTCCTGGCCTACGTATACTAGGGAAATAATTTTCCAAACACCATTATAAAACTCCTAATATTCTACTTTTGAACCGGAAACATTATTGTCCTCTCGTAATACCTTGCTCCTACGAAACAAATAGCCTATAAAGGGGTAATGACAGGGGTACAAGAGGCTGGGATAGGTGAAGGTAGCATGGCAAAAGACGTCCACGTAGAGAAAACAGTAGAGATACCAGAAGGAGTGGAAGTGAACATAGACGGGTTCAAAGTAACTGTAACAGGGCCAAAGGGGACGCTAACCAGGGAATTCCCCGCCGTTAAGGGGGTCTTCATCAGGAAAGAAGACAACCAGGTGATCGTTGAATCCTTCTTTGCAGATGCTAGGAAAAGAGCTATGGTAGGCACACTTGCTGCACACATTAGGAATATGATAATTGGCGTGACCAAGGGATACCGGTATAAGCTGAAGATCATCTACAGCCACTTCCCCATAAGCGTGAAGATCGAGGGAGACAAGTTCATCATAACCAACTTCCTCGGCGAGAAAGCTCCTAGGATCGCCAAGATACTTCCCGGAGTTAAGGTCTCAGTTAAGGGTAGCGATGTCATAGTAGAGGGAATCGATATCGAGGCAGTAGGCCAGACAGCTGCCAATATTGAACTCGCCACTAAAATAACCGGGTTCGACAGGAGGAAATTCATGGATGGAATATACATCTATGAGAAGGGGGTGGCTGAAGCATGAGCAAAGAGGAAGTGGTGGCTAGATTGAAGGAGAAGAGGAAGCTACAGCGTAAGCTAGCCAAGAGAAGGGAGAAGCCCGTATTCCGCAGATACCTCTCCTGGAGGTTCTGGAAGTTCGAGAGGAGAGAGTATTGGAGAAAGCCTAAGGGTAACGACAGCAAGATGAGGCTCCAGTTAAAGGGATACCCGCCGATAGTCAAGGTAGGATACGGGACGCCAGCAGAGCTACGTGGACTCCACCCGAGCGGACTGGTACCTGTTAGGGTTAGCTCGGTCAGGGACCTTGAGGGTTTGGATCCAGAGAAACACATAGTTGTTATAGCCTCTACTGTGGGACTCCGTAAGAGGCTGGCCCTAGTGGGAGAAGCCAGGGCTAGAGGGTTCAAGGTGGCCAACGGCTAGCAGAGGGGTGTAGAATATGGACTATAGACTCCAGAGAAGGCTGGCGGCTGAGATCTTCGGAGTAGGAGAGAGTAGGATCTGGATAAGCCCAGATCCAGAGCATGAAGAGGAAATCTCTCAAGCCGTGACTAGAAGAGACATCATAGCCCTAGTCAAGAGGGGGATAATCAGGATAGAGCCCAAGAAGGGTAACAGCAGGGAGAGATGGCTGAAAAGGCATATACAGAGGAGGAAGGGCCGCAGGAGGGGTTACGGTAAGAGGAAGGGTCCCGCTACGGCCAGAGCCGACCCGAAGGAGCAATGGATCCACAGGATCAGGCGTATGCGCCGCTACCTAAGGTGGCTAAGAGACCATGGCGTAATCGATAGGAGCACTTATAGAAGGTATTATAGGCTTGCCAAAGGCGGGTCGTTCAAGAGCTTGAGTGACCTCAGGCGACACATGATCGAGGCTGGTGTATTGAAGGAGGGTGGAAGGTAATGGGACACGGACCACGTTACAGGGTACCCTGGAGAAGGAGAAGGGAGGGAAAGACCAACTACTACAGGAGGCTTAAGCTCATCAAATCCGGCAAGCCCCGGATGATAGTTAGGAGAACGCTCAAATACATCATAGTCCAGTTCGGAGAAGCCAGGTTAGAAGGAGACAAGATGCTAGCAGTTGCTCACAGCAGGGAGCTAGTCAAGAAGTATGGATGGCTGGGGAGCACATCAAACACGCCAGCAGCATATCTCACAGGCCTACTGGCCGGGTACAGGGCCAGGCTGGCTGGGATCGAGGAGGCAGTCCTAGACATAGGCCTAGCAGACCCCGTTCCTGGATCTAGGGTATTCGCTGCCTTGAAGGGAGCATTAGATGCTGGACTCAAGATACCCCATAGTGAGGAGATCCTGCCGACGATGGAGAGGATAAGGGGAGAGCATATAGCTCTCTGGGCCGAGGAGCTTTCAAAGAATGATCCTGAGAAGTATAAGAGGCAGTTCTCAAAGTACCTCGAAAGGGGCTTTAAACCGGAAGAGTTACCAAATCACTTTGACGAGGTAGTTGAGAAGATTAAGAGGGAGTATGAGATCAAGCTCGCCCGCACGAGCGCGGCTGGAGGTGTAGAACAGTGAGCATGATGAGGCAAAGCCTGGAGAACTGGGTGCCTAGAACTAAGGTAGGCAGGCTCGTACTCGAAGGTAAGATAACGAGTCTAGAGGAGATATTCAGGAGAAACCTGCCACTACTAGAGCCAGAGATAGTTGACTATCTGATCGGAGAACAATTACAGCATGAGGTAATAGACGTTACAATTGTCCAGAAGATGACTGACGCAGGCAGAGTCACAAGGTTCAGGGCTGTCGTCGTGGTAGGTAACGGAGATGGTTATGTAGGCCTTGGAAAAGGCAAGGCCAGGCAATTCAGGGAAGCGATTAACAAGGCCTTGAGAAACGCGAAGCTCAATATAACCCCGGTAAGAAGAGGCTGTGGAAGCTGGGAGTGTACCTGTGGAGAAGCCCACAGCGTGCCATTCACAGTCAGAGGAAAGAGTGGAAGCGTTGAGGTGATCCTAAAGCCTGCCCCGAAGGGTACTGGCCTCGTGGCAGGAGAGGTAGCGAAGAAGGTCCTGAGGCTAGCGGGGATAAGGGACTTGTGGACGTTCACTAAGGGAGAGACGAGAACCAGCTACAACTTCGCCAGAGCAGTCTTCATAGCGTTGAGGAACACCTACAGGTTCATGACGCCGCTAGACTGGTATAGGTCCTAGAAGAGGTGATGTACATGCCGTTATATCTAGTTATTAGGCTCAGAGGACAAGTCGATGTGAACCCTGACATAGAGAAGACACTATACCTATTAAGGCTGAGGCAGAGATACGCAGCAGCACTATACCATAGTAGCCTGCCTGGAATAGAGGGAATGCTGAGGAAGGTTCAAGACTGGGCTACATGGGGGGAGATCGATAGAGACACTCTAATACAGCTCCTGAAAGTCAGGGGAAGAATAATCGGCGATAAGCCACTCACAGACGAGTGGGTCTCAGAAAACCTAGGCCTATACGGTGGAATACCCGAGCTAGCCGATAAACTCTTGGCAGGAGAACTACACTACCACAAGCTCGAGGAGAAGGGGATCAAGCCATTCTTCAGGTTACACCCGCCTAGGGGAGGCTTCAAAAAGACAATAAAGAGGCACTACACAAATGCTGGGGAACTCGGATACAGGGGTAGTGACATAAACAAGCTAGTACTCAAGATGCTCTAACGGGGGTGTGTAGAAGATGGTAGTTAGGAGGAGGAAGAAGACTAGGAAACTAAGGGGCAGGACAAGGACAATGAGTTGGGGTAGAATAGGGCAGCACCGAAAGAGCGGATCCCGTGGAGGTAGAGGCGCGGCGGGACTAGGCAAGCACGAGTGGACATGGACGATAAAGTACGCGCCCACCTGGTTCGGTAAACACGGCTTTAACCCGCCTAGGATAAGGGTAGGATTCAAGCCGAAACTACTGAACCTAGACGAGCTAGTAGAGCTAATCGACAAGCTATCCAGGAAAGGAGGACTAACATACGAGGACGATATCCCAGTAGTGAACCTAGCCGAGATGGGATACCACAAGCTCCTAGGCTTCGGCAAGATAACAAAACCTGTCAAAGTGATAGTCCCAAAGGCAAGCGAATCGGCAATCAAGAAGATCGAAGAAGCAGGAGGAACCGTCCAACTACTCTCCTCAGAAGAGGAAGAGTAGCTTTTCAAACCATAACCCATCATCCTAAATTACTCCTATACAACTGAGTTCTAAGCGGTCGAATGTTGATGACGCGTAAGTGCTTGAAGGAGCTAAACATATCCGATACAGTTGTTGAAACAGTCCACCTCGTAAGCCCGAACCATATCAATCCCCTGGGAATCCTTCATGGAGGCGTTGGGTTAAGATGGATGGTTACAACAGCCAGCATGGCTGCAATGCGCGTCGCTCGCGGCCCCGCCTTCATCGTCCACTTAGATCACGTATTCTTCATTAATCCAGTCCACCTAGGCCATAACGCAGTAATCACTAGCTGGGTCGAATACATTGGAAATACGAGTATGGAGATAACAACCCTCATGGAGGAGGAAAACCCTGCAACGGGGGAACGCGTTCTAACAACGGCAGCCCATATGACGTATGTAGCGGTGGATAACGCGATAAGGCCGAGGCCAGTGCCAACATGCCTTTCGCCAAAAGGCGATATAGAGCTTGAACTCTACGAAAGAGCCCTAAAACGCAGAGAAAGGCGAGGCCCAAAACTCAGCCCAGACGACCTAGAACCTCCTAAACCACTACTCCCAGGAATGAAGATAACATCGTTCAAACTAGTCAACCCGGAGGACACACTGGCTCTCAATGCAATGCACGGAGGCAGACTCCTGTATCTCCTTGACGAGCTGTCTGGGATAACAGCGATAAGATACGCGAAGGGAGTAATGGTAACCGCGGGAATAGACGCGACAGACTTCGTATCACCAATATGGGTAGGGGATATACTGGAGATCCACACAGCCATAACGTATGTTGGAAGGACGAGCATTGAGATAACAGTGAAAGCACTAACCCAGGACCCCTCAGGACAGCGTAGAAAACATGCCACCACAAGCCACTTCACGCTAGTACACCTAGGCACCGATGGAAAGCCAAAAGAAGTCCCGCCATTCGAGCCAAAAGAAGACTGGCAGAAAGAACTATTCGAAAGAGCTAGAATGAGAAGAAAACAGAGAATAGAACTACTCGAGTTCTTCAAGAGGGAGGTCAAGTACATCAAGCCACCGCGCAGGCAATAGCCTCCTAACTAAATTCCAGGTTTCTCCACCCATCCCTATACTCTAACACTTGGATCCCTTTCCCCTGTAGCTCCATGATGAAATTCCGTGGTTCTATAATTCCCTCAGGCGGATAAGCACCATACTCCTTGATTCTTCCAGTGACAAGCCATATGGCGCCTATAGCTGCCGGAAGAGCAGTTAACCGGTACATTCTGTCTATTACAGAAAATGAGAGAACAGTTTCCTCTCCACCACGCTCCCCTATGATGTCAACCCTAGCGCTACTTACAGGCTTGCCTCCAGCTCGAAATATCGACTCGACCCTATGGATTATTTTTGCCAGCTTGACTCTTCTACTATGTGTCTTTGTAAGGCCCAACTTTACGAAGAACTTCACTAGTGAGTTCTGGTACTCTGGAACAAGCGCTCCACGCAGAGTGACTCTATCCTTTACAGGAAGGTACTGGGGAATCGTTACGGGCTCGGGATGACCGGTGTAGAACACCTTGACCTTACCAATCGGAGGGGGAAACTCTACCTGCAGGGTCCCGGTGCCAGCTTCAACTAGTTTCTCCTCGCCGCCGATATACATGGGTACCTTCCCAGTCACAGCGTAGAATACATGCACTATGACGGCGAATCCCTTAGAGTCGGCTGCTGAACCGACCCACGATATGTCGATGGCCTTTACCTCGTCTAGTAATTGGAAAGCATACCTTGCAAGGACATTGGTGATTCCAGGAGTCCAGCCCAAGCCAGTTATCAGGGTAACTCCTTGGCTGGCCGCTTCCTTTCTTAAAGACAACACGTCCTTGGCTCCCTCATAATCGTCACATATATCAACAAGATGTACTCCAGCCTTTACCGCCGCAGAAGCTATTCTCCCTGCCCAATAGTAGAATGGCCCTATAGCGTTAACAACCACATCGTACTTACTCATAATCTCAATAAGCTTCGAAGTCGCCGACGCGTCAATTTCAACGTATTCGGCTTTACTCTTAAACTCCCCTAGCTCTTCTAGGACTCTAGAAGCCCTTGCCCTCGATATGTCGCCTATAATAACTCTATCAACACGCTCGTCTTCCGCGAGGAACTTTACTATTCCAGAACCCATATCGCCAGCTCCACCTAAAACCAGGATACTTGCCAAGGAGGTCCACCCACAATTATCCCACTTAAGATAATTGTTTAATTCATATATCTCCATTAGGCAATAGAATGCATATACAATACATCACACATGGGAATCCACGAATTTAGTCAAGAATGACTACGCCACGAGCAAATCGTGGTGGGCCCGCGGGGATTTGAACCCCGGACCTCCGCCGTGTCAGGGCGGCGTCCTAACCAGGCTAGACGACGGGCCCTCCCCTAGGCAGGGAGTTCTCTAGCCTTGAATCACCTATTGGTTCCAGGGGTATATTTCCTTTAACGCGGCTGTACACGGCTGAAATGGAGAAGAGATTTATCTATACGCCAGTTACTAACTGTATCGACAACATATTACGTGATATTGAAATCCCTCTCATATTTGCTGAACCATTAACTGGTGGTTTAATGCTGAGATCGCTGAAGCTGCTCTGGTATAGTTTCAGGAAGTGTCGCGTGCCGGAGAGAGGCAATGAGAATGCGATTGTACGCGTTGTTGCCGCCAGTAGACTATGCGTCATACCTATGACTTTCTACGCAGTGACTATAGGTGGTCTAATCTCCTGGATAAGTGGAGAGTTCAACCCTGCCATCTACTTAGCCTTGCTCGCTGGATTCATCGGTGCACATTTGCTGGATAATTTAATAAACGATTATTATGATTATAAGAGGGGGTTCGACGATCCAAACTACTTTAGGGTGCTATACGGTCCTCATCCTCTCTTAGATAACATAATAAATATTAAATCTATTGAATTATTTATTATTCTTGTCTTCATATACGATCTGCTCTTAACAGTCTACCTAAGTATAACAGTCACTCCACTCATAGCAATTCTAGCTGCGGTTGGAGTACTAGTTATGCTACTATACGCGGGTATACCAATCGATGCGAAAAGGCTAGGCGCAGGGGAGATACTAGTTGCAATAGTATGGGGGCCTGTGATGGTGGGTGGTACAATCCTTGCCATAACAGGCGAGCACACAGCTCTACAAGCCCTGGTTTATGCTCCATTCGCAATTTCAGTAACCTTAGTCTTAATCGGTAAGCACTTGGATAAGTACGAGCAAGATTCGAAAAAGGGGATCGCGACTCTGCCAGTGAGGCTAGGATTACACGCTACTCGGAGGTTGGCATCTTCACTGGCGATTATCCTACCATTAATGACTGTATTCACCTTGGCGGTATATGTAAAGAGCTTTCCAGCACTCATCCCGTTGGCCTCGATACCCATCGCCATTTACGCGTATAGAATTCTGAGTAGAGAAAAACCCAGAGAAGCTCCGCCTGGGTGGGATGTATGGCCACTCTGGTATGTAGCAGGTGCTTATATGGTAATGGACGTGGTTGGAAGAAGCACGTTAGCTTCCCTATTAGTCTATGGCCTAAATATACACGGCTTCACGACAACGTCCTGGATTCTACTTATTATGAGCGTTATTTTTGAATTATATGTGGGTTTGAAACTATTCGCCTCCCAAAAGCAATAGGGAGTTTTTAACCCCCAACTCTGAATCAACATTAGTCATGGCCCATATGGGGATGGGCCGGTAGCTCAGCTGGAAGAGCGCCGCCCTCGCACGGCGGAGGCCCCGGGTTCAAATCCCGGCCGGTCCACCATGCGGTCAAGCCGGCCCCAATCCCTCCACTTCAAAAATAATACATCTCAACAACATGAAATTATAGAACGGTGACTTGTATGTCTCTTAGTGCGAGAAACTATTATGTAAAAGATATCATGACAACCAACATAGTTACTGTCAAGCCACAATCGACTGTTTGGGAAGCAGTTGTAAAGATGGACCAGCTCGGTATCGGTGCACTACCAGTAGTCGATGAATATGGAAAACTTGTAGGTATATTCACTGAGAGAGACCTCCTAAGAAGGGTAGTCGCTAAGAAGAAAGACCCTGAAACCACGCTTATAAGAGACGTTATGACTCCAAGCCCACTTACGGTAGGCCCAGACGAGCCAATCGAGGTAGCAAAGCAACTAATGGCGAAAATCAAGGCGAGGCACTTGCCTGTCGTAGATAGTGAAGGGCGGTTGATAGGCATCGTCTCTATAAAGGATATCGAGTTCATTGAAGCATGAATTGGTGTGAGGCTTGGAGTCGATAGTCCTCAAGTTCAGTGGCTCGCTGATGTACCCTCCCCGTAAAGAATACATGGCTAAACTGCGCGAGATCGTCACGAGTCTCCATGACAATGGGACGCGTCTAGCAATTGTAGTGGGAGGCGGACCTGTAGCCAGAGAGTACATAGATGTACTCAGAAAGCTTGGCGTAAACCAGTCTCTTCAAGACTTGGTAGGAATAATGACGTCTCGCCTCAACGCGTACTTCACGGCGAGCATACTCTACCCCAGGAGCCCTCTTCGAATACCTAAGAACATTGAGGAGGTCCTTGAAATCTATGCTACAGGCCTCATACCGGTCTCCGGGGGATTCGAACCGGGCCAGAGCACTAACGCCGTATCCCTGCTCATTGCGGAGACGATAGGGGCAAGAAAGGTACTAAACTTATTGAATAAGGTAGAGGGCGTCTACGATAAAGACCCGAGCCTGCCAGGATCCAAGCTCATAGAGAAACTAACCCTCTCAGAGCTGGAGAGAATAGTCTCGTCATACGAGCAACAAGCTGGGAGATACACGCTTATAGACCATTTAGCCGTCAAGATAGCGAGACGAAGCAGGATCACTATACACTTCATAGACGGGTCAAACCTAGATAATCTCATAAGGGCGCTACGAGGGGAAAAGATAGGCACAATCGTTGTCCCTGACTAGACAATAGCAAACCCACCAAACTCTATAAAATCCTCAACCCACATAGCTTCTGTTTTGGGGCCCAGGGCCCGTCGTCTAGCCTGGTTAGGACGCCGCCCTTACACGGCGGAGGTCCGGGGTTCAAATCCCCGCGGGCCCACCACTCATACATTATTACGCTATAAACTACCTCAACTCCCGGGGAGCCTGATTGAACTACGATGTTGTAATCCTAGGTGGTGGTCCTGGCGGATACCCTGCAGCGATAAGACTAGCTAGGGCCGGGTTAAGGGTCGCGTTAGTCGAAAAAGACAAGGTAGGGGGCGAGTGCACCAATTACGGTTGTGTGCCGACCAAGGCTCTAAGCAAGTATGCACTCACCCTGATGGCCATGAATCACTTAGGCATAGAGAGCTCGAGAAAACCTATAGAATACTTGAACGACGCCTTGGAGTATTCTCGGAAAATAGCCAATGACGTGTCAGACAGTATAATGAACCTGTTAACCTCCCTAGGAGTCGACGTATACAATGGACGAGGCAGGATCGATGAGAAAGGAGCTGTGTCTGTAAATGGCAACAAGCTGGAGTGGGAGAAGGCCTTAATCCTATCTACAGGTAGCGAACCCTTCAATCCGTTTAACGTAGAAGTCGATGGAATACGGGTTCATGACAATAGGAGTATACTAGGCTGGAATCCCGATGGTGTAGAGGACGTAACAGTTATTGGCGGTGGATACATTGGGGTCGAGTATGCATTCATCCTCTCAGCTTTTGGCTTACGAGTTAAAATCATAGAGGCCCTCGACCGGCTTCTTCCATTGATGGATAAAGACTTCGGATTGCTAGCCCGCAGGATCCTCGCTAAGCTTGGAGTCAAGATACAATTGAGATCACCGGTAAGCGGTATCAGTAAAGATAACGAGAGAGTGAAGATAAAGGCGGGAGGCGTGGAACACGAAAGTGACGCAGTACTCATTGCAATCGGAAGGAAGCCAAGGAACGCAGAGGCCCAATCGTTAGGGATTCATGTCGATCAGAAAGGTTATGTTAAAGTTGATTCATGCGGTCGCACTAATATCGAAGGGGTCTACGCTGTAGGAGACCTAACCGGCCCCCCGTTGCTAGCGCATAAGGCTATCCACCAATCCATAAACACTGCTGAGTGCATACTTGGCAACAAGGCTAAAGCTACTAACGTCATCCCTTCAGTCGTCTTTGGACCACTGGACTTTGTGAGCGTCGGCTATACGCTCAGTGAAGCTTCAACCCACGGTATCAAGGCCGTGGAAGTACGAATACCTACTGGAGGCCTCGCAAAGTCCCGCATCCATGGTGTAATTGATGGGTTTATCAAAGTAGTATTCGAGAAATCAACCAGGAGGATCATTGGATTACATATGGCCTTTCCAACAGCTTCAGAAGTAGCCGCTACTGCTACTACTCTGGTAAGTATTGGTGCAAGGATAGATGACGCTCTAGAGATCGTATTCCCACATCCGACGATGAGCGAGGCGATTGAGGAAGTTGTAAATGCCGCTATAGGGAGGCCTATACATGTAAAGGGTGCTAGGATAAGGGAAAACTAGGCCTCCTACGATCTGGGCTCGATAACGACTATAACATGATCTTCGATCACTGGTATGCTGACCTTTATCCAATCTCCTTCTGTAGTGTAACTGTACTCTTCTCCTGTCAGAGGGTTCCATACTCTCAATTTGTCTCCAACGATATCACGGCGTACTTCCAATGTTAGGTCGCGAACCGGAACTAATACTCTAGCCGGGTGCACGCGATAGGCTGGGTCGAAGCCAGGCGGTGACTGCTTGCTTGGGCCGGTTGGTGCACTCAGTATCCTTTGATTGGTTGTATGGTTTACGAGATGTACGATTATGGAATCCCCCTTTCTATAGGCCTCTAGTTGCACGGTCTCGGACCCTATCAGGCGGACGGGTGGTTGCGGTGCATATTTCAACAAGGGTCGTAGGAAGAGTTGGGCGTAGTCGGGGATACCTAGGCGGGAGTAGTGTGCTCCCAATCTGAACGAGTAGTATAGCGTCTTACCGTTACCATACTCGTTGTATGTTATTGCTGCTAGGCTGAGAACAGAGTCGGGCGCCGGAGTACTCTTACCTAGCGTGTACTCGTAACCGTATCCACTTCTACCCATTCTCGCATACGCCAACGGTTTAGCGTGGGTCAACCGGGCTCTAGCCAGTTCTCCTAGTCTAGGTTCAACTCTTTCTCTTGCAAAGACAACGCTGTGATCCCCAATGGGCACTGCTTCGGGAAGACCATTCCAGAGATCCTTTACTTCTGGTATACCTAGATGAATGTAGGCGAAGCCGAAGCGTAGTGTTCCCTCGTAGTTGACGCCGAATATATCCTGGAGTGCTAGCGCTTCTCTGTAAGTGAAGTCTGGCCTCATTATACCGAACTCGTGGGTTGCGACTAGCAGGCCTCCCTCTGCGATGTATCCTCTTAGCTTTTCCTCTGAATCCTCTGAAACCACAGAGGTGCCTGCAGCGACTAGTATCGGGTACTTATTCGGCTCTGCTTCCCTGTCTATGTCCTGCATTGAGACAATGCTCCACGGTATATGGTTATGCATCAACATGAGTGCGAATCCCTCAACCTCGCCAATGTAATACTCTGGCTTGCTCCAATAGTACTTGTCATGAGTCTCCGGATCGAAGAGTAGACCAACATAGTATAGTGGTTCCCGGCCAACAAGATACTCTTCTATCTTCTCCAGATCCTCGTAGACGTCTGCAATGGCATCAACTGCTCTAGGATCAGCAAAGAATTGCGAAGAGAATATTGTGGCTTGCGGATACCCGCCAGCCGAAACTATCTCCCAAACACCAAGCCTTATCGTTGGATCCGGTGGGCTATGGACCGGTCTAAGATCATAGAATAGGTTCCTGCTTACAAACACTGGTTTGTTGGGATCGCCAAGTAGCGCCTTGCTGAGCTTTGTTATTATTGTTAGCATCCCGGGGCCTCTGATATCGACCTCGCTAGCCTCTGCGAATACACCATCGAGTATCTTCCTCGCCTTGGCTACGACAATGTTTCCTCTACCAGCCCAGCCCGCAGGATGACTATTATACAGGTATAGAGCTTCTGGGTTAGCCCTCTTCACAGCCCTCCTCATACGTTCAATAGCTCTCAGATTGACCTTGTACCTCCATTCCCAAGCATGCCTTGCAGTCTCCTCCTCCATATCTATCCTGTGTGGTAACTCTTCTCCATACTCTGACTTGAACTTAGTCTTACAATACTGGCAGAAGCATGCCCTCTGAGGGTCTGGGAAGTACCTGAAACTATCAAGTAATAATCCATCAGCGCCCGTAAGCTTGACGGCCTCCTCGACTTCTGGAATAAAGAACTGCTCTAATGCGGGACTGTTCGGACAGATCTGTGGCCAATGCGGGTCGATTATCTTTGCAGCTCTAGGGTAGTGCTCGAGAACTAGCACCTCGCCCTTAATATCTCGTTGCGCCCAGTTTGGATGGAGCCTGTAAATATACCTGTTAGCCGTGTGAGCCGCCATAACGATTACATGGATACCGTTATCCTTAGCTTTTGAAACCAACTCCCTCAAGTCTAATGCACTATTATGATGACGGGGATAGAGACGGCTTCCCTCATAGAAGACCCTGCCCCAACCATCCCTAGCGAAGACAATCAAGACATTTGCATGAACGCGTTTAGCGAGACTGACGAGAGTATTCGCATTAATCTTGTCGGCGAAGAACCCATAGGGATCCTCGATATTGAATTGCAAAGCCCGAAGGAATCTATTACGCCACCACATTAACATACCACCAAGGAACTAGCTATTAGCAACATACCCCGTCTCCAGCTATCCACAAGACGCACAAACATGCAGCGACATTTATAATCTTTTACTTGGGGCAACATTTGTCCCTGTAAAGAGTCTCTAAACACGGAGATTATATTAGGGATACTACTCCCAGGCACGTCTAAACAAACCTAGAATAGCCGTTTGTCCCTAGAGGGTCATTCCGGCTATTTTAGGGTTGTTTAGGGTCGCCTCTAGGGACTTCCACCTCGTCCACACTTCACGGGGTATCCGTGTGGGGTCATGGGTGGCGGTCGAGGCCAACGGCACGGGCCTCCCATCAAAGCTATACTCTACGGGGCTTGGAGCATGGCTCCCATCGCCCCGCAGAGCTTTACTGGTAATTTACTATCCTGACTAACCCTATTATAGAATAGCCCCATGCACCTATAATTGAGTAGGAGTCGGCCCCGGCTGGCGGCCCACGGGCTATAGCCCGAGGAAACTCCGCCCTCCCCGCGGCAGCCAGGCCCCGTGAGGGGCGCGGGTGAAACCCGCGGCAACGGCACAGAAACGACACGGCCCCTAGTCAATGAGGATGAAGCTGCGAGGCCCCCTAGGCAACTAGGGGGCAGAAAACCAGCGGACAAGGCTAGGGGATGCGGTGAAACGGCCGCCCCTGGCGGAGCAAGGCCCTACCCGATGAGGGCCGCGCGAAGGGTGGGGGGACCGCTGAGTCGAATGCCGCCGTAGTACAGAAGGCGGGTTATAGCCGGGGCCGGCTCCAGGCATGTATGGAGGACTGTATGCTATGAAGATACACGACGCATACATGAGGCCTCTCGACAACCTTAGAGTAGTAGTTACAGTCGAGTGCAGCTACCGGTGCATCTTCTGCCATATAGAGGGAGAAAGTGTTGAAGGGCCGGTTAAGCCCGGGTCCCTCAAACCCCTACTAACCCCGGAAGACTACTATATTGTAGCTAGGGCCGCCGAGATTATCGGTATCAGCAAGATAAAGTTCACAGGAGGAGAACCACTAATAAGAAGAGATATCCTGGATATCATAAAGGCCTTCAGGGAAGGCGCCCCCACCCTTGAATTATCAATGACTACCAATGGATACCTATTAGAGAAACTGGCCTCGAAACTATCAGAGAACGGGCTCGCGCGAGTAAACGTATCCATACATAGTCTAAGAAGTGAGGTCTACAAGTTCATAACGGGAGTAGACGGTCTCCAACGGGCTATCGCCGGGTTAAGAGAGGCATCAGATGCCGGCCTCGGCTTGAAAATCAACATGGTTGTCTTGAAGGGAGTAAATGAACACGAGGTATGGGATCTCCTAGACCTAGCCCATAGGCTTGACGCCACATTACAGCTGATAGAACTCCATCCTGTTGGTCTAGGAGCCCGCTTCTTCAACAAGTACTATTATCCCCTGGCTGAGATCGAGAAAAAGCTCCTGGAAGTAGGAGCGAAAGTAGTTAGAAGGAGCCTACACAACAGGCCCGTGTACATCCTCCCATCGGGAGAACGAGTAGAGATAGTGAAACCATATGGTAACCCCATCTTCTGTATGGGATGCCAGAGGATAAGGCTAGGACCATTCGGCGATCTCTGGCCTTGCCTCAACTGGAAGGGTCCAAGGCCGAATATGCTACCAGGCATAAGAAAGGGGAGTATAGAAGATAGAATCATATCAGCAATAGAGACTTTCCTAAGAGTGAATATGCTGAGGAGACCCTATTTCCTGCCGAGAATTAGAGATGGTAAGCATAGCGAATCTTTAGAGAGGAGTATAAAGCTCTCTAGGCTTCAGCCGCCAAAGAAGAGGGTCTATGAAAGATACCTTGAGGAACTAAGGCGCCAGCTTCAATATAAAGGAATCCTATGAGCCAAATTATGGTCCAATACTCCTTCCAGGGTCCCTCAATTATCCCCATTAGGACTCCTATTATTGATAGGGATACTCCGATAAACACTAGTCCTGAGTCTTTTGTGAAGGGGCAACCTGATCTCTCAACTATTCCTGCTAGGACCCCTGCAAGGGCGAGAGATGAGGCGGAGGCTGCCAATGAGATCTCGGGACTAACGAGGGCCGCGATGGGTGATACCGCTGTGATCATCAAAGCATGTCCTCTTCCACTCTCCAAGTAGGCTACAATTGATGATAGGAGTATGACGGAAGCGGAGAAGATGCGGATCCACTCTTGGCCTCCATAGGCGTAGGCAGGGATCACCACTAATGGCCAGTAGCTCAACAGGACCTCTGGTGACGTGGTTCTTAGTATTAGCCAGGCCATGGTCAGATAGAATACGATGAAGCCAGCTAGTGTTCTGGGTGCTAGTAGTGATATGGCAATCAGTATTGTTGCAGATATCATTACTATCATCGCGTCTGAGAACCGGATTAGCTTATACACCGTCAATCCTAGAGATAAGAGGATAACAGCGTAGACTAACGGTATAGTCATGTCATCTACTATGAGGGAAGCTAGAGCGATGCCTCCCGATGAGGCAAGGATTATGCAACCAGGAACTCCTGTTACGCATCCTCCACTCCTCATTATCCAATGCACCCTCTATATTATGAATAAGTGTAGCTCTAATGGAAGCAATATGAATATGATTCCCACGAGTGGACTGGCAAACTTTATCATACCACGGGCTAATTCCTTACCAGGCGTGAACCTAAACTTAGCAACAGCCCTTAGAGCCTGTACCCCCAACAACGTCGCAATTACTGCTGTGAAATATCCTTCCCCCAGCGTTAGGGCTATCCCCCAAACCAGGAATATTGTTGATGTGACGGAGAATAATGCTAGGTTTGCAAACGCCCTATAGCCGAGACGTGAAGGGATCGTGGGTATCCCTGCTTTGCTGTACTGATCCTCGTAGTAGTAGTGTATGAAGGCGACATGTAAGGGCTGCCAGACATACACTATTCCGGCTAAGAGTATCCCTGTTAGACTATACCCTCCCGTAGCAGCCGTCCATCCTCCTAGGGCTGGCATGCTACCAGCCACGCTGCCGAAAAGTAATGCCCACTCCGTCCTCCTCTTGGCTATTTCGGTATACGCGATTATATCGAAGTAGAGTCCAATCAGCGCGGATAACGCGACATACTTGTTTATCAACGCGCCTGAAATTGTTCCTAGAATTATTAGAATTGATATACCATAGAGTGCTTCAGATCGCGATAAGGCTCCTCTGGGCAGAGGCCTCACACGAGTCCTGGGCATGAGGCTATCGATATCTGTTTCTAGGTACATGTTTAACGCCGTGACCCCGCCAGCCGAGCCTATACCAGTCAATGTTAGCAACAGTAGCTTCTGTAGATCGAATCCTCCGCCGCCTGCAAAATAGGCTCCATACATAGTTATCATTAGTAGTGCTAACTGTTTAGGCTTAGTCATTTCTAACAGTGACTTTATTCGCTCTAGAGCCTCCTTCATCCCAGATCCATTCCCGGAGGAGGGTATTACTAGTTAGATGTTTATAAAAGGGAACAATTACATGCAGGCTTCAATTGGATGGATGAGGAGGCCACTACATGTTTCCAATACACGATACGGGATACGAGGGTCATAGGGAGTTTCCACTTGTCAACACGACACTCATAATTCTAAACATAGTCATCTTCTTCATAGGTATATCGATGCCCCAGCTTCTCGTACCCGGAGCAATCTCCTACAATGAAGTCATCTACGAGCTTGGAATGATACCGGGACGAATACTCGCCGGGAAGGGCCTCTACACAATATTCACTTCAATGTTCCTACACGCTGGCCTAGCCCACCTTTTCGGAAACATGCTCTACCTATACATATTTGGAGACGATGTGGAAAGGGCAATGGGTAAGATTAGATATCTAGCCTTCTACCTAGCCTCCGGGGTTGGCGCAACACTATTCCATATAATGAGCCTAGTCCTAATGCCCTCCTCACTGATAGGCAACGCTGTACTAACATCGGGCGTTAACCCATTCCTAATACCAGCTATCGGGGCGAGCGGAGCCATAAGTGGAGTACTAGGAGCCTATCTAACCCTCTTCCCCTCAAGCGAAATCGAAGTCCTCACATTCTGGGGATACATCCCAATACCCCTCAGACTACCAGCAAGCGTATACATACTCTTCTGGTTCATCTACCAACTAGTCCTTGGATTATTCGTAGTGTTCACAGGCGTCCAAGCGGGAGTAGCATTCTGGGCACATATAGGCGGGTTCTTAACAGGTATAGCCCTCCTACCATACTTTGCAAAAAACATTAGAAGAGATCTATATTATTAACAATTATGTTTTAATTCCTACACGAGTTTAAAAATATAACTTTGAGAGAATATAAGAAATTCTTCGGGGACCCATGTGTCACCCAGCCGCTCACGTGTAAGTGTCGTCATAATCATTATCCTGTTAATATTACTGATAATAGGAGCATTGAAGCCCTTAATGCCTAATCCTTCTACATTTACTATACTTATTAATATAAAATCATTTAATAGCGATGTTCTAGTCTCTTCAGCGATCTTAACTATTCCAGGTTACCGGTCTGTAGATCCCATAATCTCTAGAGAGGGTGATATGATTGATCTAAAGTTCGAATTACCAAGGCAGGCAGGGGTTCGTTCTATAAACCCTGCGTCTCCTCTTGTCACAGCCCCTACATTTACTATTATTCTAGCAGATTATAACAACAATAGAAGTATTAACATGATTATAACGTCGGAATTCATATTATCATATTATAAACATATTAAAAATTCATATAATATTATTAATAAACTAGAAGAGGATCCCATGGCTGCTCTCAGAATCGGGAAAATTACTATAGATCAAGACGTGATTAACGAATTGAGAAAACAAGGATACCTATTCATACTAAATCGAACATTAGGCTACGATCTCCCCACGTTCAAGTGGGAAACACTCTCTAATACATCATGTAACCAGTGGACTCCAGTAGACTCCCAACTAGGTATTTACTATTCGAAAAACCTAGATCATCCTGCGGCACACGAAACCACTCCTCAATGGTGGAAAAGACGATTCATCCAAATAAACGAGCATTCTGCCGATGAATACTGGGTACTCTTCCGGGATCGACTGGTCGCAGCCCAATACTATGTGCCAGCCAACGCCGATATGAATAAAGCTATTCAAGCTATTGCAAACTGGGCATTCAACCCCAACGCTCCCAAACATGAAGGATCAGGTCTATATGCAGTCAATGTAGTGTCTCTTGAGAAATATGTTGGAGCAAACCACTGGAATAACTCGTTACCCACCATAGCATATCAAGGTTTGATACCAATATTCTCATACAAAATCAATAATCTGGTTGGCACTATAAGTAGCGAGAGATCTATGATGGTTAGTTTCTCTATAGTTACAGCATCTACAATAGGATATGTTAGTGGGTTGCTGGCTTCGGGTATGTACCTATCAGTACAGTCTGCATCAAATCTTGGCTTCGACAATTTCGCTGATAATCAGGCTACCCATGATTTCTCTCAGAATACTTATCTCAAAGGAATAGTCTATTCACCCGGGGATTACATCATAACTGTATGGAAAACCGTTAGCAAGATACAGTGCAATGGAATAACCTATAAAGTAATTGTTCCAAGAACCATCACGGTGCCATTATACACTATAACTCTCGACTTTGGTCACGTCTATGTATATAACAGTACTACTATTGATAGCTTGGAGTTCTTGACTCAACCAGGAGAGTCAATTATTCTATCTAATTTTATATATAATAATTCAATTTTTATCGGAGATTACCATACCATGTTCAAATTCGAAGTAAAGCAAACTAACGCCAGTATGAATCATGGTTATCTCTCAATAGTAGGTGGCCCTGTCTTTAAAATAATATTATCAATATTTAATTTTAATATAAATGGGGCGTATGAGGAACTATCAGCAAATACATCTAAGATCTTGCTAAACACTGGATATGTTAATGTGAAAAACACGGGAGAAGCCGTAATAATCACTTTAAAGTTGCAACAGACCGTACTACAACCCAATGAAACTTATATTATAAATATTGTTAATAAAGTGCCGAGAGAACTTGACGGCGTGCATGGGATAACTTCATTGACGTGGGGAGGTTTAATAATAACTATCGAGACTCCTTAGGCATCTCACCTATGTATGCTTTTCAAAATGCTATTATGGAAGCGGCAGGTTTTTTCTCAAATGTACTAGGCCTGCCACGAAGAGGACCGCGCCTAGTAGATGATCATTATCGTATCTCTTCTTGTATTCTCCCCTGTCCAATTCCATGAAGTATCTCATTAAGCTTGTTCCCTCGTTAATCCTCTTGAATATCTCCATCTTGACTCCAAGATAATAGTATGCTCTAAGGATCGCCTCTACAAGATTACTGCATGTTAGGAGTGAGTTGACGGTTTCCTTCAGTAGACCATATCCTCTGAGGTTATACAGAAATCCCTTATCAATCGATGAAAGCTTTTCAGCGACATCGCCAATCGATAGTGCATGTAGCCTTACACTTCTCTTGCTTATTCCCTGCTGATCTAGGGCTAGTAAGTGATCGCTTGCACCTATACCTTCTAACCCCTCTATGAGAGCTAGAGTATCCTCTACGTCGCTACCGTATGGTACTAGCCTAACTAGCTTGTTGGCCTCTGTGATAACATCCTTTCCCGTCTCACTAGAGTACCCTGCTACGATGGATAACATTATGCCTGAGTAAAAGAGTCCAGGAAGTGGTCTTTTCCCCACGAAGTCAAAGGCGTCTATTACCGCTTGAGAATACAGTTTCCCCAAACCCAAACTCCTGGTATCAATGCTTCCCTTAGCTAGCTGTACCCCCCTCTCATAAGCCTCCTCTATATACCTTGATAGAACCACTGCCTCCGACAATCTAGCCTCAAACAAGGCATCTAACCGCAACCTATGAACCGCACCCGGCTTCACAGGCACTGACAAAGTAAGCATGAGCGCCTGCTTTAGCTTGTCCAAGTCCCTATCGCTCAATCCCACGGAACCTCCAATAATTCTAAGTGTAGGGCCTAGGGCATAATATTAGGTGGACTCTAGCCCCCCTGATCCGAGGGATATAGTGTTGAGTGAATGCTACAAGGCATTATTAGATATAGAGTCAAGGGACCCTATGATAATCCCTAACGTGATAAACGCCCTCTCCGAACTCCTATCGACTAGCTGTGATAAAACCTCAAAGACCCCGTCCTGGTCAATCCACGCGTGTGGAAAACTGCTCGTGAAAGTCACACCTCTCTTTCCAGGAAGTGAAAAGATGCCTCTATCACGCCCCATTGTGAGAGTAGGGATAGAGGGCTCGGATCCTGCGAGCCTAGCTGAGATAATTTCATTGATACTGGAAGAATTAGACAGGCGTTTTCCTGGCCAAGTGTATTCGAGGCTCTCCCCCTAGACCCTCTACTATATCCCACACATACTGAGGACCCGGTACCAGGGGTGGTGTACCGTCTCCGTAGACCTCGCCAACGTACTTGGAGACCTCCAACGTCTCTTTCTCTATCACCCTGAGCGTTTCACCAGTCTCCTTGATCGCTCCCTCCTCGACAACAACGCTACCAGCAACCATAACCAGCTTTGGAAGAGGCTTACCAGTCAAGACCCTATCAAGCGGGGCATCATAGGCTACTAGATCGCCTGTATGCGACACACCGTAATCCTGGTAGCCGCCAGTTGTAATCCTCCTTATAACCTCGCTGAGCCTGCCTGGGAATATCTTCAGGATTAGGCCTAGATGGCGAGGTACTGATCCTAGGAGGTGAGGCCAATCACTACCGAAACTCGTGACTCCTTTGAGGCTTTCACGAGTACGGTTATAGAGCAACATGTTCGAGGCTGGGCACGAGGAACACCTGATTCCGAGACTAGCTGGATCGTCATCGATACAGTGTACAGCTACTATTCTTGGCGGTCTATTGACTACTGCCATTCTTGACTTGAACACGTCTCCCTCGCTTATTCCCTCAGATAAATGGAGTCCGAGAGGCATACGGCCCTTAGAGGCAAGCTCTATGGCGCCGTAGAAGGTCTTCGGACCAGCCCATTTTAGGCTGTGGACGAACACGCCTATCCTTAATAGACTATCACTTATATATTTTTTATATTTTTCATATAGGCGGGAGACGTCCTGCGGGGTACTCCAACCCTTCTTATCCATCAATGTAGGCAATAGCACCAGCCTAGGGCCGGTTGGAAACCTCAACCTTGCCTTCAGATTTGCCTCTAAAACACCTGTAAATGCGATCATCGTGACTCCTTCGAGGACTGCTCTCTTTAGTGCAAGCTCCGCGAGCCTAGTGGAGACTCCTATATCTTGCCTAACCATGACCTCGTCGATATGTAGTTCTCTCTCATCAAGCCACTCGTAGCTATTCCTCCAAAACATCTCTTGAGTATCGAGTCCAGCATCAATAACCTGCGGGTGCGCGTGTGTATCGCTGAAACCTGGTATGAACACCGTCTCGAAGTATACGTCCTTGTAGAACGGGATCCTTAGACCTTCAACTATCCTTCCATGGACTACGCCAATATCGGCTTCCAGGTGCGGCAAGCGCCACGATACCCCCCTTTTGTTCTAATAAGCCGGGATACGGGGCTAATTAATGCTCGTAGAAGAGACGTATTGAGTAAATACAATAATCCGCATCCTACACTTGGAAGAACGGTGATTCCATGACCAGGCTAGTAGTAATCGGTGGCGGAGCGGCTGGAATGGCCGCCGCGTCAAGAGCAAAGAGACTAAACAAGTCAATGGACGTCGTAGTTTTCGAGAAGACGAGTTGGGTCAGCTTCGCACTATGCGGTATACCATACCATGTGGGATGCATTGTAAAGAGGCTAAACGACCTAGTATACTATACCCCAGAGGAATTCACTAAGAAGAGGGGAATAGACCTAAGACTCGAAACCGAAGTAACCAGCGTCGACTTAGACACAAAGACTGTACACTTCAAGGATCTAAAGACGGGTCGAGAGGACAAGATAGAGTTCGACTACCTCCTCCTTGCAACAGGAGCTAGGAGTAAGGCCCCGAAGATCTGGCCCGAGATAAACGAGGCGTCCAATGTATTCTACATCAAACACCTAGACACGGCCAAGGAGATACGAGACTACGCTCTCAAGCTACGATCAGGGTCCAAGGCTGTCATAGTCGGTGCAGGCTATGTCGGCCTAGAGTTTGCAGAGACGCTGACAAACATAGGCCTAAAGGTGACCCTAGTCGAAGCACTAGACCAGGTAGCACCAAGAACCCTCGACCCAGACTTGGCGAAGCAAGTAGAAGACGAGCTCAGGTCAAAGGGAGTAAACGTCGTAACAGGTTCTCCAGTCAAGGAATTCAAGATAACAAACGGAAAAGCGGTCTCAATAGTGACTGATAGCGGCGAGATTGAAGGAGACCTATTCATAGTAGGAGTTGGAATAGAGCCAAACGTAGACCTGGCTAAACAGATTGGTGTGAAGATTGGGGAAACCGGTGCAATCTGGACTGACGAGCACATGAGGACTAACATCGACTTCGTATACGCCGTAGGCGACGCTGTCGAGCACAAAGACCTAGTAACCGGTAGAATGGTGTGGAGGCCTTTCGCACAGATTGCGAACAAGCAGGGATACGTCGCAGGCAGTAACATTGCAGGTAGAGAAGCCATATTCCCAGGCAGTGTTGGAACCAGCACATTCAAGACCTTCGACATGGTGGTAGCCAGAACAGGGCTCTCAAAGGCCGAGGCCGAAAGGCTGGGTTACAACGTTGTAGAGGCCACGCTCAACGCTAGGACGAAGGCCCACTACATACCAGGAGCAGCTCCCCTAACACTGAGGATCATAGCAGACGCTGATACAGGAAAACTACTTGGTGCTCAAGGCGTTGGTAAGAGCGAGACAGTCCTATGGAGAATCAATGTTATAGCATCACTACTCACAACCGGAGGCACGGTATGGGACCTCTTCGCATCAGACATAGGATACGCGCCCCCACTAGCACCGGTATGGGACTCCCTCATAGTGGCAGCCAGATTACTCATGAGACACCTAGGGGAAAAGCCCAAGAAACACTAATAGACACGGACACAACACCTCATAATCTACTGGCCGCGGCCCCGCTCTCCCACAACATCCCGTCACGGATATGGATGAGTGGGAGGTTCCGTTTGTCCCTAGAGGGTCATTCCGGCTATTTTATGGTTGTTTAGGCCGCCTCTAGGGACTTCCACCTCGTCCACACTTCACGGGGTATCCGTGTGGGGTCATGGGTGGCGGTCGAGGCCAACGGCACGGGCCTCCCATCTAGGGTAGGCCCACCTAGGCTTGGAGCGTTGCTCCCATCGCCTAGGCGGGCTCTGAGGAGCAGGTTACATATAGCTACAACGTCTCGGTGCCATAGCTCTCCACCCTTACTGCACCTACCTATCCTAGAGCCGTTACTATAGATTATCGGAGTACCATGAACTGGGCATAGCTTGGAAGTGTATTTTGGGTTAACATAGATTACTGGTACACCGTACTCCCTAGCCTTCTCCTCGATAGCCCTCTGGATACCTCTGAAGCCGGCTTGGAAAATCCTGTGCCGTAACTGCTTGTCCCTTATCCTAGCAATCATACTGTTTGCTACCCTCCTGCCGAACCTCTCAAGAACAATAGCATACTGTTTATTGTAGGCAGATCTAACTATGATGTTCGCTATCTTCCACCTAATATCTAGTTTCCTCCCCCTCTCCCTAAGCTTTTTCAAAATCTTCCGTTTAATCCTCGACTTCTCACCATAGACTACATCATACTTTTCCTGTATCCTCTTCCTTCGATAATAGTATCCGAGAACAAGCCTCTCAGTATTAGTTTCAAATAAATAAGCCACACCGTCAACCAGTATGGTAACATTATTTTCATTAACATCAACTGGCAGGTACCCCTTAGGCTTATACTCTTTATCCTTTTTAACGAAGGCTAAATAGATTATAAGCTGTCTATTCCTCTTATCAAGCTTGATTTTAGTCTCAGAAGCGAGTCTCCAACCCCTATTGATGTATTTCCAATACTGTTTATGTGGCTCAATCTCTACTACTATCCATCCTTTGTGAGTAGCCACCTTGATGGATGTATATCCACTTGGCTTCCATAGATGGTCATCGAGCCATATAGAAACTCTCTTAACCTCTGGATACTCCTTCTGGGTTAGCCCGAGCTTCTTCAGTCTTAGGAAGCTTTTAGCCCTAGTAGAGGCGTCCTGACAGGCAGTATACACATAATGCGATGGTAGTTGAGGATAGAGTCTTCTCATTTCACGGTACTTCAGGGCTTTAAGCTTAGTGAAGCTCTTAATATTGTTCCTAACGGCATACATCACTAGTTGCTCAACCATGTTATGATACATTCCCTCAAGCTCAACGAGTAGTCTGAACACCTTCCTAGGAAGCTTAACACTCCTCACCATAACAGTCCTAGTAGCTCTAGCCATTCTTCTCAACCTCTTCTAAGAGACTCTTGAAGCCCTGAACCAAGCGTTTCTTCTTATGACTCCTCATGCCGTAGAGCTTGCCAGCGAAGCTAGTCACAACTGCTAGTAAGTCTTCAACTAGCTCCTGGTAGGCGTCCTTTGCCTCCTCTCCATAGACGACCTCTATCCTTACACTATACTGGCTGAAGAAGTACTCTAGGTACTCGAAGCCGAACCTGGTAAGTCTATCCTTGTAGGTAATGACCACCACATCTACATGTCTCTTTACCACGTAGTTGAAGAGCTTGAGCAGGCCTCTACGGTTGGTCTTAAGCCCACTAGCTATGTCACTAAGGACATCTACTACCTTGTATCCTTTAGCTGAGCAGTATTGTGTGAGGTGGTGTATTTGTCTTTCAAGGTCGCTCTTCTGGTCGCTAGAGCTTACACGAGCATAGATAACTGCACGGACTTCCCCTGCCTCTGGTTTTCCACTGAGTATCCGTTCAACCTCGGAGTATGGCACCCTAATCCTCCCCGTAGGTGTCCTGACAACTCGTATCCTGCCCTCAGAGACCCACCGCTTGAAAGTCCTATAGCTGATGCCGATAAGTTCACAGAACTCCCCTGGCCTCAATAGCTTCTCTGAACCCACCGGCATCTGTCCCTAACCGACAATAAACTTCCCCAATTGACCCTAATACAGGTTTCTGTCCGCGGCCAACAACGAGCCTATTCATTCCGTAGGTAGATTTCTATAATTGATCCATCACTCAGTCCTAGGAGATCTCGGAGTCTAACATCGGCTATTAGCTCGACCACGTCTCTCTTATACACTGTTATCATGGGTCTCACTATCCACACGGGATACCCGTTGAGATGCGCAGGATACACCACTACGGGTGCGAGTTTTGCGTTCGGGATCGGTGGTGGATCAATCTTAACACCATCAACGCTGTTGAGGCATTTATTGAATTCATCGACATCCTCATCTACTAGCCTCGCATTCAATGTCCCCGGGTAGGGTGTTATGCCCAGCTTTACTCTAAAGCCACGGCTATAGATGCTCACGTAGAACTCTCCTTCTCCTAGTCCACTGAATACTTTCGCCTTAAATGGCCTCTTGCACCCGCTCTCCAATATGCTCGTTTCACCTGCACTAATGAAAAGGCTATTCTAAACAATAATAAACCGGTTAGAGGCCTAACCCCCTTTTGGTGTCAGATATTGAAGAAGGTTGCGGTTGTCCTGATAGCACTGGTACTGGCGAGCCTCTTCATCTACTCTCCGATATCATCAGCCCAAACAGTCCTGAGCCAAGCTATCCCAACACCATACTTGAATGTGACGGAGACCAATCAAACCGTGATAATTAAAACAACCTATAATGAACTGATCATTAACAAAAAGACCAACTCGCCCTCCGTAATATATGCAACCAAAAACGAGAAACCAGCACTTCAAGTAAATCCAAAGGGCCTACCAGCCATCGATGTCATTTACGTCAGCGATGGCTCAACACTGAAGGTAAACTGGACAAGCTATCAAGTCATACAGAGATCCCCTGACCTAGTGGAGGCCGACTTCACGGGGACCGTGGGAGACTCTACCCTAACCCTCAGGATAATTATGGGTTCCTTCAGGCCATACATTGACATAGTGCTCACTGCACCCTCAGGTCCCACAATGTACTACTTAGTGGTACCAGTCAATGAAAGCATAGCCGACCTATGGACACAGGCAATATCATACTATTCGGGGGCATCCTTAACCATACAGACAACCAACGTGACACTAATGTCAACAGGCTTAGGATTAGACGCGATAGCACTACTCGGTTTAAACCAAGCGAACAACACCAACACCCTGAAATTCATCGCCGGATACTCTAACCTCCCAGGATACGTAAGCCCCGCCGAAGCTGGTGGAATCTATCCCAGCGACCTCCAAGAGAACCCCTATAATGCGACCTCAGGATACATTCTCCTAACAGCGGCTTATCCAGGAGGGACCCCTGTAGCTGCCGGTGTCAGGCTGGTGCTAACAGGTTATGATCCATACGCAATACTAGCCGCAGGCCTCGAGGAACCGATAAAGAACGCTTACCCGGGAGCCGCTGAGGATTTCAAAGTAGTAGTATACACCAATGAGCTAATAGATCAGTTCAACAAGTCTGTAAACCTGCTAAAGGAGAGACTATCAAACCTAACAAAGGAGAACGAGAATCTGACCAAGACGCTGGCAGAGTATCAGGGATGCGAGTCTTACTGGAAGAATGAGGTAAAGGTGAGGGACTACCAGATAGAGAGGCTAACGGATAGGATACAGAAGGAAGGGGCAATATCAATAGCCGCATTCTTCATAGGAGCCCTCCTCGGAGTTATCGGAGGATACTATGTGTTAGGAGTTCAGAAAAAGGTGAAGATAACGAGGAGGAGGCGTTAATCCTCAACGGCTAGTAGTCTGAGGAGGCCTCCTATATCCTCAATCTTCTCCAGACTCCACGCCTTCAACAGGAACTCCTTTGCCCTAGCCTCGTCAACATAGCGTGTCACTAGGCGTAGGAACTTCTCTTCTACGCCTTTCCTATCGAGTGGGTTCATGAAGTGCCCGGGTGGATAGGTGCTCTCCTCACTGATTGTTCTCCCATCCTTGAACTTTATCGTGATCCTGTTCAGGATTCCATCAGGGTAGAGTTCATCTGCCTTGGGGTCGACTTCCACCCTCATCTTCTTCATGAGCTTTCTAACATCCTCTGCCAGGTAGCGCTCTGGTTTGAAGGTTTCTAGCCATAATCTTCCATCTATCAGCGCGGCAGCTACAATATATGGTAGGCTATGATCTGCAGTCTCCCTGGTCCTCGGGTCCCACTTCTCCGGGTCCTTCACAATTATCTTGTAGCTAACGGTGAAGGTATCCAGCTTGATCTCCTCGACCTGGTCTGGGTCAATCTTGCCGATCTTCCCGACTATGTTGAGTGCTGCCTCAACTGCTGACATTGAGTGGTATTCGACGGGCCAGTACTTGATGCTTGTCTTCATTATCCTATACTTTGACCCGCCGAGCTCAGGTAGCTCGAACTTGTCGCCGCAGAGTGCTACGTTGAAGAAACCGAACTCGCCTTCGAAGACTGGTGAGGGACCCGTCATACCCTTCCAAGCTAGAAGGGCTGAGAACAACCCGTTCCTCGATGCGTGGGCTGCAGCGCACCCCTTCCACATTGATAATTCTCCTGCTCGAGTCTGCCTGAGGGCTAGGCTTGTGTTGGTTGCAATGTTGACTGCATGTTCGAAGCGATCGACGTCTAAGCCTAGTACCTTGGCAGCTCCAACGGCGCTGCCTATATTGATGTATACCGTATGGTCTAGTCCCCTCGACCTTACACTATATGCGTCGGCTAGGGCTCCGATTACCTCATACGCCGCTACAATACCCTCAATTATCCTCTCAGCGGGTGCATCGACAATCTCCGCTGCAGCTATGACTGCGGGGATAGAGTCGCTCGGGTGTAGAGCCTCCTTTGAGAGGTAGGTATCGTTGAAGTCGAAGTACCTTGTAGCACAGCCATTGGCGAAGTCAGCGTGATCCGCTGCGGCTAGACTCCTCGTGCCCCAGAGCGTGGCCCTTACGAGGGAGCCAGCAGTCCCTCTGGCGATTGCCCTCGCTATCTTGACGGGTTCCTCATAGTATGCTCCGACCGCTACTCCGAGGCTGTCGATGAACCTCTTCTTAACCTCTTCAACCACTTCAGCCGGTAGCTGGTCGTAGGAGAGCGAATAAGCCCACTCTGCTATTCTCCTAGCTATACTGGCCAAATAGGTTTCACCATGATATGCATCGTATATATCGGAATTTAACGTTGCATTGAATCCGGGTTTTAACTCGGGCTAGGATTGCCGCCGTCCCACGGGGAAAACGAGCATCGGATACTCCCATTCACAATCCACGCCTAGTATATTGCATAGCATTTCATCGTAGAATGCGCCGACAGCAACAGTAGCTAGTCCTAGCGCCTCGCTTACCAGGTAGACGTTCTCGCCAGCGAAGGCTACATCCATGACAGCGTACCTATAGGCCCTTAACCCGTACTTTGAAGCTGTCCTCGAGTAAACAATTGTCAATACAATATTAGCTGGTGCTTCAAGCACGTGCTCCTGGTCTAGGCAAGCCCTGTAGAGTTCCTCCCCTACATCGCCAGTATAGATTTCTTCTAGGGAATGATCGCCGGGATTATAATGGTATACTCCCTGCTCTAAACCATCAACGTTGAGAGAGACCACATAAGCCTCAACAGGCTGCAATCCGCCAGCACTTGGATACGTCCTCTTAGGGCCACCCCACCAAGCCCTCCCAGTGATCCCAACGGTATAGTACAACAGTGTAGCGAGCTCTCTCAGACCCAGCGACTTCCTAGCATAACTACGCCTACTACGCCTAGACCTTAATGCTACAAGTGTATCGACGCCGCTCTCAGCTAACGGCTCGGGCAACCTAACCTTACGCCTACCACTCATCCTCTTGTAGAATTCTTCATAGTCTGATACCATAACACTCCAACCATAATAGCCGGGCTCCATCTTTGAAAGCTCATGATAACAGCACGAGGGGTCCCTCCTATCAAGCCATTTCCTGAGGGCTCTAGCAACCCACTCACTATAACGCCTGTCCATCAGCTTCTCACATATGAATCCACAATCGCCCCCGGACAAGGCGGGTCCCTCAACAAATCGACCGGCGTTACCCATTGATATTCAATAAACCCTCCGAACATAATATTCAAGTGATCCCCCTTCCAGTATGGAGGCTCAGGAATTGCTGTGGCAGGCCAAATACCCATTCACAGTAAAGCTAAGCGAATACGCCAGGAAAGAGATCGACTATTACGGGCCGATAGAAGAGCTACTCGAGTCAGAAGAAGCCATCAACCTAGCAAAGAAGAGGCTTGAAGCCGCGCTATCACGGGAGGGACTCCCTGAACAGATAGGTAGAGATACCTGGGAAGAGGTTCTATCCTTCCACGCCGCACTGGCCGCTGTAGCAAAGTCAGGATCGCTGAGGCTACTCAGGAAACTAGCTGAGGCTGAGGCCGACAGGGTTCGGGAACTATTGGAGGATGAATCGCGGGCAGGCATAATGACGCTAGCCAGAGCCCTGGGTCTCAGGGTTGAACCCTCGAATCTAGCAATAAACTGGCTCTACAGTAAGCGTCGTGGCATACTTCCACGACTCCTCCAGTACTCGTTACCACTAAGCGACTACCTAGTTGTTGCCAGCAGGTTAGTGGAACCAAGGTGGAGGCTTGTAAACTCTTTCCTACTAGGTGGCAGGGTTTACCTGGATGCTCAGAGCTTCAAGAACTTCCTAGCCGCGAAGGTTAGACAACACATAGAGAGTATAGTTGGCATATATGACGAGGTCGATCTTCCAAAACTAGCCGAGCTTGGTAGGAAGATGGCGTCAAAACTGGACTGGGGAGTGCTGGGAGAGTTTGACCCGGAGAAGATACCATCATGTATCAAAGAGATAATCGATAGATCAGCGTCGGAGAAATCAATGACGCCCGAAGAGTTCTATATGCTAGTCACATTTCTAGCCAATGTGAACGCCCCGCAAGAATACGTGGAGGAGCTGCTTTACTCCACAGGACTAGTGTCTAGGACGACTGCTAGTGTATTAGCGGAGGTAATTCTTGAGAGAGCCCGGAGATACAGGCCCTACAACTGTGAAACTGCATTAGCTAAGAAAATCTGTGGCGAATGTGATGGTAGGGGTCCCCTATCTATATACTGGAGGGCTATCCGCAGGGGCCTGGATCGGCGAGAAGGGAGTCAACAAACGACCTAAGCCTTCTCCTCCCCTCTTCAACAGTACTATTGGCCTTGTTGGCTAACGCCTCGAGGTATTCACGGCCCATCCGGATGACCACTACTCCATTCACTACAAGCGGGGTAGACAGCTGTGATGCACTCATCAACTCAACTACGGTGCCGCTGGGTGTTCCGTGAGAGATTATGCCGCTGTGCTTGAAACCGTTCTCTCTAGCCTTGGATAACATGTGTAGTGCGCATTCTAGGCTATTCGTTCGTGCATGTAGTATTGGGCCCGTAGCCTTAAGCCATAGGTTGGAGAACCCCCTGGATAACACGCGTAGGATCGCTTCGGGCGTTATCTTACCATGGGTCTTGTATGCAATCCTCGAATCCTCGTCTCGACCCCAGTGTACTATCCCCTCTACTATAGCGATCCTGCCAAGGCAGCTGCTGGTGGTAGCAATGTTCTTGACCGAGTTTAGTGTCTCCAGTATCGGCCCTATCCCTACGTCGAGATAACCCACGTCTCTCTCAAGTAGGATTGATTTCACGGCATCATCCTTTACTTTAACCCAAGGCTTCCTTCTAGTCACTCTCAACCACCACATCAACTACTGTCTGCATGGTTCTCGGGGCGACTGGCCTCACCTTCCGCGATCCCAGCACCACGTGCCTCACTCCTAGCTCTCTGAGCCTATCCCTCACCAGTTGTTCAGAGGTCTTAAGTGGATCGGTTCCCTTAGGCGTACTCACGTGGAGGTATACATGGATCACTCCCTTACCCCTTAGAGCCCTAACCGCGTAGGGGAGGTAGTCAAGGGCGAGCTCTGGCAGTGGCATAAGCACGCGGTCGGCTACGCCGCCTAGTTCCTTTACTATAACCTTGGCAGCGTCACCGAGGATTGGGATCACAGTGTCTCCTACCTTGTTCAGCTCTATGTTCTCAACCATGTACCTGTAGGCGTCTGGATTGATATCAATACTGTACACTTTCCTCGGCTTTGATTTGCACGCTATGATTATAGAGAAGAGGCCTGCGCCAGCAAACATGTTAACTACAACCTCCCCCGAAGAGACCAGCTTAGCAATCCTTAGGTGCTCGTAGTTGAGCCGTGGAGTTATGAATACCCTCCTTATATCAACCTTAAACCTACATCCATGCTCAACGTATACGGTCTCACTTCTCTCTTCACCAGCTAGGTGTGTGAACCGGCGGGTCTTGTAGGGTCCCTCTACGGGCGATTCCGCGAGCCAAACACTCTTAATGTAAGGCAGCCTTCTCACGAGCTCCTCCGCCACCCTAGCTAGGTCAGATACGGTTATCGAATCCGTCAATGGCCTCTTCAGTATAGCTATATCACCGACTATGTCGAGCCTCGACCATATCAGCCGGGCCTTCTCCTCCCCTAAGACCTCCTCGGCAATCCGCCTCAATAGCCTATTAGCCACCTGCCTCCCCTATCCCCGGATTGGTTGTCGGTTGCAGGACTGGGCCGATAAACCTGAGGGTGGAATACATGAGTGTAGACGAGATCCTAGCCGAGGCCAGCGAATTACTCGACAAGGCCCGCAAGCTCCCGAAGGATCTCAGGATAGTATTCGAGTACTTCTACAAGAACGTGTCCGTCGGTGACCTGAGGGCCTTGAAAGAACTGGAGAGGCTTGGAGTGAGGGACCCCCAGGAAAAGATCGACGCCCTCATAGAGATGGGATTATTGGAGAGGGGACATGACTGCTATAATCTAGCTCCTCCCCTCCGAGAATACATTTTTAGGAGGGGCCGCTAGGAGGGTATCTGTATCTCCTCCGATACGAGCCTAGTCTCTCCCAGCCTCCGCCATATCAATCTTATACTGGCCCTCGAGGGCCTAATCGGGAGCCTCGATATATCGAATTCAAGTGAGAAGTTGATGCTCTTCCCAGGATCAACTGGCGGCATGGTCTTCCTAGCGAGTCTAGCTCCAAGGGCTAGTACGACTAGCATTGTGGAGTCTAGAACATCGTCGCCGACGTTCTCAACAATCCCTTTTACCCTAACCCTTGTATCACTGGCCTCAACGGACTCGATAACGAGCCTCGGTTCAGGTGCAGGAGCTAGTAGCTCGGTAGCTATAACCTCTGTCAGCACGGCGATCCTCGGGTAGAATTTGAAGCCAGGGTCAACGTATCTTAGGGATACTGGTACGGGGGACCCCTTGTAGGGCACAGTGACTTCGATATAGTGTACCCCGTGGCCTACGGCTCTCTCCGGCCTTGAACCACCTGCTATCAGTTCAAAGGCGGCGTCGTGATAGGGAGAATGAAGTATAACGCCAGCAGTCCTCTTTCCACCGAAACCCCTCCCTATGTCTGCGTCCACCTTGTAGTATTCTCCCGGCTCTAGTGCAACTGCGCCAGTATAGTAGGATACAGCATACCTAGCCTTCTCATTCTCGAACCTAGCATAGAGGAGGGCGTCTGCGACCCTAATCGGGTGAACAGCGTCCCTGTAGACTAGGATCTTATGGCTCTCCTGCCTCAAGACCCTACCTGCCAGTACAGGTTTCACGTCATAGATAGCCTTCATATAGTAGCCATCATCGGTCTCAACAACGAAGTGTGGCCTGAACTCCCTCGATATCGAGACCCCGTCCACTACGAGTTTCCACGAGATAGGTGTACGGATCTCGCGGTCAGTGAATATACCAATGGATAACAGTAACCTCTCGACGCGTGTACCAGCCCTCGGTAGGTTGAGCCACATAGCCCCCCTTGTAACGGCGCCCGGCCCAGAGCCAACCTTTGGACCGCCAAGCGCATACCCCCAGGCCGGGATACCCTGGCCTGAGATCTCCTCTACCCTATCAAGTTCTCCTGACACCATTACCCTTCAACTCCCACCCTAAACATTATACACGCCGAGGATAAACTGGATTATCCGTCAGCCATTAATCCCACCATGAATCCTGTGGGGGGAGGGGGTCCCTCACCCATAGCCGAGGTTCCCTCAGACCCATACATCCAATGTCCTCTCCAGCCAATTCTCCGGGTTGACCCGACCTATAATCACAGTATCGATCATAGATGATCCTAAGCAAACCATCTAGAGTGAATGGATCAACGCCCGCCTCCTGAGCCACCAGCCTATACACCATGAAAACATATTCTCGGAGAACCCTATCAGTCTCCGGGTCCAATGGTGTGCCAAGAGCTATCCTCTCGAGGAGACCGTCGCTAACCCTAACAAGGCCATATCTCACGGCTAGACCGACCAGAACCGAGTCAACCGACACGCCAGCATTCCACAAGTCATGGGCTGGCAGGGCTCCAACACGGTAAAGCTGGATTGCAAGCCTATATGCCTTAGAATAGGCCGGGCTCCTGTAAGCGTAGAAGTCTTGTAGCCTATCAAGGAATCCCCCGTTCTTGTATCTCAGCTGTCCACGCGATTCAACTACCACCGCGTAGTATGATCCATTGTATAACTTCTCAACCTTACGGGAGAGGTCTCTTAGGAGCATAGCTCTTAACTCTGGCCTAGGCATTCTAACCCCATACTCTCTTAGAAGCGTGTTCAACCCATTCCCGTCTAGTCCGAGTAGGAAGTCATGGTTGAACCCCCTCCCCTCTAGGATACTCCATAGGGCGTTGGCTAGACGCTTCTTCTCTTCCAATCCAAGCCCGTAATCTATCGAGTATAGGATCGTGTAGAACATTGTTGCTTCTTCTCTAGTCATGGAGCCAGGTAGATCTTGGCTGTTGAAACGGAGATCCTCTCTACTTATCCTAGACACTATCCTGGATAGTCTCATCAACGCGTCATAATCCACTTCTAGGCGTGTTATCAAGGAAGGGACCCTCCTCTAGCCCAGGCTATAGTAGTATGATTTTACGAGTATTATTCTCCTCAAGGATATAGACTTTCCTCCTAGACAGGGTTCTCAGGGCTATTCCATCATCGTAGATTATTGCATGATCATAGAGGGCTCCTGGAGGAGGATAGACTGTTATATAGTGGCCTACCCCCTCTATAACTGTGTAGCTTAAACCGAATCCCCCCACATACGTGTCGACATGCCTGGCAAATGCTACGTCAACAGGCTTCGGCTTCCCTTTGAGTGGAAACGCGAGGTCAATGTATACAGTCTTCCACTCCCCCCTACCTCCCTCCACGTACTCCCTCAACCCCTCGAATAACCCCTTAACCAACACCTCTCTCACAGTGAAGGTTATCGTGGAATTCGATGCCTCAACGACCAGCTCTCCATTATTATCCGCGAGGACCAGGTACCCCTCCCTCCACTTGAATGAGACTCTCTTCACACCGCACCCTCCAGTTATACCCTTGGTATTGAATGGACAGGTTAATCAATGCCGGCCGAGACGGTTACTCCAGGCGGGGGGCGATAGTGGAGGAGGTAGTGATAGTCCGGTACTCTGAGATAGCAGTGAAAGGGAGGCATACGAGGCCGAGGCTCGAGAGGCTACTCGCCAAGCACATTGAGGAAGCCATGAGGAGGCGTGGAGTCGAAGGCCGCGTCGAGAGACTGCAGGGTAGGATCCTGATAAGAGACCCCAGCGATTCGGAAAAAGCAGCTATATCAGCTGCACGTGTTTTCGGGGTTAAGTCCACATCCCCCGCCAAAGTCGTGGATTTCAACGGCCTAGACGACCTCGTGGAGAAGGCAGCGGAGCATTTTGCCCCTAGAGTGGAGGGGAAGGTTTTCAGAGTAACCGCCCGTAGAACAGGTGTTCACGACTTCACGAGCCTAGACGTTGAGAAGGAGCTCGGGGCGAGATTACTCGAACTCGGGGCTAACCGTGTAGACCTCCATAGGCCGGATTACATAGCATATGTAGAAGTTAGGGGGAACAGGGCATACCTTTATGATAGGATTATTGAGGGACCCGGCGGTCTACCCCTGGGGAGCGAGGAGCCCACCCTCGTCTTATTCAGTGGAGGCTTCGACTCCACAGCTGCCGCATGGCTAGTTATGAAGAGGGGGTCCCCGGCGGACCTCGTCTTCTTCGACATAGGCGTGAGGGAAGTCTATAATATAATGATGGAGGCTGCTGAAGCCCTAGCTAGAGAATGGATCCATGGTAGAAGGCTCAAACTCTACGTGGTGGATTTCAGGGATGTTGCCAGCACGGTAGCATCAAATGTCAGACCAAAGTATAGGGTGCTGGTTATGAGGCGGTTGATGCTAGTGGAGGCCGAGAGGATAGCTGTGGAGAAGGGATATGAGGCCCTCGTGACTGGTGAGAGTATAGGCCAGGTCGCTACGCAGACTGTTAGGAATATGAGGCTCATAGGTTCCGGAGTAACGTTGCCTGTGGTGAGGCCTGTCTCGGGAATGGATAAGGATGAAGTAGTGAGGATAGTGCATAGGATAGGCCTCTATGATATAGTGAGTAGGCAGATAGAAGCATGTAGGATGGGTGTAGACCCGACGCCCCGGGGGGACCCCGCGATCTTCAACGACGAGCTAGGCAAGGTCCTAGGAAAATATAGAATCCAAGTATCAGAATATGAAATAGGCGGATGAGCGTTCGTTCACGCCCGAACCCTTCACTCGGGGGATGTGGAAGCCCTCGATCAGCGACGCTCCAAGATCCTTAACCCGGCTCTCCGGGCCTCGGAGAAGTGCTTCTCCACAATATAGAGGTGCTCTCCTTGATCGACCAGTATAGCGTCTCCAACCATTAGCGTCTCAAGCCTAGCACCCGAGACGTATATCCTTCTTATCACGTCCTCCCCCGCCTTGTCGAGGAACATGCCCGGAGGGCGGGAAGCGTTGTAGACTGCTATCTCAGCCCTCTCATTCTTCCCTATAGCAGCTGGCTTCAAGCCAATAGCCTCCCTAAGCCTGTTACTCTCTGTGAGGGGATCACCGTCTAGCCTAGAGTATGTAGCCCGGCTGAATAACGCTAGAACCCTCTCTCCACCAACATAACCGCTTCCATCCCTTACCTCAATTTGACCGGAGTCGCCGCAACCCTCTCCATATATTGTTATCACGCTTGGCGGTTCTCCCGGAGGCTTACCGATGCAGGAGGGATAGGCTAGCCCATACTTGCCTCCGATAAGAGACCGGAGCGTGTTGGGTAGCTCTAGACTAGTGTATTCAATTATTACATGGCCTATCCCAGCCATATGTGCCTCGTATACGGCTGGCAGTGATAGGGTTACAGCCTCCGAGGGCGGTATCTTCCCGTAGAGCTCCACCCTCTCTTTGAGGCTTGGGGAGTTCAGTCTAAGCGGGTATGCAACCGCGTCTATCACAGCTGTTAGGCTAGGTACTATGATCCTCCCACTACCCCCTAGGATCAGGTTGACGTAAGTGTAGTCCTCGGGGACAGGGCTCTGGCCATAGTCGATTATCTTACCGTTCTTAATATACACGTAGCCGTCCTTGATTATCTCGCGGCCAGTATATAGGATGGAGCCAGTGATTAGGACGTCGAACACCACCTACACCCATTTGAATAGCAACCGTCATAGCATGGGTGTGATAAACTTATACGGTCTGGGTAGAGCCTGGAGTCAACCGAGAATAGTTGGATGGCACGGTTTGGGGATCGCATGTGGAAAGAGAGGGACTATACGTAGTGGATATAGACGCCGTGGTTGACGGCACGGCCCGCCGTCTAATCCAGGAAGGGCGGATAGCGGGAAGGATACTTGTCCATAAATCGATAGTCGAGTACCTCTACTCCGAGGCTAGGAGGGGTCTATCCCACGGTTTCACGGGGCTAAGCGAGCTGTCCCGGCTAATCGACTCCTCGGGAGATGTAATCGAGGTCGTAGTAGTCGATGATGAGATCAGGTATCCTAGAGAGCTAACCTTGGATCTAGTGAAGAAGCTTGTGAGAGACTATGCGTGGAAGGCGGGGGCCTCCCTCATCACAAGCGACAAGGTCCAGTTAGAGGCAGCTAGGGCTATGGGAATACCAGTCATATTCCCAGCCGATGCTAAGAGGAGGAGGCTGAAGCTAGAAGAGTTCTTCACCGACAAGACCATGAGCGTGCACTTGAAGGAGGGAGCACCCCCTCTGGCCAAGATAGGGAGGCCGGGGAAGTGGGCCTTTGTAGCCATATCGAGCGAACCCCTGACCAGGAAAGACGTGGAGGAGATCGCTCGAGAGGTAATCGAAGCCGCCTCCCTGCTGGAGGATGGATTCGTGGAGATCGACCGGCCTGGCTCAACAATAGTACAGTTACATGATTATAGGATAGTGATAACTAGGCCTCCTCTCAGCGAGGGCTGGGAGATCACAGCCGTCAGACCAATAGTCAAGTTGAAGCTTGAAGACTACGATATTCCCGAGAAGCTCTTGAACAGGCTCATGGAGAGGGCAGAGGGTATCCTAATAGCTGGAGCCCCTGGTATGGGTAAGACCACCTTCGCCCAGGCGCTAGCAGAATTCTACGCGAGCAAGGGCAAGATTGTAAAGACCATAGAGTCTCCGAGGGACATGAGGCTTCCCTCAACAGTGACCCAGTACTCCAAGAACTATGCAGACCTAGGCGAGCTCCACGATATACTACTCCTATCGAGGCCCGACTACACGTTCTACGACGAGCTAAGGAGCGACGAGGACTTCCAACTCTACGTAGACCTTAGGCTCGCTGGAATAGGAATGGTCGGCGTAGTACACGCAACTACACCGATAGACGCCATACAGAGATTCATACGCAGAGTAGAGCTTGGAATGATACCCAGCATAATAGATACTGTCATATTCATCAACGAGGGTAGAGTCGAGAAGGTATACGAGCTATCGATAACCGTAAAGCTACCAACCGGGTTGAGAGAGGCTGAGCTATCGAGACCCGTAGTCGAAGTGAGAGACTTCCTAACCGGTGAACTGGAATACGAGATCTACACGTTCGGAGAACAAACAATGGTCGTGCCAGTCAGAGAGAAGAGCAAGAAGCAGATAGAAGACGTCGAGAGACGCATCCTGAAGATGCTACCAGACGCAAGCGTAGAAGTCAGAGATAGGGTGATAATCGTTAGGGTTCCACGCTACAGTCCAAAACTAACGGCTAGGAGAGTAAAGCGGTTGAGAAAGCTAGCCGAGAAAGCAGGATACGAGCTGAGAATAATCCCCTTCTAACCAGTCCACTCTGTTATACGACGTGACTTGGGGAATAGGAGCTCGTCGAAAACCTCAATCTTCAACCCCGACTCCGGCGACGCGATCCGAGCGTTACCGTTCCTGGTATAGTCTAGATCCTCCAACCTGTGGATCCTCCAGCCAAGGCCAGCAATCCTCACAGCTATCAGGGCGAGGCCCTTGGCCCTAGAGGCGAACTCCTTCAGCCCCCTAACCTGCCTCTCCGGTATGTAGACTGTCTTCCCCTCTCTCGCCTTCTTGACCTCTATAACTAGTACAACTCCGTTCTTTATCGCGACTATATCCGGCTGGTATCTCCTCCTCACACCGGACCCGCTCGAGGGACCCCTAACCACTGCATAGCCCATAGACCATAACAGGTTGGCGAGCTCGTTCTCCAGCCTAGACGCGATGACCTTGCCGGGGGTCTTGGCCAACTCCGATTCCTCCAGGATACCTTATTGTTATATGGATTGATTATATCTTAACTATAAAAGGCTGGAGTATTGCATTGACGCAGTGAGGTGCTCGTGATTGCTTGACTGGTTAATCTTTATGTTTGCAACAGCTGAGGCGCCGAGTGCGCCGAGCCTATCAACATCGCTGGTCCAACTGCTAATAATACTGTTTATAATACTAATATTCCTCTCTATGAGCATAAAGGTCGTAAAAGAGTACGAGAGAGCAGTGATCTTCAGGCTTGGCCGCCTCCTAGGAGCAAAGGGACCCGGCCTCTTCTTCATAATCCCCTTCGTAGACAACTTCATCAAAGTAGACCTCAGAATAGTAACGGCTGATGTACCAGAACAGAGGACTATCACTAAGGACAACGTCACCGTCGGAGTCGACGCAGTAGTATACTATAAGGTATTCGACCCCGTGAAGGCTGTAACAAAGATAGAGAACTTCCACTACGGAGTACTCATGCTAGCCCAGACAACACTCAGAGACGTCATAGGCCAAGTTGAGTTAGACGACCTCCTCACAAAGAGAGAAGAGATAAACAAAAGGCTCCAAGAGATACTCGACGTACTAACAGACCCATGGGGCATAAAGGTAACTGCCGTGACTCTCAAGGAGGTAAAGCTACCCGAATCAATGCTAAGAGCCATGGCTAAACAGGCAGAGGCCGAGAGGTGGAGGAGGGCGAGGATAATCGAGGCAGAGGGTGAGAGACAAGCAGCAAAGATAATGGCCGAGGCAGCAATGTTCTACGAGACACACCCAGCAGCTCTGAGGCTAAGAGAGCTACAGACGCTTGTAGAGATAGCCAAGGAGAAGAACCTCATAGTGATAAGCTCCTCTACCGGTGTACAGCAGGCGGCTGAAATGATTGGTGTAGCATCAGCTGTGAATAAACAAAAGGAGAGAAGGGAGTAACGTTATGAACAGGGCCAACAAGAGGAAAACCATCCTCCTCATCCTACTCGTAGTTATAGTCGCTTCAATAGCCTTTACAGCCCTTGCACAGGAAGAGAACAAGACAAGCACCCAGGATGTAGTAGATCTCGGCCAGAAATATTGTGGAAGCGTAGAGAAGAAGTATGGATTGATGCCCAATGATACAGGCTACGATAGGGTTGTAGGTCCAAAGGTCTACTACATAGACGTAACCGGAGTAATAGATACTGCAATGACCGATTATGTAAGGGCGGCGATAACCAAGGCGGAGCAGGACAACGCCGTCCTAGTACTCAGACTCAATACACCAGGAGGATATGTCGATGCCGCATTGAACATTGTCACAAACATCAGTAATGCCCGGGTCCCTGTAGTTGGCTTCGTAGTGAATAAGTGGGCTGAGAGCGCGGGGACCCTAATCCTAGTCTCCACGCATGTCGCGGCAATGCAGCCTGGAACTATAATAGGGTCCCTGCAACCAGTAGCCTATAATCCCTCGACCGGCGCCTACGAACCAATAAATGAATCAAAAATAATTAATCCTATAATTAAAGTATTGTGTGAGCATGGAGCAACGAGGGGTAGGAACGCCACAGCGCTGGTGAGATTCATACTGAAAAACGATAATTATGGGGCGGAGGAGGCCCTAAGATACCATGTCATAGACATGATAGCAAAAGACATGCCAGACTTGATAAACCAGTTAAATGGCTCTATAGTAGCGCTTCCAAGCGGCGGCACAGTACTGCTCAAGCTTAACGGGCAATACGAGGAGATCCCTCCAGGCCCCAGGATAACGCTTCTACACACACTCTCAGACCCCCTGCTATCAGGAATACTAGTCTCGATGGGCATGCTGATCATACTATTTGGCCTCGCCTCAGGACACTACGCTTCAGCCGCTATAGGAGCACTCCTCCTAGTCATGGGCCTAGTGGGAACCGGATTTAACCCCAACACGGCCAGCCTAATCCTATTGGGGCTAGGGGCACTCCTGTTAATCATAGAGTTCTACACCCCAGGCTTCGGCGTCATCGGCGGCACGGGTATAGCCATGATAGTCCTTGGAATAGCCCTTCTACCATTAGGAAGCACCGGCTTCGCCATCTCGCCGGAATACGCGAGTTCCCTCATAAAGGCAATTTATGGAGTGGGGATAAGCTTCGCCGTGTTGACTGCATTCATCGTATACAAGATTATACAGGTTAGGAAGAAGAAGCCGATAGTGTGGAGTATCATTGGTGAGGAAGGCCGTGCAGTAGATGAGATAGGGGAAGACAAGCCAGGCTTCGTGATAGTAGAGGGTGAATACTGGAAGGCCGTGAGTAAGAGTGGAGTGATAAAGCCGGATGAAAGGGTTAGAGTAGTAGGGAAGGAGGGGCCCCTCCTCATTGTTGAGAGGATTGACTAGACTCCGAGGCTTTCTTCAACTCCAGCAATAAATCGTGGATATCATCAACCCAGTCCCTTATCCTAGCAATCCTACCCTTATACCTGGCCTCCTTGGAGAAGGAGTATAGCTCTTTCTCTAGCATCTCGAACCTGACTAGTATGTCGTCGATTATATCCCTCATTGTCCTGTCCTGGTCCGGTACGTTCATACGCGTTAGCCCTCCTCTCCCCTAGACGCTAGGGCCTCTAGGGCAACAGTGTATAGTATATTCTGTATCTTAGCCTCCTTATCCAACAGCTTGCTATACGCGTCCGCTGGTGATTCGATAGGCGTTGGGACCCTACTATATTGTCTGAACGCGGTGATGAGTGCTACCGCCTCTAGGTTACCATACTCGTATTGTAGTGCATATAGTGGAGCCACAAGTGAATCGGCGACGAACACGCCTCTAGTACCGACCAGATCCTCGGCTTCGGGGAGAACCCACTTCATCCTGAGAGAATCAAGCGTGACGGTTAGCCCCTGTACCCATTCTATATCGGGGAACCTTAGGCTAGCGATTCCTCTGACCTTAGAGTATAGCGGCTGTGACGCGAGTAGAGGGGCTCCCCTAGGCGCTATCTTCTGCGAAACCGCGTCTCGGGGTATGGCGCCCATCGTGATCAACACAGTATCTGGTGGGAGCCTCCTAGACAACCTGTAACCTCTACCTATCAAGATGATCCTTCTCGCACCCAGTAGGTACAGTTCAGAGACTACCTCAACAACCGCCTGCGGATAGGGAGGGATCTGTACGAGGGCTAGCCTCAGATCCTTATAGCCTCCAACGACGGATCTCACTCCCGTGTATCCTTCCCTCTCAGATGAGGATGCCTCCAGGCTCTTCTTGACATTATCATAAACTATCTTGTTATCGATCAGTATAGCTGATTGGAATGAGTAAGTAGAGTAAAGGCCTGTAACCGCTCCCAACCCTACCGACGCCAAATCTCCACCCTCAGCAATACCCTTTGTGTGCACCAGCGGGATTATACGTGATTAGCCACACAAACTTGGGGCATCTCCTAGTTTTTCAAACTTGAACCCTCTCTCCAACGCCTCCTGGATGATAGCCTCGAGCATCCTCCTAGCATAGTCCCCTGTACGCATCCAAATATCTGGGCGATAAAGGGGTTTCCTCCTTACCCTGACGAACTCCCATGGATGATAGAAGAGTACGTGGAACTGTCTCGAGTGTGGAAGCGTTAGCCTCCTCGCAAGCACGCCTGGAAGCCTAATCGTGCTACTAGTAACCGTTGCTGGAATCCTTAGTATACCCTCAACCCATCCTGGAGCCTTCATATGGCCCTTCTTGTAAACGGCTACACTGGAATCTACAATGATCCCCAAACCTCTTAGACTAGGAATCAGGTATGATGGGAGCTGGAGGTTGGGGGCCCTGAAACTCCTTACGTTACAGAACCTCCATAAGATCTTTAGGCTTTCACGTATGTTTCTCACGGCCTCCTCGCGGGGAAGCTTATCAAGGCGTGAGTGGTCGAGACCATGGCTCCCTACTTCATGCCCCCTACCCACTATTTCTTTGACTAACTCGGGATATCGTTTAGCAATAACTCCCGTGATGAAGAATGTAGCCTTTACGCCGACGCTATCGAGAAAATCTAGGATCCAGGGTATACCCTCTTTGACTCCTCTATAGCTGTCTGACTGATATGGTGGCGCGTCTGGCTCTACGTCGAATGTGAGGAACACAACTCCTCTTAGGCGGCAGCTGGTAGTATTCCTGCTTTCTCGACTCACACCATTCACCGGGCTTTACAGGGTCGAGTTTAGCTAGTCTGAACAGGCTATAAAGAAGGAATCTCTTCTCCCTAGAACAGTTGTCGAGAGCCGACCTGTATATCTCCATGTACCTCTCATAGAGTCTATCGCAGTCGAATCTCTTGGCGTTTATCCTGGCGTGGGCGGAGAACTTGATCCTCAACTCTTCATCCGATGAAAGAAGCACTGTTTTTTCTATGAACTCCTCATCCGTCTCGACAAGGTATCCATTCTCCTCATCAACTATTATGTCCTCGACCCCAGTATCTCTAAACCCCACGACTGGCAACCCGTGTGCCTGGGCCTCTAGCGTGACGAGGGAGAAGGCCTCCTTCCTACCCGGCATTAGGAATATGTCGCTGGATGCCATGTACTTCTTGACCTCTTCCCTCTCCAGCCCACCTACGAGTATTGCTTTGCCCTTAAGGTTATTCAGGGAAATATACCTCCTCACCTTCTCTTCCAGGGGTCCCCACCCTATGATATACAAACGGGCTTTAGGGGACTCCCTCAACACACGCCTAAACGCCTCCAACGCGAGCAGGGGATTCTTCCTCTCTGTGAGCCTAGAGACGAATAGAAGTATGGGATCGCCCTCCAAGTCTATTCCATCAGCGTCCAGCCACTCATTCAAGTCAAGGCAATTATACGCCAATTCTACTTGTCTACCTACTATTTCCTCGAGATCCCTTTTCGACACGCTCGACACGGCCGTTAACACGTCGACCCGAGAGGCTCCATATCTGATCATGAGCCTATGAATCGGATTAAGATCCTCGGCTATCAAGCTATGATGAGTAGCAACAGTTGGTATCCCAAGGAATCCCTTCGCTACATGTATAGCTATCATAGCAAATGGTGAAACCATCGAGTGTCCGTGGACGACGTCCACCGCATTATGCTTCAGGAAGTCGTGTAGGAGGACCGCGGCCTTTCTGCTGGTAGTATAGTCGTCTCCCTTTATAGGGACCTTGAATCTAACCACGGGGACCCCATCATCATACTCTAGGGGTTCAGGGTCCGGGAGCTCTCGGTTCTGATGGGTAACGATTATCGGCTCATGACCGTGTCTAAGGAGGGTTTGCGCTATATTGTATATGGCCGTCTCAACCCCGCCTTTCCTGGGTCTATACCAGTCCGATGCTAGCACTATCCTTAGATTTTCCAATTCTTTGCTCCTCCCTAGCTATCCTCGAAGCCTCCTTGAATAATTTAATGCCTCCTCTAACCGTTACCAGGAGTAGTCCTAGGAGGCTTGATAAAACGCTTGAAATAAGGCGCTCTCCTAAGACGATTAGCCCAGCACTACCAACAGGGACCCCAAGCCCTACCAGGAGCCCCGTTAATCCTCCTTCCACGAAACCAATGCCCGCAGGTGTCGGTCCAAAACTCAGTACTAGGTAGGAGACGGATAATAGAGCGACGGCGCCAATGGATAAGTGTACGCCGACTGCAAGCGCGATCAGATAGAATCTTAGCATATCCATAAACCAAAGGATTACGCTGAGGAGTGTTGCCTGTATGGTGAGGCGCCAGTCTCTTAGGAGACTCGACACGTCCCCGCGAAGCCTATCCCTAACCTCATCGATCTTGTTACGGATCCATGATGACGTGAGTATGAAGGGGACTATTGCTGGCAGGTAGTTTATCCCTAGGTAGTTGCCTAGCCCGGATAGTATTGCTATAAGGGCTACTATAACTACCCCCGGTACCTCTGTTACCCTCTCATAGAGGATTGATAGAAGCGACCTCTCCGTAGGCACGTCCTCGGTGAGCCTCAGCCATGCTGCCCTGAAACCCTCGCCTCCCAACTTAAGGGTGGGCGTGATGTTGTTGAAGAGGATGCCACCCATTATAGCGGTATAGACGTTCTTGAAGGACACCCTACTACCAAGCCTCCGTAGGATTATGTACCAGCGGGTCCCCCAGACTAGTGAACTAGCGATGTAAACTGTGACAGCGGCTAGGTATGGGACTATGCCTCCCCCGATAACTTTAGTGAACCCTACTAGGTCGCTCCACATAGTGTTCAGCGTGCTAAGCAATCATCAGCACCATCCTTTCCGGGTGCCAGTCGTCCTCGGCTCGCTAGATAATCCAGGTTGAGGGAGGTCAAACTTTAATTTGTTACAATTACCCCCCTCTCTATTGCAGGGGGTTATAAAGGGGGGTGATTACTATGGAGATGCAGCTAGCAAGATACGATGAGGCAAGAGTAGTAGGGAAGCATGTGTACGGCAACCTCATAAACTGCCGCAACAATGACGTCCTAAGAGACCCACACCGCTTGGAGGAGATCGTTAGAAACGCTGCGGAGCTCGGGAATATGACGATTCTCGATGTAAAATCGTGGAAGATTGGTGAGGGAGTGAGTATTGTGGCTGTGATCCTCGAGAGCCACATCACCATCCATACATGGCCAGAGTACAACTTCGCAACCGTAGACGTATACAGCTGTGGAAGCCACACAGACCCATATGCAGCCTTCAACTACATCGTAGAAGCACTACAGCCTGAGAAGGTAGAGACCGGCTACTTCGACAGAAGCCTGGAATAGGAATCGCCCCCGGGGGGAGGCAGGCGCCTCCCGGGGGCGTACTGGAAGAGGCCGTACAGCCTCTATTCGACCTAGTTGTTCCTATAGCCGCTTAACACCCATGCAAATCATTATAGCCACCTCACTCCCCTCAACAGTAATCGAATCCTGTGGTGGAGTGTCTTGGATGTAACCAGCCTAGCTGATAGAGGATACGAGTACTCGGTTGATCTCTTGAAGAAGCTTATCGAGATACCAAGCGTATCTCCTAGCGGGGAGAACTATGATAAGATAAGCGACCTCCTCTATAAGGAGCTCTCAAGGATCGCTGACTCCGTTGAGGTAATCGAGGTTCCCAAGAGCTATCAATCCAGGAACTGTAAATCGGCTGGGGAGAATCCTCGATACATTGTTCTCGGAAGAGTGAAGGGACTATCAGGTAAGAGGATACACTTCAACGGTCACTACGATGTGGTCCCTGGAGGCCAGGGCTGGACGGTGACAGACCCCTTCAAGCCAGTCATCAAGGATGGAAGACTCTATGGTAGAGGAGCTATTGATATGAAAGGGGGAATCGCGGCGGTCATGGGAGCCGTGTATGCTGTCCACGAGTCAGGTTCTCAGCCCTACCACGATATCGAACTCGCATTTGTACCGGATGAGGAGATAGGTGGTGAGTGCGGGACTGGTTACCTCGTAGAGGAGGTACTCGCCAGAAACCTGCCAGACTATGTTATAATACCGGAGCCAAGCGGGCTGAACCATCCCTGGCATGGGCACAAAGGATTGTTATGGGCTAAAGTGAAGGTTAAAGGAGCCAACGCACATGGAAGCACGCCGTGGAGGGGGAAGAACGCATTCCTCCTCGGAGCCCGATTATCTCTTGAACTATTATCAGCTTATACACCGATATTGTCGCGGAAGAGGAGTAAGTACAAGACTATACCAGAGGAGTCGATGCACCCGACTATCATGATTGGAGGCGAAGCAGGCGTTACTGGCGGAGGTAAGACGAACCAGGTGCCGGGAGAGTTCTACTTCACCATAGATAGAAGGCTTATACCGGAAGAGACTGTTGACGAGGTCAAGAAGGAGTTCGAGGCCGTCCTAAGATGGGTTGGACACGGCCTGGGCCTAGATTATACTGTAGAATATACCGCTATGATGGAGCCAGCCATTAACGAGCCGGGAGAGCTATATCGCGCTCTAGTTAAGGCTGCTTCAATACATGGAGTGAGTGTGAATGAGCCTATCGTATGTCCGGGAGGCCTAGACTTGAGATACTATACCAGCAGGGGGGTTAAGACGCTATCCTATGGTCCTGGAGGAGAGGTGGCTCATGCCCCCGACGAGTACATAAGCCTAGACGAGTTGAAGAAACTAGTCGGGATATTCTACACTATGGTCTCAGACAAGACTGTGTGGGCCTAGATTACTATGAATCTCAGCATGGATACCAATACTATAGCCAACACTCCCATAGCGAGCGTCCTTGCCAGGGAGTGTAACGGGTTTTCTCCACTCACCCTAGACAAGTACAATCCAAGGAACCCCATTGACAATAATCCTACCGAGAGGGATCCGTGATATGCTGTTGGATTGGAGATAATTCCTAGCCCAGCCATCGCGAATGGTAGTGCAATCAATAGTGGGAAGATCACCGCGCCAAAACCACTCCATAGAGCCACGTAGATTGGGACTAGTCTAGCTGCTTTCCAATGGACGCTTTCCTTTAGGCTCGCTGCCAGCTTCTTCTCGAGGTCCTTGAACTCCCTGAGTCTCTCAGCCCTCTCGGACAAGTAGACTCCTAGCGTGGCGCTGATGAATCCCATTGCCACGCCTCCACCTATTATGCTCATGGCTAGTAGCTTCGCGTTGACTTCTGGAGTGTATCCTCCTACTCCGACTCCTAGGGCGGCTATGATGCTGTCTATGGAGTTTGTGATGAACATTCTCCTTGCAATAGACTTTACATCCTGGTATATTCTTGTGATTGTTCTGAGATCGTTTATCCAGCCTCGTAGGCTCAACTCTCTATCATGCACCTCCTATGAAGAGATGACCCGGTATATTCTATGGTATCCATGTGAGGGATAAAATAAAATGAGGGATGCACTGGGTTATCTGTGCCTTCTTCCACGCCTCGGCCTCGGCTGTGGCCTGGCGTATATTATTTCTCGGTCTTTTGTTAACATGTCGTATATTCTTATCTTTCCATCCACTATTCTTACAAGGAGTTTCTCGACGACTACCTTTGTGCCACAGGCT
>WAKH01000029.1 GCA_015523485.1 Thermodiscus sp. | reverse complement strand
ATTGACGCGACCTCCCTCATCTCCGCTATAACGCTTCTCTCCACCTTCACCTCGGGCATCTCTATCTTCATAGACGCGTAGCCATAGAGTACTAGTCCTAGCAGGGAGACTAGGGCTATCGGGAGTAGTAGGCCGTAGAGGCCGTGGGCCTTGTATATCCATCTACCTGTGCCTAACGCGTAGATTATCCCCAGATACATGCTGAAGCTTAGGATTGAGACTATCGTCTCCTTCCTCTCAGGGTATAGTCTACTGGCTAGTGGCGCGAAGGAGTTTAGCAGGAAGGGCTGGCCTATCCCGGCCAGTACTTGGCAGGCGAATAGCCAGGAGTAATCTCTGGGGAATGCGAGGCGGAGTATTCCTGCCAGGCCTGTAGCTATTACCCCTATTGTAAGCCACTTTTTGAAGTTACGGTCTAGGAGTAGGCCGGATGGTATTGTTAGTATCAGGAATAGTGTTGGGAATGTTATAGCCAGCATGCCGACTGCTTCCTTCGTGACTCCAAGCTCGCTGGCTATGAGGGAGCTCGCCGGCGAGAAGGTGACCCATATGGCCTGGGAGGCGAATATAGTTATAGCTAGGCCCAGTACTAGGAGCCTCCTCAACATTACTTGAATACCTCCACGGTCAACTGCCTAGCTATCTCGTCGGCGAACTCTCCGGGGATCGATTCTAGTATCTTCGCTATGATTATTGCGTCGAGGGGTGTCTCACCGATCCTCTCAGCCAGAGAGAGGGGGTCCCTCTCGATAGCCTCAAGCGCCTCAACCAGCTCTCTCGGGGGAGGACTCCTCATAACCTCCTCGGAATCCCTAAGGTACTGATCCACTACCTTCTCGTGAACGGGCATTACTGTTAAGTGTATGTTGTAGGGAGCTACTCCCTCAACCTTGGGCTGTAACCCTATTACCCATCCCTTGAGGGACATGCCAGCATGGTATTTGAAGAGCTCCATCTCGTCATCCAAGCCAAGCGACAGTAGCGGTGACTCGACGGGAGCTAGGTTATTGAATCCAAGCCTCCTCAACCCAGCGAGTAATTCGTCCCTAGCCCTCACAACACGGCGGGCCAGGTCTATGTAGCCATGCTCGCCCAAGTAGTTGATTACAGACCAGGCACCAGCGAGTGGAGCAACGCTCCTCGACGAGAGGACGGTCGTGTTAATCAATGGGTAACCGGGCCATTTCAGGTCCACGAATATCGTCCCCTTCTTCAACTCCTCTCCCTTGAATAGGACTACGGAGACGCCTTTCGGAGTGTAGCCATACTTGTGGGCGTCGAGGGAGATAGAGGTGACGCCTTCAACCCTGAAGTCATACAAGGGTACATCAATGCCCATCTTCTCGAAGTAGGGGAGTATGAAGCCGCCTACACATGCGTCAACGTGGACCAATACACCCTTATCCGCGGCATATTCTGCAACATCGCGTACCGGGTCTATTGTTCCGTAGGGGAAGTTTGGAGCCGATACCACTATTAACGCGGTCCTCGTTGAGACCTTCTCCTTCAACGCCTCGACATCAACCTTCTTCGTCTCAGGATCGACTGGAACCTCAGTTACACGCATGTTCAAGTAGTGGGCGGCCTTCCGGATCGACGGGTGGCCTGTTAATGGTACTATTACTTCGGGGACCCAGTCAGCCCGGCTTCCCTTCCTATACACCCATCTCGCAGCCTTAACAGCTAGCATTATGCTCTCCGTCCCGCCATACGTTGCTGTACCTACGACGTCTGGGCCAGCGTTCATCAGCCTCTTCGCGTGGGATACGATCTCCTTCTCGAAGAACAATGCGCTCTTGAATACTGTAGGGTCGAGGGCGTTGGTCTCCAGGAACATAGAGTAGGCCTTCCTCGCAAGCTCCCGGAGCTCCTCTATACCGGTCTCGTATATGTAGGTGAAGAGTCTACCCTCGGAGGGGTCTATATCGCGGGACTTAATCTGGGCTAGGGCTTCGAGGATTCTAGCCGATGAGTCCAACCAATAACACCTAATTCTAATAAATAACGGTGTAAACCAGTATTTATCATAATTTCAGCGGGGGATACTGGTGGGATAGACTGGAGTCCTCCAATCGTAGACCTCTCTCAGAAGCCTGTATAGCTCCAGCCACTCGTATGCCCTATCGGTAGCCTCGTAGCGCCGCTCCTCCGAACGGTAGACTAGGAGTCCGTTGTAGACTAGGTCTTCCACGAGGGGCCTAGCCCTATCCAGTGGTAGGTTTGCTCTACTGGCTATCTCCGATACTAGTAGGGGTCCCTCCTCTACTATCGCCCTTAAGAT
>WAKH01000028.1 GCA_015523485.1 Thermodiscus sp. | reverse complement strand
GGCTAGAGGAGAGGGTCCCTCCTGCAACGGTAAACACACGTTCTAACAAACCATCCCTCTTCATAATACTCCAATTACACCATCCTAGCGAGGCCAACCAACACGCAATAGAAGGGAGTAGAGGGATGCGTGTCGAGGCCAGGATAGCACTACTCCAAACAATACATGTAGGGGCCTGGGCCGCCTACTTCACAATAACCAGGCAAGTCTATAGTGGCGACTCCTCATTCCTCATACTCTTAGCGGCCGCTGAGACCCTACCGACGATAGCGGGGCTCCTAGGAGGCTGGCTCAGCGAGAGATACGGGTATAGAATACCCCTCCTACTGGGCTCGATTGAGGGCTTTGGGTTAGTACTCGCAGGCCTCCTGCTCCATGAGAAGCAGTTGTTCTGGGCCTCCGTACTCGCCGCGAGCCTTGCATGGTCGATTGGAGGCCCACAGATCTATGCATTCACACTAACCTACTCTGGGAACAGGGCCGAGAGCCTAGGGATTGTTACTGCTGGATCGACAATTGGCTTCACGTTGGGAAGCTTTGCTCCGATCTTAGCGGCACGGGTTGGTGGGGGAACTATACTTTCGGCTATGGGGTTATTGGTTGTACTCGTCTACTTAATCATTGCGGGGATGGCGGGGTCCCTTAATCCTGAGGGACCCGGTTATGGTGGGGGCGATCGTAGGGTCCCCATAATTATTACGATTATCGCTACTGCGCTCGCCTTCACTGGTGTTGAGATTATTGGTAGCGTGTATATGGCTAGGCTGAGCGAGGAGGTAGGCACAACCCTATACTCACTGGCTAATGCTGGAGCTGGCCTAGTAGGGGCGGTGGCCCGTCCACTAGCGGGAAGGCTTATCGATTACGCTGGCCCTACACCAGTCCTCTCCACGACCCTCCTCCTATACGCCGTCTACACGGTTCTACTAGACGCGTCGAAGGGTATAACTATGGCCATCCTCTGGATCATACCACTATACCCGGTCTTCGAGTTATCCCTCTACAAGCTAGCCTCCTCCGTTGCGGGCGAGGCTATGGGTACTGCGACAGTCTCATCAAGCTATAGTCTAACTGGCGCTATCCTATTCGCGTTCGGCTACGCTAACGTAGGGAACCAGGGACTATTGTACGTGGCAGTATCCAGCTTTCTTCTAGCAGTACCCTTGACTCTAGCTGTCTCGCCTAGGCTTTCTCGGAGGAGCGTATACTACACGTATAGGAGAGGCGAACGGAACATATAGAAGCCGCATACTCCTCACTCTCCCTTAGGAGATGGAATCAGCATCAACCAGCATAAGGGCGTGACTCGTGTTGAGAGGGGAGTATGCGGAGATCGTGGAAGGACTATTTGCGGGGGAGGGGTGCATAGAGCCTCCAAGCATCGATGCGGTAGTCTGCCTGGAACCTTCTTGTAGAGTAAAGGTGGGTGGGGCTGAAGAGTACTGTTATCCAATTATGGATGGGAGCGTTGAGCCCCTCGAAAAGTTCGTGGAGGCTCTCCTCAAGCTGATGGAACTGCTAGATAGGGGGATGAGAGTATACGTGCACTGTATGGCTGGTTGTGGGCGGACAGGGACCCTCGTAGCAGGGTATCTGATACTTCGGAGGGGGCTAAGTGCTGAAGAGGCAGTGGGCTTATTCAGGTGGAGGCGTGGCTGTGGCCCCGAGACATGGGAGCAATTCGAATTCCTATACGCGTTGGAGCATCTTGTGAGGAGGATTGGTGTTGATGCCGCCATTAACCTGCTAGGGAGTTCGCGTGACCTCGGAGAGTTCCTTGGGAAGGCTCGTGAGGCGGCGGGTTGAGTTCCTAGATGTAAGTTACGTACAGGAGTATTGCTAGGAGGAAGATGCCACCATATACTACCAGGTACCTATGTAGCTCTATGAGCCTAGCCTTAGAAAGCTTGTAGGCGATAAGATTGGCGTAGGATCCAGTTATGAGTATGACTCCGCCGGCGTTTATGGCGTAACTCAGGGAGAGCCAGTCAGCGGTCTTGCTGATGAGGAGGGAGGTGGCTGGCACGTTCCCTATCAACTGGCTGAGCATCACGGCCCAGGCGAATATGCCTAACCCTGAAGCCTCCCCATCGAGAAGGAAACCGTTTATTTTACTCCCCAGATAGTAGAAGTCGATCATTAACAATACGATAATTGCTAGTATCTCCTTATTCACCCTCAACAGTGATCTCGGCGTCGTCAATGCGGTAAGGAGTAAACCAGCCACTGCCGCCTGAACCTGATTGCCTGTGTCGATGCCGATGATGACTACGGTGATAGAAGCTAGGCCAGCTATTAGCTTGAGGAGTGATAGGTTACTTCTCTCCTCAACCTCTGGTTCCCTATGTGCTCTCATGCCTACTGGTATAATGTATACTAGTAGTAGTAGGTATCCGACGAGTGTGAACGGCAGCATTCCCTCGATAAACTCTCTAATACTGAGGTGGTAGTGGGAGGCTATCATCAGATTCTGGGGATTACCCATTGGGGTTAGCGCCGATCCTATGTTTACGCCTAAAAGTGTTATCGCTGCGTACTGGGTTTTCTCACCGTGTAGGGCTTCGGCTAGCTCTATTGAGAGTGGTATTGAGAGGAAGAGCACTGCGTCATTCATGGTTATCGCAGCGAGTAGGCCACTCGCCGCGGCGAGGATCCATAGAGTTATGGCAGGGTTATGCTTGAACCTGATTATCAGCTTTGAGAGTAAAAGGCTGGGATAACCCGAGTCGATTAATGCGACGCTCGCGGCCATCAATGCAGCAAGTGAAAGTGTAGTTGACAGGATTACTTCCGACTGAGCTGTGTGCCTTAGGCTAGGGTTTGTAGCTATTAATATTATATTTAGTATAATGAATACAGTTAGGAGTAGTTGGTTGGAGTCTTTTCCGCGACTTATTGGGGGGATCCGCATATTCTACCATCACTAGTAGCCATAAGGCTGTAGGCATTGGTTATCTGGCTTCGATGTACTAGTGGTATATAGTTGTCTCCTGCCGTCATTATTATTTTCGTTTACTTGGACGGTTTTAGCCTGGGACTACGCCTAGGCTCCTGTCTCCAGCATCTCCTAGGCCTGGAACTATGAAGTACTTGTCGTTCAGCTCGGGATCGACTGCGAGAGTATAGACTGCGTCTATGCCCCCTCTAGCCTGTAGGTAGCTCAGCCCCGCCCTAGAGGCGATGACTGTGCCGACAACAATTCTCTTCACACCCCTCTTAGCTAGTAAGTCTGCTACTGCCGCGATCGTGTAGCCGGTTGCTAGCATTGGATCAACGAGTATTGCAGTCCCGGCGTGCTTTGCAGGCAGCCTTTCATAGTATACTTTTATTTCGAGCTTCTCTCCCTCCTCAATTCTCCTGGCCGCAACCAGACCGACTGGCGCTCCGGGGTATACTATTTCGAATCCTTCTAGAAGTGGGATAGATGCGCCTAGGATTCCTACAAGTAGTGGTTTCTCCACGGGTTCATACTCTACTGCTTCAACTTCTAGTGGGGTGGTTACTGTGACCTCTCTCCACTCTATCTCTCTCGACATGTGTGATGCCAGGACTATGCCAGCCCTCTTCATCCATTCCCGGAAGGATTCGACGCCGACGTTCTTATCCCGGAGATGACGGAGAATCCACCTTGCGATAGGAGCTGTTTCCCCGATTACGGTTATCTCCATGGTAAGCCCACAGACATGTGTACACAGTATAGGGTATTTAGGGGTAGTGTTTGATCCATCCCTGGGAAGAGAGGGTTGGAAGGAAGCAGTGGAGTAGTGGAGAAGGCCTTCGAGGTCTTGAAGAAGTATCCATTATGCGATCGATGCCTGGGCAGGCTATTTGCCGGGCTGGGCTATGGGTGGAGCAACAAGGAGAGGGGTGATGCTCTGAAGCGAGTGATGGTCATGGGCCTCCACGATAGGATCTGGCGTAAAGAACCTGGCGCATTGGAGGAATTCAAGAATGTCGCCCCAAATATTGGGGAGCAGGCGGCTCCCCTCTACGAGAAGCTCTTCGGCGATGAGTTGAAGGCTAGGGAGTGTTACATATGTGGTGGAAGGCTAGAGGAAGTCATTGCCAGTGCTGCCCGCCATGGTAAACCGTTGCTCAGGGCGTATGATGTAACTAAGTATATTGTGGGTGTGAAGCTGGAAGGGGATGTTGAGGAGAGGGAGAGGAGTATCAGGCTTGAATTCGGCCTACCCTACGGGGAGAGTATTAAGGCTGAGATAAGGCGTGAAGTGGGCAAGCTAATGATGGACGACGATATGAAGCCTGAGTTCAACGAGCCAGAGGCCACCCTGCTAGTACACTATCCAAGCGGTGAACTAGAACTACAGGTGAACAGTTTATTCATCAAGGTAAGGTATTGGAAGAAGGCCCGATTCATAAGCCAGGCATACTGGCCTAGCCCAGAGGGACCCCGGTATTTCAGCGTTGAGCAGGCCGCATGGGGTTTAATGAGGGAGACTGGCAGTGAGAGGCTCATACTACACGCTTCTGGGAGGGAGGATATTGATGCTAGAATGCTTGGCTCCGGGAGGCCTGCATTGATCGAGCTGAAGGCACCGCGGAAGAGAAGGGTCCCTCTGGACAGGCTAGTTGAGGCGGTTAATTCCGAGGGCAGGGGACTTGTAGAGTTTGTTGTCGAGGGCTTCGCGTCCCGCCGCGAAGTCAGACTGTATAAGGAGGATTTCTCCCAGAAAAGGAAGGTGTACAAGGCTCTCGTGGCCTTCGAGGGTGATATAGGCTCCGACGAGTTATCGAGGCTGAGTGAATTCTTCAGTAACAGGCTCATACTCCAGAGGACGCCTAGGAGGGTTCTCCATAGGAGGCCCGATATACTGCGCAAGAGGAGGGTGCATAGTGTTAAGTGCAGGAAGATTATGGATAATGTCGCGGAGTGCCTCGTAG
>WAKH01000027.1 GCA_015523485.1 Thermodiscus sp. | reverse complement strand
GTCTGTTAGCATTCTATCGAGGCTTGCGAGGAAGCTCTTGTAGGTTGATAGGTGCTTCGGGCAGAGGGTTGCGAGGAGGGCTATTGGAACCATTACGAATACGTATAGCTTTACAAGGCTGTGAATGAGCCTGTTGGTATGCCTATAGAAATCGAGTATTGCGAGCCTCCCATCGGGCTTTAACACCCTGGCTATCTCGTCTAGGGCGGCGTAATAGTCTACGGCGTCACGGTAAGAGAACATCGCGGTTATACCATCTATGCTGTTGTCCTTGAAGGGTAACTGCTCGAACCTGCCGCCGAACCTTAGTATCCGGTGGTCCCTGACATTCTCTAGTGAAATTGAGAGCATAGGTATTGAGGGATCCACTAGGATAAGAGTCGAGCCCTCCAGTTCCTCCTTAATCACCTTGGCCGACGTGCCTGGCCCTGCTCCAAGGTCCGCATATACTCCCCCGCCTTTCAAGACGAGCCTAGTGGCCTCTCTCCTAAGCGAGTTAACAAGGCCCAGGCTGAGAACCTGGTTCACCTTCTCATAGCATCCGGCGGTAGCTAGCAGCTCTATGTCTGATACGAGGCCATGCCAGTCTATCTCTGTCAACCAGTGTCACCCACGTACTACTATGCCTCCGCATTGATACACCTAGGCCTATACTATATGATATATGGGTGGGGTGCCGCCAAGTGCCAAGTATAACTCTTCTACCACCGCCTAGACGGGTCAGGAACTATGAGCTAGCCAAGGCTATAAGCATATTCCTAGATACCCTGGCGGCAAGCGGGGCTTCCGAGAAGACTGTTAAATCCTACCGGGCCGCCCTCAAGTCGTTCCAAGAGCATGTCGGCGGCGATACCCCTGTGAGGGAGGTTGGAGAGGATCACTATACCTCATGGTTATCACGCCTGCGTAGGAGGAATCCCCCGCCCAGCAAATCGACCCTCCACTACTATAGCATCTTTGTCAGAAGGTTCCTTCAATGGCTGGGAAATGTTGACGAGCTGCCAGCTGTTCCCGGGGGGAGCAGGGAGTATAGCCATGCCCTCTCGTGGGAGCAGGTTGAGGCTTTGATGTCGGCGGCGAGGGATCTCAGGGAGCTTGCTATGATCGCTTTGATGGCCGAGTCCGGGCTTAGAGCCAGCGAGTTACTCTCGCTTACCTGGAGGGACGTTGACCTTGGGAAGGGGATGATACGGGTTAGAGGTAAGTATGGTAAGGAGAGGATAGTGCTCCTGGGTCCCGTCGCGAGAGAAGCCCTCTCCGCGCTCTTCGAGGAGTCAAGGCCCAGAGTGTACGATAGACTCTTCCCCTTCACATACCAGGCCCTCTATAAGAAGGTGAAGAACCTGGCTAGGCGAGCCGGAATAGATCCCAGGCTCGTGAGGCCACACGTTCTCAGACATACGTTTGCGACTGAAGCCCTTAGGAGGGGGATGAGCCTGCCAGCCCTCCAAAGGCTTCTAGGACACTCCGACATAAAGGTCACGCAGAGGTATCTCCACCTAGTAACAGAGGACATAGAGAGAGAGTACGCGAGAGTATTCGGAGAGCCGGAGGACTTGAGGCACTCCACCTTTAATCCATACATGTATAGGGCTAGGAGGATCCGCATAACAGGTTAGTCAGCTCTTGCAGGTCAGCGTACCTGTAGGCTTTCCCATCTACACTACCATTGATGAACTTGGCGATGACTGTTGACTCGCTCGCCCCACCCCTCTCCAATATATTGTTTGCTAACGCGTTGGTTGTAGGATCTGAGAGGGGGCCTACTATTATTAGGTAGACTTTCGCCTCCGGGCACTGTTTACTCGCTGCCAGCAGGGTTTTCCAGAAGTCCATAGTTATCTGTTGCCCGTCCTTTCCTATAACGCCTACAATAGCGGTGCCTAGCGATGCCTCTCTTACATCGTTTATGCTGATGGGTGTAAGCTTGCCATCTTGGAGTATGTATGTTCCTTCGAGAGTGAATCGGAAGTCGGTCGAATATGGCTGTGTGCAGAACCAGTCGCTGGGGGTTACGGTCTTCATCTTGCCAGTTAGCGTTGTGTTTAACACGTATTGCCTGTTCATGAATAGGATCTGGTCGTCGCCGTAGATCGTATAATTAGCATCTATCAGGATGCCGTTGCTCTTGTTGTATGCTAATTGTGCCGTTATCATGTATCTCCCGGTTGAGACGTTCATAGAGTATATGTAGACGTTCATCGTCCTATTGTTTATCTTGATCTCTTTGACCCCTATGAGTGTTAGGTTGGCGCATAGACCGGAGTTCACGGCGGGTATGATTAATGGTATGCTTACTTCTTGTTTTCCAAGCATTTCTAAGGGTAGGACTATGTTTCCTATAGCCATTCTCGCTGATCCAGTGGTGTTTTGACCGTGTATGTTGTAGACTCCTAGTATGAATGGCCACTGTATTTGCGTGGCGTTTATCGAGTAAATTGTCTTCTGCGCTACATTGCCCTCACTGGTCATGTAGGAGTTATTGTAGGTTAGAATGCTCCCAACACTTATTGTTATCGTGTATGTCCTTTGTCGACCCAAGCTTATCGTCTCAGTCGTGGTTGTCTGTGTGTTGCCTCCTGTTGCTGGGCTTGATCCCTGTGTGTATCCTAGGTAGACTAGGACGGTTCCAACGATAATCATAATTATAAGTATGCCTATTAGCAGGTTTTTCCTCGTCGCACTTCACCATGGCTAGCCGTTTGCCTCTACATCCTAATATAGGCTCGGCCGTGCTATTTTGTGAGACCCTTTATCGCTCTGGAGGCGATGAAGTCTAGGAGGACCTCTCTACTACCCTCTCCGATATCCAATACTCTAGCGTCCCTGGATAGTCGCTCTATCCTGCTCCACCTCTTCAAGCCCCTACCGCCTAAAGCTTGAGTCGCGGCCCATGTAGCCCTCTGGGCTATTGAGGCTCCTAGGTTCTTTGCGACCGCCGCTTTCAGGGGGTCGATCTTGCCCTCTGACTCGGCCTTCTCGGCTGTGGAGTAGACAAGGGCCTCCAGCGCCTCTCTCTCCATGAAGAGTTCTGCTATCCTCCATCTCAGCCCTTGGTAATCGATTAGCTTCTTTCCGAAGAT
>WAKH01000026.1 GCA_015523485.1 Thermodiscus sp. | reverse complement strand
AGCCCGCCGCTCTACCAAGCTGAGCTACGGGCCCGTCCGCCGGCTATTCTGAGTTCTTGGGATTGCCTTATTAAGAGTTACCTCTCTTTTCTAAGGATATTATACGATGCATAAATGCCAAATACTACTATTGCGATAATGGCGGCGATGAGGTATAGTGGAGGACTAGGTTTCTCACTGCTAGTCACGGTTTGATTAACTAGCACCTCGCTTATGCTTAGTGTGGTCGTAGGCGGTACTGTTGTACGGGTTGTAATGGATGCTTGGTAGAATAGATCAGCGTAGTCGTTTAGATCGAGCTCGGTGCTTGTCGGTATATGGTATCCTTGGCCTGCCGCTATAGTTGTCGCCACCCGTTGGGAGCCGATCTTAATGTCTTTACAGGCAGCTGGCTGCGTAGGGATTTCAGATTCGCTGTAATTGTATAGTGGAGGCGGGGATCTGAGCATAGTGGATATACCTACTCCGTTCTGGTAGACGATCATATAGGCTACATAGAATCCGTTCGCTGCATATGTCTTGTTTATTATCGTGCTTGCGACTAGCGAGCCTAACGTGTCGTTGGTTGGCTTAAGCTTCTTACCGCTACCCTGGATTGGTTTGAAGTCGGGAGTGAATATTGCTATAGCTCCCGCCTTGATACCGCCGTACTCGCTTCTAGGGATAACCGTTAGAGTCACGTTGATAGAATCGTTAGATTCGCCTAGGCTTAGCGTCCATCCTTCACCGCTATAGGTTGTGTAAAGGTTAGTTGCCGTAACAATTCCACCCTTTGGGAATATTACTTCATAGAGGGCTGGGTCGTCCACGCCCTCGATTACCAGCGGTGCATTATTGTCGGATAGTATCAGGATTTGATTGGCGTTATCGGAGTAATAGTAGTTGGCTCCACCCCCGTCTCCCGGGCTATAAACCTCGTATCTCCCATCCCCGTCAGTATCAAGTAGTGCCACCATCGATTGTGATCCACGTGTAGATATGACAAGGTAGTTGTCATCGAGGAACCCCTTGCCCCCAAGTACCACGGCTCCTCCAGACTTGTATCTCGAGGCTACTCCCGGGTAATCGGGAGCAATCCCTACCAGACGGTTTCCAGAGTAGACTGCGTAGAAGACGATCCCCTTACCCTTAACAGGCCTAGTGGTCGCCAGTTTATCCAACTTATATACAGAATAATTGCCACTGCCACCGACGATGATTCCGTATACTGTACCATTAACTCCTAATACACTCGCATGCATGGTCGAGAAGCCTACTATCGGGTTAGAAGTCATATTCAGGGGCATTAACTCGGTTGCCCACCATGATTCCTGGTCAAAACTGTATAGTATGCCGACGATACTACCGTTTGCTGCAACAACGGTTACATTAGAGGGTTTGCATAGCTCGAGTACTTCGCCTGGCTTCACGATATAGTGTTCTCCAGCAACCGCTACATTAACCACTTTTCCATCGTATGGCGCGATAACCAGTTTACCAGTGACGGGGGGCGAGATGAGTAGTTGACCTGGTATGGGAGCACTATAGGCAGCGTAGTGTTGGCCGTACTTTATAGTGATGAGAGCGTTTATTCGACCGCTCTGTGAAACCAGTTGTAGCAATGAAGCACTAGTACTAGCGTTAAGAGGGATTATGATGGAATATGCAAGATCTCCCTGAAGAGAAGCTTGTACCGATTTCTCCCCGCTGTCAATCTCACCGTTGAAGTTCTCATCTACAGCGATAGTGTATCCAGGCGGTCCTCCAACGATTATCCTGACGCTCGCGTCTGGGGAAGGAATTCCTGGTAAAGGGATTGTCAGTATCTTAGTCTCATTGACTATTGGTAGAGCTGGTAGCTGGCTTGTTGACTGTAGCGTCTGAGCCTCTGAGAAGGTTGGAGTAGACTGTATCGCGATGACTAATAACAGAAAGAGTATTGCTCCTGCGGACCAAGTTCTTAACGCCATTTCTAACTCCCGTATTGCTACCGAGCAGGTCTATTCGACAAATGGGTTCTCAAACTCTATTATAACCTTGGCAACTTCAGGCCTCATCATATGTTCTGGCGGGATCTCGCCCTTCCTCAGCATCGCTCTTATGCGTGTTCCACTTATCTTTAACCTGTCCTGGTCGGTGTGTGGACAGGTTTTTTCGGTAACCATGCCTCCACATTTCCTACAATAGAAGGCTTCACGTATGAAGAGTGGTGTAATTCCTAGGTCTGGGAACTCGTTGAAGAGTTCCCACGCCTCGTATGGTCCATAGTAGTTTCCGACTCCTGCATGGTCTCTTCCCACTATGAAGTGGGTTGCTCCGAAGTTCTTCCGTACTATGGCATGGTGTATCGCTTCTCTGGGCCCCGCGTAGTGCATATTCATCATTAGCCCGGTAAGGACGACTACATTCTTCGGATAGTAGTGTTCTATCAAGGCCTTGTATGCTCTAATGATTACTTCGTCCTTGTAGTCTCCCTTCTTCTTCCAACCTAGTAGTGGGTGGATTAGTAGTCCATCTGTGAAGGTTAGAGCGGCCTTCTGCACATATTCATGGCCTCTATGGGGAACATTCCTTGTCTGGAACGCTGCTATAGTTCTCCAGCCCTTCTCTCTGAAGAGGACCCGAGTTTCTATTGGCCATAATACGATGTCAGAGAACCTATTCGGTGGATCGTTGAGGAGATCGATTCTCCCACCTATGAGGAGCTCCTTCCTCTCCATAGTTTTCGCGACACCTGGGTGATTGACGTCTGTAGTCTTATAGACCAGTTGTGAATGTATCTTCTTGTCCCACCCATATACTTCTTCTATCTTCATGAGAGCAATGGGCTTGTCATCGTAGAATAATGCTATATCATCGCCTTCTTTCAGTCCAACTATCTCGTCCGGATCAACGTCGAGTATGATTGGTATTGTCCAGGGAGTATCGTCGTGTAACCTCATGTCGTGAAGGACGTGTAGGTAATCCTCTTGGACTAGGAATCCTTCAAGAGGACTGAATGCTCCATGAGCTATATCTAGGAGGTCGATGACACGTTCATACGATATGCTTATTCTTGGTATCTCTAATGCCTCCTCTAGTAGAGCCTCTTTCCTTCTTCCCTTGACTACGCGGTTAACTAGCCTTCCTCCATGCGGCCTATTCACCATGCTTCATCACCTCCCTAAATGTAACCGAGCCTCTTGAGCTTCTCGATTATCTTCTCTCTGTCCTCGTCGCTGAATGGTTCCTCGTGCTGTGCGCTTTCATGTTCGGCTATGATTTCCCTTAGAACGTAGACTACGAATTGGGAAACGCTGGTGAATCCGGTCCCTTCGATGATTTTCTTGATCTTATTGTAGAGTGTTACGGGTATGGATACCGTAGTGTATCTAGTCTTCTCTTTCTCTACCAATAAGCTTCACCAAGTACTTGTGTAGGTAAAAACAAGGGTTAATTAAATGTAATTAACCCAGGACTATATGTAGCCGAGATCCCTCAACCTCTCCTTTATCTTCTCCTCGTCTTCCTTGGAGATCTCTTCGCCCTCAGTGGACTCCGATGCCTCCTCGATCAGGAACTCTATCAGCGCCTCAACACTTGGGAATCCAGCCTCCTCTGCTAGTTTAACCGCTTTCTCGTAGACCTCCTTGCTGATCTCAATCTTAATCTTCTCGCTCATTGTCCTTACCCCTCACACAGTAACCTTATTTCAGTTAACTCTTCTTTAAGGCGTTGGTATAAAATTTCAATGTTTTCGCTAGCCGACTGATTCTCTGTGTCAAGGACGAGCCATGGATTCTCGGGCGGCTCATATGGGTCGTCGATGCCAGTCATGTGTTTTATTTCACCCGCCAATGCCTTCTTGTACAATCCTTTGGGGT
>WAKH01000025.1 GCA_015523485.1 Thermodiscus sp. | reverse complement strand
TATGGACCAAGGGAGACGCTAACGCCAACGTTGACCCATACAAGGTCTATCAAGAAGATGTGATAGGCAGGGTGAAGTATACCATACCAAAGATTGGCTGGGCTCTGATATTGTTGAACTGGTCTCCCCTGATAAGATATGCCATACTATCGATTAGTATCGCGGCTATCACATTGATAGCCTATTCCAGCATTCCTAGGGCCGACACCGAGCAGGAAGAAAAATAAATATAAAATATTTTTAATTTACCCACCAGGTGCTCCATGGTAAGGGCTATGGAGCCACAGGCTCTCCCACAACTCCTGATCAGTAATCTTCTCCTTTTGTGCGATAATCTTCTCAATCTGTACTAAGAGGGCGTGATGCCTCATCTCATCCTCAAGCATAGCCTCGACTAGGAGTAGGATAGCAGGATCCTTAACCTGCTCTTTTAGCCTAGTCAGCTCCTTGATAGAGTGGCTCTCCTCTTCTATGTGCTCCTTGATACTCTTCTTAATCGCATCTATATCCTCCTCTGTAATAAAGGGCCTGTTATTCTCCAAGTATTCCTTCATTCCAGTAAGGATAAGGTTATGTTTCTCGGAGTCCTTTGCTATTGCGCTGAAGAGGGCTTTGAGAACCGGATGCTTCAGGCTGTCAGCTAATTTTCTAAGCCTCGCGGCATATGTCAACTCGTCCTTTAACCATACCTTAATTAGTTCCAGAATCTCTTCTGACACTGAGGGTCTCCTCCCATACAACAATTTTAGTGTATGCTTAAGAGGTTAATACGGGCTTCGGATAACCTTTAAAGTCTCACGATATTTTAGCCTTCCAATCCGAGAGTATATTATAAACTCTCTGGATATCGCCTTCCTCAAGAGCACCTGTAATTTCATTAATGTAGACACTTGTATCTGAGTTGGTATTATTGTAACTTTCAAGAAGGTCTTCAGCTATAGTGGAGACAACGCGGGCCAGCATCTGGTAGTCGTTCAATTCTGTTTTCAACGGTACTCTGAATAATTCATTCGCAATAGTTCTAGATGGCCCCAACTTTACCCCTCTTGAAGTTAAGAATATGTTCCAGTCGGTTATTAGTCCATGCTTTCCTAGCTCCTTTCTATAAGCCTCGACAGAATCAATCATCGATTTAATAATGATATATAGATCCCTTGGAGGTAGATCCAAGATTCTCTTCTTATAGACGTCGAGGGTTCCATAGGCAGGTACCTCGAAGAATAATGCCCTTTCCATTCCAGAATAGCCCAGCGGACGATAGAGGTAAGGTTTCTTTGGATAAGACTTTAGGAACCGCTCCGGATCCTGCACTTGATTCTTTATTTTATCCTTTCCTATAACTGGCTCAAATACAAGTGCTGTTAAACTCGACCCGGTTGTCTTGCATATACTTTGTTTTATAGTGTAGTTTTCGTGAAGTTCTCTGCATAGCCAAAAGGTGGGTAGGTTTATATTATTGCCTTTGATATCTGGAAAGTATCTGCCTGCGCCGTTGCTTGCATAAATTATAGCTTCATTAATATAATTATAAGTTTTCCATAATTTTATATATTCACCGCTCCCTCCTTGACTAGCTCTTAGATGAATGGTATATGTGCGCCAAATCTCTCGATAAGTATTGCTAAAACTAGACCAGGGTGTATCAAGCCTTAACGACACCTTTAGATTCCAATCGTGTTCTATAACGTTTGCAATATCAATCTCTATATGGGTGCAGTTTCCTTCCTCTGTTATGTTGGATATTGAAGCATATGCGGTAGTCTCTAGATAATCGATGTAGACGTGGGTGTTAAATAGTTCATATACTCCGTTGTCATTTTTACATATCTTAAGCCGAGCTTTATAGTATCCGGGATATATTTCCATTAACTCAAGGTCGCTGAACTCTGCATATTGATTTGTATCTAAACAAAATTTAACAATATCTGATAATGTTATCTTGCGTTTAGTACTCTTAACGGATCTCGTACCTTCTAGAGATTCAATTAGGGTTAATAGTAGATCATATATGCATTCTCTTTTGTCATCTCGCAATAAATCTAGTTCTTGTATCAGGGGAATGTCTCGCAAGAGTATGTTAGGATTATCTTTTTCTCGTAACATAATATATCTTAAATCGATAATAGTGCTATAATAAGCAAATTGATCACGATGGATCGGAGAAATCTCAGGGTGTACAAGGTATCTCAGCTTCTCTAGTCTTACTATATCATTGGTGAGCTTTTTCATAAACTCGTTGTTAATCATGTTACCACCAGCGCTATTTTGTGCTATTTAGCAGGGTGAATTTGACAATTGTTGGGTGTTTTATTTCAAATCTATGACTTCCATGTTCTGGATGATAAAGGTCAATGTCGTTCTCGACCAACGCGTAAATCTCTCCTTCCTTGGTTCCAAAAAATCTCGCCAAAGCATCGACAACCTCCCTAGTGCAGAGTGTTGTGGTATTGGGTCTCTTCGTGTCCAGGAGGTATTTTTTGACCGTTAGTATTCCTTCATAGTCTGATTTGATTCTTAGGGCCTTCGCTGTTAAACTGTGTGTGAGATCGATCCCAGAGAGCTCTATTTCGTGGCGGTCAATTGTTATTTTCGATAAGCCTAGAACATATCTCGTTAAGTACGCTGTGTTGGATACGACTCCATCGAAGATAGTACTTCCCCAGTGACTTGATTTGGATGGTTCACCACAGATATCCCAGCTTAGTTTTGTGTAAAGCGTCTCTTCCAATCTCTTTTCCACATAGTAATCGATGAAGTCAACTAAGTCATCTATATCAATTGCTATTATTACATTATCCAGTGATAGGTAGAGTTCATGTTGACTAAATTCATGCATTATTCTACTGTACAGGCTGCCCTTGACATATGAGCCCAAAAGTAGATTCATGTCATTTAAATCTAAATTAATGAGCTCGCCCGTTCTCGTATAGAGGGAGTTTTCATACTTCTCATCTTTGCTAGTTCTATTGGTCTTCTTATCATCAATAGAGTTAATTATTTTATTTAGCCTCGCTAGATGATGGGGATAATTGTTATCTAAATCAACGATATAAACCGTCATTTTTAGAAAACTCATTTTACCATCTACATATTCATACCGAGGCGTAAGGCGCACCTCGAATCCTACATCTGGATGACGTTTGCCCAGAAGATCCTTGATTACGTAGTTTGATGCAAACGTTAAAACAGCCGCCAAGTATTGTATGAAATTCTTATTTTTCCTCATGATCACATGGTCTGCCTCAATTTCTCTTAGTATTCTATACGTTAACCGCTGGTATATTACATCTCTCCTAATTGATTTAATCGTATTGTGGATTTCATTATAGTAGAACTCTGTTAGAGCTTGGCACGGCGATTGGTCTTTATAATTATGGATCACTTCTATAACGAGATCACCCTGAACCCTGACTCTACCAGGTCCTCCTTGATATTCCCAGTAGTTGAAGTCAAATCCCATGACCGCCTTGACGATATTAGGTGTTAGTCTTCGCCTGCACTTGTATAAAAGTACTGACATAGGCAGAGGAAGGATATGAATGAAGTATCTTTCAGCCTCAACATCTTTTCCAACAATGAATGCTCCTATTGGTATTGTCTCTTGTCTTAAATCGTGGGATAACGTGTTCCTTATAGTAGAGGCATAATCAAGGACCCATTCACCTATACCCAGATTTCTCCCTAAGCTCTCCGTTTCATCGAAGACTGCCTTTAGACTTCTTATTGCTGACTTCATTAAATCCATGTATTTCTTTACGTTGTCCGTAACGATAAAGACGTTGTACTCGTCTACTTTATAGTGCCTGATGTTTTTTGGATCTACATCGAGTAACTTATTGTATAGCCTCGGGAGATGGCCTGGAAGGAAGGATTCTGCATAACTTCTGGTGTAGTCATACTCAATCACTTTTTTAAGTAGGGTGATTAATTCAGAGCTGTCCATAATACCACCCTCTGGGGAGGGGGACGTTAGTTTAGTCTGCTATCTCCAGTGTTTTTGAACTGCTCCATTCGTGGGTGTACTTGATTTCTGACCTCCTTTTCGTCCGTCTATTGATTGGTAGTCTATCCGCTTGGGCCTCTTTTATGGATTTATTCTCAGTTGACAATTCGTTGGCACCGTCCAAGAGTGTGTTAACCGATGGTTAATTTTTTATGCTTACATCGGACGTATATGTTTACACACTAAATTATATATAAAATATAAATCAATATAATATCAATCTATTTTTAATCAACAGAAAAGTTAAGTACGCATCAAATCACTAAATCCCGTCCCTTCTCTTTAACCATGAATAACCTAAACGGGAAATCCTTAGGAGGAGAACCATAATACAGAGCTAAGCTAGCCATCCTAGACGCAACTACAGCTTCTATCGTAGCACCACGAGACTTAGCACTCTCTTCACTAACTAGAACAAGACTACTACCAGACTCTGCTGCCAATGATACTAGCAAGCCAATACTGCCGCTAGTATCGGCATCGAGGAGTTCAAACACGTTATTAATACCAAGCATGAGAGGGCCAAATCCATCCCTCCTCAGTAATAGAGCCGCGTAGAACCCCTCCATAACACCAGGTGATATGGCTGGCTGGAGTACTGGATCGAGAATCATCTTCTTAAACCCGAGACTCTCTCCTGTCTTAATAGCAGTCTTCAATTCATTGTACCTTTCATGCGCTGAAGACAGTCTTCTAGGAATGATAACGAAGGCCAAATCCTCCCTGATACTTTCATCAACAGCCTCCATCTCGCATGGGGTTATACTCATCCAGCCCGTTGCGCCATAATGATACGCCTCCTGTGGAGTTATGAGCCCCATTGGATCAACGAATACTATATGATCCACGGTCGCCTCTCTAACTGCACTGATATAATCTTGACGATTAGTGTACTTATCTGCCCCGACCACGACGATGTCGGCGCCCTGAGAAGTCCTACGCTTCAATTCTCTACGGAATATTTCCATACTGTGAACATAGATTTCTGAGGCGATGAGTATAGGGGGAGGGTGTCTAGGCAGGACGGGTGTCCCGGTCCAAGCTGGCTCGAAATCTTCATAGATCCTGATAGACTCCTCTAGGAGGAATCGATGGTAGAAGGTCTCAGGGTCGTTTATGAAGCTGCACCAGTCACTTGATGCTTTTCTTAGTAATGGAACGAGTAGGGTCAGGTGTGGTACGCGGATTTTGAGGCATTCTCCTTGGGGTCTTCTTGTTAGTGGAGAGTAGATGAGTATGTCATCCTTGCTACATTTACCAGTATACTGGAGAACTGGGATTCCCGTGGTATCTTCGAGGATCTTTTTGATGGCTTCAGGCAGGCTCCTATGAGTTTTCACAAATAGCCTCCTAGGCCTGCAGTCTACTTCTTCAGCCATTTCAACTCATCCCTGAACCTAGCCCATAGGTCGAGAAGCGTATAGAAGACCTGCTCCATGAAGTTGCTGTTAGGCCTTGGCTGGTAGAGTAGCTTCTCTTCGCCCGGGATAATTACAGCGTACGGGTGATTCTGCTCTACTCGTTTCGCGGCATATATCTCGGGGAAATAGTGGGCTTCAAAATCCTGGCCATAATCGTAACGGTAATCTCCTATTAGGACAGGTTTTAGAAATCTTTGAGCCATCCACCTATAAACAGGCTCCCATCCCCTTTTCTCGGCCTCAGCCACGAGTATGTATAAGATGTTCCTTGCAAGAACTGGACCATCGCCTAGGACCTCCTCGAGCTTCTCAACTAGGTGGTTCCAATTAGGACCATTCTTGATAGATTCAACCATTGCGAGTACTGTTGCAGTAGCCACTCTAAGGTCTGCCTGTTCGGGCGTATCACTAGGCGTATGATAGAACTCTCTAATCCTCTCGTTCCATAGACTGTGGATGCTTATCGTCGGTATCCCAGCCATTGCGAAGTTTAAGCTATCGCATTCAGGGCACTCTACTCCTCGCTCCCTCACATTTACACCGTATCCTTTGAGGCGTTGTATTGTCTGCTTGGTGTATTGGGGGCTACCTGAGACAATTACCGGCTCATTGCCAGCAACGTCGAAGTTCAAATATGCTGTATACTCGTCGGTTAATTCTGCATGCTTTAGCTGGTTGACATACCACCGGCTCCCCCATGCCCAGTACCATCCCGCGTATCCAGGGGCACCATGTTCCTCTGCTGTGAAGACTAGTAAGTCAACACCGTAACCAGCCTCGGAGAGTAGTTTGGCAGCGAGTATCGATTGGGCTATGCCGAGGATATCGTCCTGGAACCCACAGTACCATCTATCATAGTGGGCTCCGACAGCTACCAGCTTGTCGCCATGTATTCTACTCCTAACAGTGTATCCTGTAGTGGGTACTGTACGTGCTTCAACGTGGATTCTCGCCTTACCCTCCCAGGAGATCTTCTTCGCGCTCTCCACATCCACGACGACAATAGGTATTGGTGTAGGTGCACCAGCGACATAACTATACCCCCAGGAGCCCGTTGAAACTATCTTTCTAGGGACTCGACTACCAACGATAACTCCCTTCGCCCCAGACTCCCAAGCATGCAATGCAACATACTTCAGGTCATCAGGATTCCCTGGAGGAATTGTTACAGCAATTCGCCCCTCGGGGAAGGATTTCCAAGCTCTGTAATCGCTCGGGTCACCGTCAATGTGATGAGTTGGTGCCTCTACATCAGATGATTCTACATAGGGAGCGACTGTTACAAAATTGGGTTTCGGCCACACCTCTACAGCTTTAAGCCTCCAGGAGATCATAGGC